>SICM01000009.1 GCA_009694805.1 Candidatus Latescibacterota bacterium
GGAAAACGTCGGCTGTTTTTGTGGAAGCGAAAACGATGTGCTGAAGCGCTTCGTGGGAGCGGCCCAGCAGACGCAGGCTGACGTGATGGTCCGTTCTACTGCGGACTGTCCGCTCATCGATCCTGATACCATGGACGCGGTAATCCGGGAACTTGTAGACCATGCCGCTGAATGCGACTATGCGAGCAATGTCCTCAAGAGAACCTATCCACGTGGCCTAGATGTGGAAGCTATGTTCTGGGATGCCCTGCTCCGCATCGACCGTTTAGCTCAGTCGCAAGCTGCTCGTGAGCACGTTACCATTGTGCCCCGATCTGAGCGTCCAGAACTCTTTCTCTGTCGGTCTGTTATAGATGATCAGGATAACTCTGATCTGCGCTGGACAGTGGATACAGACATCGATCTCAAATTGATCCGCACTCTTTATGAAACTCTTGAGATTGGTTCACGTCACGTGATTTATCCTGAGATACTGGCGTATGTTCGCACCCATCCAGAACTGGTCTGTCTGAACGCCGGTGTGGAAACATGGACTCCTACAAGATCGGGCATTTGATTATCCGCGCAGACAGCGGCCCTCGGATCGGAACTGGACACGTGATGCGCTGTTTGGCCTTGGCGCAACGCTGGCAGGCCTGTGGAGGAAGGTGTACTTTTCTCAGCCGTTGTGAAAGTGAGGCTTTACGTTCCTGGATTGAGTCTGCGGGATTCGATTTTGTTCCACTTTCCGTATCGCACCCCGATTCTTCCGACCTTCGGAAGACGCTATTACTCCTGGGGCAGTTGTCGTCTCTGAACCCCAATGCGCCTCTCTGGCTGATTCTTGATGGCTACTATTTTGACCCGGCCTACCAGCAGGCCATTCGGACAGCAGGCCACCGGCTGCTTGTGATTGATGACAACGCTCATTTAAAACACTATTGCGCTGATGTCCTTCTGAATCAAAATATCCACGCGGAAAGGCTTGACTACTGTTGTGATCCAGATACACTTTTACTGTTGGGGACGCGCTATGTACTTCTGAGAAATGAGTTTCTAACTCGGCAGAAATCCCAAACTGACGTTCCTGAAGTTGCCCGCAAAATTCTAATTACTCTGGGAGGCAGTGACCCTGACAACGTCACCCTCAAAATTGTACACTCACTGCTTCGAATTGAGCAGCCAGACCTGCAGTTCAGGGTCGTGGTCGGGCCAGCCAGCCCTCACTTTGAATCTCTGCAAAAATCCGTCGACCCCGCGAACTGCAACCTGAGAATACTCACTTCAGTGAAAGACATGCCGGGCCTAATGGCGTGGGCGGACGTGACCCTCTCTGCAGGGGGAAGTACCTGCTGGGAGTTGGCTTTCATGGGCGTACCCGTTCTATCCGTTGTGCTGGCGGAAAACCAGAGAGAGATTGTGAAATATCTGAGTGAATTGGGAGTGGTCGCAGATTTGGACTGCATTTCTCAGGAGCCTGAACAGACTCTGAGTCGACTTTTGTCCCTGATCCACAACCAGGGCCAGAGGTCACGAATGAGCCGGTTGGGCCGCGCTCTTGTCGACGGAAGAGGGTCTGAAAGAGTGGTCGATTTGCTGACTCCAAAAGATTCGGGCGAAAGAGACCTGCGTCTTCGTGCGGCCGATCCAAGTGATGCATCACTGATCTGGCAATGGGCAAACGACCCGATTGCACGGGCAAATTCATTTCATCCCGAGACAATTCCCTGGGAAGCTCATCTGGATTGGTACGCCCGGAAATTGGGTTCAAACGACACCCGTATCTGGGTCCTGGAGTACCGTAGGGTTCCGGCTGGACAGATTCGTTATGACCGCACGAGTTCGGATGTGGCGCAGATCAGCTTCACGGTGGCTCCTCACTACCGTGGAAGAGGATTGGGCACGAAACTTCTGGAGATGTCCGCGAATATGGCTCGTTTCGAACTTCCAGCTAAATGGATAGAGGGAATCACCTTTGCAGATAATTCGGCTTCAAATCGAGCATTTCTGAAGGCAGGATTCAAGCAGGTTGCCCGGAAGAAGATTTTAGGCAAAGAATGCCTGGTGTTCAGGCAGCCGTGCTTTCATGCGCATCCAGAGGAGCTGTCCGAGTGATTTCTTTTGTCGAAATCAACGGCCGTCGTATCGGGCCGGGTTACCCGGTATACGTAGTCGCCGAGATGTCGGCCAATCACAATCAGGATTTTCAGCACGCGCTCAAAATTCTGGAAGCTGCCAAGGAGGCCGGGGCTGATGCCATCAAGCTCCAGACCTACACCCCCGACACGCTGACGATTCCGTGCAACAACCCCTATTTCCGGATCGAAGGCACACTGTGGAGTGGGCGAACCCTCTACGACCTATACGAGGAAGCCTATACTCCCTGGGACTGGCAACCCAAGCTGAAAGATGCCGCCTATCAACTGGGGATAGACCTTTTTTCGACCCCTTTCGATGGCACGGCCGTGGACTTCCTTGAGGACATGGGGATGCTGGCCTTCAAGATCGCTTCATTTGAAAATGTGGACTTGCCGTTGTTGCGCAGAGTAGCCAGAACCGGCAAACCGATCATCATTTCCACAGGCATGGCTACTCTGTCCGAAATCGACGAGGCCGTGCGAACGCTTCGGGAGGCCGGGTGTCGCCAGATTGCCCTGTTGAAGTGTACCAGCGCTTATCCCGCCCTGCCCGAGGAGATGAACCTGCGCACCATACCGCACCTTTCCGAGGCGTTTGGAGTGCCTGTTGGGCTATCCGATCATACGCTGGATGTGGCCGTTCCGGTGTCAGCCGTGACCCTGGGGGCATGTATCATAGAGAAGCATTTCACCTTGTCTCGATCTCAACCTGGTCCGGACAGCGCATTCTCTCTGGAGCCAGACGAGTTCAGGGTGATGGTCGATGCGGTGCGGACCGCTGAAAAAGCGGTGGGCAAGGTCCACTACGGATTCAGCGAAAAAGAGGCCCAGAGCCGCGTTTTCAGGCGCTCTCTGTTTGTGGTCAAGGATGTAAAATCGAGGGAGGTATTCACCGAAGAAAACGTGCGGTCCATCCGTCCGGGACATGGGCTCCACACTCGCCACCTTGAGGACGTTCTCGGCAGGCAGGCCAGTCAGGATATTTCGGCGGGTACCCCGTTGACGTGGTCTCTGGTCGTAGGGGGGTGAGAAGGTTGTTCAATCACTCTTGGAGATCCTGGAATGAAAGTGGTTTGCACCATCGAAGCGCGCATGCGCTCCACGCGTCTGCCTGGCAAAGTCCTGGTACCGATCATGGGCAGGCCGATGCTAGAGTTGATGATCGAACGCTTGAGGCGGGTCCGAAGAATCAACGCCATCGTAGTAGCCACAACAGACAACCCAGCCGACCAGCCTATCGAGGATCTCGCGCGCAGTCTTGGAGTCGGCTTCTTCAGGGGCAGCGAGGAAGACGTGATGGATCGCGTTCTCCGAGCCGCCCGGCAGGCACAGGCGGATGTGATCGTAGAAACGACTGGGGATTGCCCAGTCATCGATCCTGAAACCATCGATAGTGTCATCGAAGCGTTTGTGACAAACAACGTGGACTATTGTGCAAATGTCATTGAACGGACCTATCCGCGCGGGATGGACGTAGAAGTCTTCTGGTATAAGCGTCTTGAGGAGATCGTCCAGCTCACCACTGACCCAACAGACCGTGAACATGTGTCCACCTATTTCTACAAACACGCTGATCGGTATCGCCGACTCAATCTGGCCAGCTCACTGCCCCCGGATGCCGTGTCATTGCGATTGACGGTGGATACCCCACAGGATCTCGACCTGATTACCCGCATTTACGAGGCACTGTATCCCAGCAAGAAAGATTTTTCGCTACAGGACATCCTCGGCCTGTTTGAGCGGCATCCTGAACTGAAGGATATCAACAGGGATATCAAGCATAAATCGGTTTTCAACACGAAGTCTTTATAGCGCTCCGGACATGGAGGACATGATGGAGTATTGCAAAAAGTGCGTATATCCGCTCAATTCCGCCGTCGAGTTAAAAATTGACAGTGAGGGCGTGTGCTCCGGTTGCCGCTATTTCGAAGAGATGGACCAGATTAACTGGGGTGAGCGAAAGGAGATTTTGGCAAAGCTTCTTGAGCCGTTCCGTGATTCGGGAGCAGCCTACGACTGTGTTATTCCGGTCAGCGGCGGAAAGGACAGCCATTATCAGACTTACCTTATTAAGGAAGTATTCGGTCTAAAACCGCTTCTGGTGACGTTCAACCATATCTGTAGTCCCCTCATCGGCCTGAAAAACATGGCCAATATCGTCGAACGGTTTGGGGTAGATCACGTCAGATTCAGTCCCAATCCGGTGCTTGTCAAGAAGTTAATGGAATATACCCTGAAGAAAAGGGGAGACGCCTGCTGGTTCTGCCAGGGAGGGGTAGTCACGGTGCCCATTCAGACGGCCGTCCAGTACAAAATTCCGTTGATCATCTGGGGCGAACACGGCTGGTCGCACCTTGCCGGAAAGAACAAGCTTTCAGAGATGGTGGAGTTCTCCGAAGAAGAACGCACCAAGCTTTTTATGAGGGGTCTGACGGTGGAGGAGGTGCTCAGGGACAACCCCGGTATTACGAGGAGGGACATGAGCTGGCTGGAATATCCAACCTCCGATGAAGTTGAGGCGGTTGGCGTTAAGGGTATCTACCTGGGGAATTACATCCGCTGGGCGCAGAAGGAACTCACGGAATTTGTGATCGAGAAGTTCGGTTTCACCACAAGACCCAAGGCAAGAACGTATAATACGTATGCAGATGTGGATTGCCACCTGTGCTCGGGAACAAATGATTATCTGAAGTATCTGAAGTTTGGCTATGGAAGAACCACGGATCATGCCAGCCAGGATATCCGCGAAGGACGAATCACTCGCAAGGAGGGCATTCAGCTTGTTAAGAAATACGACCCTGCCAGGCCTGAGGATCTCGATACTTTCCTGGATGAGCTTGATCTGACCGAAGAAACGTTGATGCACATCATCGAGCCATTCAGGGACCCGAATGTGTGGGAAAAAAGAGAGGATGGGACGTGGGTCAGGAGGCCTTCGGCAGATATCGATCCTTCGATTGATGCCAGCGGCGCTGAGGAGATTGAAAAGAGGCTTGGGTTTGTCAAGAACTGGAAATCCGAGGAGGTCGACCCCAACTGGTATTTTTAGCTGACCTTCAGTTAGGGGCAGGGTCTATCCTGAAGTTTTCCTGGTGATTGAAGGCAAAGACTCCGGGATGGCTTTCCGTCAGACTTTTCAAACACAACAGTAACGCCTGGGCGTCGCAATGAAAAGGAAGAAACCAGAAGAAATCTCCGGGAGCCTGAGTTCCAGGACAAACACAAAGGAGAATTTCAACTATCTGGAAGAAATGCAGCGCTATTTTGAGGAAAGTATCGGCACCCACGCGGAGAAGATGGCGGCTTTCGTGAAGTTTGTTCCGCGGCAGCGGTTGACGGATTTTCTGTCGCTTTATGAGATCTTTCGGAATGTTCTGAATGTTCAGGGATCTGTTGTGGATTGCGGTGTTTATTTGGGACGCACCTTGATGACCTACGCGCAACTGAGCGCCATCCTGGAGCCTATGAACTACCAGAGAAAGATCATAGGGTTTGAAACTTTTAAAGGATTTCTGCGGCTCGACAAGGAGGATGACAAGGGGACACACGATCAAAAAAAAACGGGAGGTTTCAGGGCAGAATCTTATGATGATCTTGTGAGGTGCATTCGACTATTCGATTCAAACAGATTCCTGAACCACATTCCTAAAGTCGTCTTGGTTAAAGGAGATATCGAAAAGACGGCGCCCCAGTATCTGGAGGGAAACCCTCATACGGTGGTTAGCCTGCTTTCCCTCGACCTGAGCCTTTATGCTCCGACAAAGGCTGCTCTTAAGGCTTTTCTACCCCGCATGCCGAAAGGGGCCGTGATTACCTTCGGCGAAATGAACTGCTCCGATTTTTGTGGAGAGGTAACAGCGGTCCTGGAGGAGGTAGGCCTCAGGAATCTCAGGATTCAGCGTAATCCCTTCGACACCGTGGCTTCATATACCGTTCTGGAATAACGTCGTAAGACCCGCTCAATGTGAAAAAGCGGGTGTGTCCCATTCAATCTATGCGACATTGGGGTTAAGCATTTGTTTTTAAAATGCTAAGGAAAATTTAGTAGCGCCCCTCTGGGAGCGGTTACTAAATTCCCAAAAACCTAAGAATAGAAGACACATAGGTTTACATCTTCGTAGATTAGGTGGGACACACCCTTTTTTTAATAATGAAGAAGGACTTCCAGAAAGCTCACCGGTGGCTTTATATCGCTGTCCTAAAAACTCGCAATTGCTGTGCCAATTTGTCAAATTTATTCATAAGATTAATATTAACAAATATATATAATTTTTTTTGAGAGTTTTGGTTCTGCGGGGGGGGAAAGCCCAATGCTTATTATGGCAGGACAAAGATATAATGGCAGATTTTTGTGAATGATCTGACAGGATACGGGTTCTTGAAGGAATTCTATGACGTTTTGGCGGGACGTCTTACGGGTTGTCTCGGAAGGGAGGAGTCGGCATAAAAAACCCTCCTCATCTTCAGGATGAGGAGGGTGCTGTCTTTCAGGTTCATGAAGCGGCGGCTAGCTTATGGCTAAGAAATCCGGGATCAGGCAGCCGTGGCCGTGCGGCGCGGGGGGAGGCCGCAGAACTGCTCGTAATCGATCAGCTCCTTGATCGTCGGATGTTCGCCGCAGACCGGGCAGTCTACATTGCGCCGGACCTTGAGCGTTCGAAAGCTCATCTCCAGGGCGTCATAGATCAGAAGCCGGCCTACGAGCGGCTGGCCCTGGCCTATGAGGAGCTTGATCACCTCCGTGGCCTGGATGACCCCCACCATGCCGGGCAGGACACCCAGCACCCCGGCGTCGGCACAGCTCGGCACCATGCCGGGCGGCGGAGGTTCCGGGTAGAGGCAGCGGTAGCAGGGACCCTCTCCCGGTTTGTAGACCGTGGCCTGCCCCTCGAACCGGAAGATGCTGCCGTCTACGATCGGTTTCTTCAGGAAGACGCAGGCATCGTTCAACAGATAGCGCGTGGGGAAGTTGTCGCATCCGTTGACGACAATGTCGTAATCCCGGATGACCTCCATCACATTCTCGGAGGACAGGCGCGTCTGGTAGGGGACGATCCTGCAGCCAGGGTTCAACTCCGACAGGGTCTCCATCGCGGACTGCGTCTTGGGCCGGCCTACATCGGATGTGCCGTGCAGGACCTGTCGCTGGAGGTTTGAAAGGTCTACGAAGTCCGCGTCCACAATGCCGAGGGTCCCCACGCCGGCGGCCGCCAGGTAGAGGGCCGTGGGACATCCGAGTCCCCCCGCGCCGACGAGCAGCACCTTTGCCTCCAGGAGCTTCGCCTGCCCCTGTTCGCCGACCTCCGGGACCATGAAATGGCGGGAGTAGCGCTGCATCTGTTCCGAGGTGAAGGTCCGCTCTTTGACCGCAGGCAGCCCGGCTTCCGACCACCCCGTGTATCCATCGGACATGGAGATGACGTTCGTGTAGCCCATCAGCCTGAGGGTCTTGGCCACCAGGGCAGACCGGACGCCGCCGCCGCAGTAGACCACCATCGGCGTGTCTCGATCGTTGGCGACGTTCTCAATCCGAAGTTCCAAAAACCCCCTCGGGATGTTGATCGCGTCCGGGAGGTGGCCCTCAATGAACTCCTCACGTTCGCGCACATCCACGACCACCAGGCCCTTCTCCTGCTTCAGCCGGGCGTGGACTTCCTGAGCGGACGCCTCACGGACGCCCTGCCTGGCCTGGGTGATGATCTGATCCGTCGATGCGCTCATGGGAAAACTCCTTCGCAATCTATGTTTTTACCTTATTTCTTCGCCATCACCTGGTCGCGTATCCCCTTCGCCATCCGCCTGAACGTCTCGGCCTCTTCCGAATCGGGGACCGAGACGACTATTGGCCTTCCCGCATCGCCTCCCTCGCGGATGGCCGGGTTGATCGGGAGCCGGCCGAGCAGCGGGATGTTGAAGCGCCCGCTGATATCCTCCCCTCCACCGCGCCCGAAGACCTCGGTCCGCTCCCCGCAACAGGGACAGGAGAAATAACTCATGTTCTCGACCACGCCGAGGACCGGGACATTCAGCTTGCGGAACATCTCCACGCCCCGGCGGACGTCCTCCAGGGCCACGTCCTGCGGGGTGGTGACGATGATTGCCCCGCTCACGGAGGCGGACTGAACCAGCGTCAGCGAGGCGTCGCCAGTCCCCGGAGGCATGTCGATCACCAGGAAATCGAGCTCTCCCCAGGCCACCTCGACCATGAACTTCTGGATCATCTGCCCCACGAGCGGCCCCCGCCAGACGACAGGCGTCTGCTCGTTGGCGATCAGGCCGATGGACATGAATCGGATGCCGTGACGGTCCGTGGGGACGATCTTGCCATTGGCCATGGGGGGCGGCGTGTTCACGCCCATCATGATATGGATGCTGGGGCCGTAGATGTCCGCGTCCAGCAGGCCGACGGCGGCGCCGGTCCCGGCCAGGGCCACGGCCAGGTTGGCGCTGACGGTCGATTTCCCGACTCCCCCCTTGCAGCTCGCCACGGCGATCACGCTCCGGACATTCGGGAGGAGGTTGCGATGTTCTACGGTGCGGATCGGTGGAACGCTCGGCATGATAAATAGCGTGAAGCGTGAAGCGTATCTCGTGATGCGAGATACGAGATACGGTCCTCTACGCCGTCTTCAAAACGGCTCCTTCGGACCGATGTGCAGTCCACATCTCCCGCAGCCTCGTCACCTCCTGGACCACCCGGCCGACGACATAGTCCACCTCTTCCTCCGTGTTGAACCGCCCCAGGCCGAACCGCAGGCTGCTGTGGGCCAGGTCGTCCCCCACGCCCAGGGCGCGCAGGACGTGGGAGGGCTCCAGCGTCGCGGACGTGCAGGCGGACCCCGAAGAGAGGGCGATCTCCTTCAGGCCTATCAGCAGGAGTCCCCCCTCCACGTGCGCAAAGCTGAGGTTCAGGTTGCCCGGCAGGCGCTCCTCGGGGTGCCCGTTGAGATAGACATCGCTCAATTGCCCCGTGATCCCGTCCCCCAGGCGATCCCGCAGCCCCCGCATCCGTTCCCCTTCCGCGTTCATCTCCTGGCCGCAGACCTCGCAGGCCTTCCCCAGCCCCACGATCCCCGGCACGTTCAGGGTTCCGCTGCGCAGGCCCCGCTCGTGTCCCCCGCCGTCCATCTGCGCGGCGATGCGGGCGCGGGGCCGTCGGCCCCGGATGTAGAGCGCGCCGACGCCCTTGGGGCCGTATATCTTGTGCGCCGACAGGCTGAGCAGGTCGATCCCCATCTCTTCCACGTGGATCTCGACCCTGCCCACGCCCTGCGTGGCGTCGGTGTGAAAGAGGACCCCCTTCTCCTTGCAGACCCTCCCGATCTCTCGCACCGGCTGCAGGGTCCCGACTTCGTTGTTGGCGGCCATGATCGACACCAGAACGGTCTTATCGGTGAGGGCCTCCCGGACCTGTTCGGCGCTCACCCGGCCATACCGGTCCACCGGCAGGCAGGTGACCCGGTATCCCCGGCGCTCCAGGGTCCTGCAGGGGTCCAGCACCGCCCTGTGCTCCGTGGCCTGCGTGACGATGTGGTCCCCGTGCTCCCGGCCGAACTCCGCCGCGCCCTTGATGGCCAGGTTGTTCGACTCGGTGGCCCCGCTGGTGAAGATGATCTCCTTGGGGGACGCCCCGATCAACGCCGCCACCTGCTCCCGCGCCAGGTCCACGGCCCGCTCCGCATCCCATCCGAAGACGTGGCGCGATGCCGCGTTTCCGAAGCGCTCCGTGAAGGTGGGGAGCATCGTCTCCAGCACGCGGGGGTCCACGGGGGTCGTAGCGTGGGCGTCCATGTAGATCTGGCGCTTGATCATGAACGGGTTCCTTATAAACAGGGGCGACGCGCTGCGTCGCCCCTACAGGCGGTCCTCAATTCAAATAATAATAACGAATCTGACCGGGACGTCAAGGCCCTTTTTCCGGCGTCTCCCCGGGGGTGACCGGGAACCGCACGCGAAAGGTGGTCCCCTTTCCGACGGCGCTC
Source organism: Candidatus Latescibacterota bacterium (assembly GCA_009694805.1). Lineage (GTDB taxonomy): Bacteria > Latescibacterota > UBA2968 > SICM01 > SICM01 > SICM01. The sequence continues at coordinate 10,100 of SICM01000009.1, forward strand.
TCCACGGTGATCTCGCCGCGATGGTCCTCAATGATGCGCTTGCAGATCGGCAGCCCCAGGCCCGTACCCTTTCCCTCCGGCTTGGTCGTGTAGAACGGCTCGAAGACGGCCTTCAGGGCCTCCGAGGGGATGCCGGGACCGTTGTCGGACACCGTCACCTCCACCCATGACCCCTCCCCCGAACTCCCCTCCACGGCCTCCGCAGAGAGGATCAACTCGCCCCCCTTCTCCATCGCCTGCCCGGCATTCTGGATGAGGTTCATGAAGATCTGTTCCACCTCGGTCGCATTGCCCAGGATGAGGGGCAGGGTCTCCGGATAGCGTCTGGTCGTGCTGACCGCGTTCTCATAGAGCAGCTTGCCGACCAGGACGAAGGACTCTTCGATACAGTCGACGACATTCAGGGGGCGTCTCTCCCCCTTCCCCTTCCGGGCGTAGTTCTGGAGGCTCTTGACGAGGCTGGAGATCCGGTCCGTCTGCGCCTTGATGGCCCCCAGGGATTTTCCGGCTTCGGTGTCGGGCGCGAACCGGTACATCAGGAGCTGCGTCCGGCCATCGATCACGGCGAGGGGGTTGGTGATGTCGTGGGCCACGGTCCCGGCCATGAGGCCGATGGCCGAGAGCTTCTCCGCCTGGAGGAGCTGACGGTAGGCGTCTTCAGCGCGCCGGTTGGCCGCCTCCAGTTCGTCGATCTTTTCGCGCAGCCGGTCCTTGAGGAGGGCGTTCTCGATGGAGACCCCGGCCTGCATGGCCATCACGCTGGCGACGTTCAGATCGACCTGATCGAATGCGCGTCCGGCCGCGGAGCGGTTCAGGTTGATGACCCCCAGCACCTTCTCTTCCACCTTGATGGGCAGGGAGAGCGCAGAGCCGAGCGCCCAGTCCGCCCTGGGCTTCACGCCGATGTCGGGGATGATCTCCCCCCCCGGATGAGCACCGGCTCCCCGTGGTCCGCCACCCAGCAGGCGATCCCGGTCTTCAGCCGCGCCCCGACCTGGGGGACCCTGTCGTCGGTCCGCCCCCGGACCAGGCGTACGACCAGGCCAGCGTCTTTTTCCGAGACGAGCATGATCGACCCGCTCTCCGCGCGGGCCAGGTCGAAACACTCCTCCATGATCAGCTCCAGCAGGTCGTCCGTCGTGTGGGCGAGGGTGAGCGCTCGCGTGGCCTCGTGGATGGAGGCGATCTCCCGGAGCATCAGGTTCTCCCGGGCCATCCGTCTCTGTTCGAGGACATTGCGGACCTTGACGCCGAGTTCGGCGTAGTTGAGGGGCTTGATCAGGTAGTCGTGCACCCCCCGTTCGATGGCCTGCTGGGCGGACTCCAGGGAGGGGTAGCCGGTCATCAGGAGACCCCCGGGGGGTGCGTGACCCGCAGGGCGTGGTCGATGACCTGAAGGCCGTCCACCTCCGGCATCTTGAGGTCGGCGATGAGGAGGTCGAAAGGGGCCTTCTCCAGGTGGTCGATGGCCTCGTAGCCCCCTTCGGCCACCTCCACCTCATAGCCCAGAAGGGCGAGGGTCTTCCGCAGGACGATCCTCTGTTCCGGTTCGTCATCCACGATGAGAATACGGTTCTTTTCAACCATCTCAACCACCCTCAAACAGGGCGTCTGCAAACGCCTCAGGGTCGAAGTCCTGGAGATCGTCGATGCCCTCCCCCAGGCCGACCATCCGGACCGGGATGTTCAGGCTGCGGCTGATGGCGATGACGATCCCCCCCTTGGCCGTCCCGTCCAGCTTGGTCAGGACGATGCCGGTCAGGCCGAGGGTGGCGTGAAATTGCTGGGCCTGGGCCACGGCGTTCTGCCCCGTCGTGGCGTCGAGGACGAGGAGGGTCTCGTGGGGCGCGTCGGCCTGCGCCTTCTGAATGACCCGGCAGACCTTCTTCAACTCCTCCATCAGGTTGACCTTCGTGTGGAGCCGGCCCGCCGTGTCCACGATCACCACGTCGGTCCCCCGCGCCCTGGCCGCGGCCAGGGCGTCGAAGGCCACGGAGGCGGGGTCGGCGCCGGGCTGATGGCGGACGAGATGGGCGCCGGCCCGGTCCGCCCAGACCGCGAGCTGATCGATGGCAGCCGCCCGGAAGGTGTCGCAGGCCGCCAGGGTGACCCGCTTTCCGTCGGCCGCATAACGCGCGGCCAGCTTGCCGATAGTGGTCGTCTTTCCGACGCCGTTGACCCCCACGACCAGGATGACGCGGGGCGCCCCCGGAGGGGGATCGATGGCCTGCGCCTGCGCGGCGGGGGCCTTCAGCATCCGGAGGATCTCCTCTTTCAGGAGCCGGTTCACGCCCTCTTCGGGCAGCCCCTCGGCCCGGACGCGCTCCCGGAGGGTCTCGACGAGGTGAAGCGCCGCGTCGACCCCGGTGTCCGCCTCGATCAGGATGCGTTCGATCTCCTCCAGCGCGGCCTCGTCGAGGCGCGGCCTGCCCCGCACCACCTCCGCGATCCGCTCCACCACGTTCGCGCGGGTCTTGGTGAGTCCCTCTTTGAGCCTGTTGAACAGCCCTCTGAGCATGACAATAAGATATTTAAGATATTATGGTAATGGATGGTAGGTGGCATGTGGGGTCCTACATACCCTATTCCCCATTCCACCTACCTGCTTCACATCTGTTCCTCCAGAGACGCCCGGTTTTTGCCGAGGCTCTTGGACCTGTAGAGCGCCTGGTCGGCGTGCTTGATCAGGTCTTCCGGGACCTGGATGCCGAGGTTGGGCCAGGTGGCCACGCCCAGGCTGACGGTGACATCCACGGCGCAGTGATTCAACTGGAAGGGGTGACTGGCGATCTCCTTCCGGATGCGTTCGGCCTTCAGGAGGGCCTGAGAGGCATTCGTCTCAGGCAGGAGCGCCACGAATTCCTCCCCCCCATAACGGCACAGGACGTCCGACTCCCGGGAGGTGTTGCGGAGGATGCGCGCGACGCCTTTCAGGACGAGGTCCCCCTGGAGATGGCCATAGGTGTCGTTGACCCTCTTGAAGTCGTCGATGTCCAGCATGATCATCGCCAGGATGGAGTTGTAGCGCCGGGACCGGTCGAACTCCTGGTGCAGGCGGTCTAGGAACGCGCGATGGTTGTGCAGGCCCGTGAGTCCGTCCGTGAGGGCCAGCATGCGGGTGTGGCGATGCTGCGAGGCGTTGTCGAGGGCGAGGGCGGCCAGATTTCCGACGATGTAGGGGAGATATTCGAGATTCGAGGCGGTCCTGACGGTCGGGTTCCGGACGCTCAGGAGGCCGATGACCTTCTCCTGGACCGACAGGGGGGCCCGCATCTTCCGGGTGTCCCCCCCGGAGGGTCGGGGCGCATCTCCGTTGAGCCGGGACCTGTGGGATATCTTGACCCGGCCCTCGGCAATCTCCTCTTTGCGCAGGTTCTGCCAGAAGACCAGGGCGTCCGCCCGAACGGCCCCCAGGTCGGCTTCGGACATCGGCAGATCGCTGTAGACGTGAAGGACAGCCCCCCCGTTCTCGACCAGGAAGATGTAGGCGCATTCACACCGGAAGAGAGAGGCGAGGCTGCTTAGGACCGTGTCGATCACGCGTTGGTAGTCGAGCGTGGCGATCAGCCGCCTGCCCAGGTCGTACAGGTGAAACACCTGTTCGAGGTGCCCCCCCAGGTCCACGTCCGTCCCGGATGCCTGGCGCACGATCTGATCGACGCTGGCCGCAAACCGCCTGTTGGCCAGGGCCTCCTTCATCCGAACGTCCACTTCGGCGAAGGTGATGGGCTTCTGGATGTAGGCGGAAGCGCCGAGGCCGAAGGCCTCGGAGACGTGCTCCACATTCCCGTAGCCGCTGATCATGATCACTTCGGACGCGGCCTGCTGCTGTTTGACCTGCGCGAGCACCTCCATCCCGGACATGTCGCCCAGGTCGAGGTCGGTGATGACCACATCGTAAGCCTGCTGCTCAATCCTCTCGAGCGCCTGCGTCCCGGAGGAGGCGGCCTCCACGGCGTAGCCCATCCTCTCCAGGAACACCATGAGGATCTCGCGGATGTCGGGCTCATCGTCGACGACGAGGATGTGGACGGGATCTTTCATGCCTGTTCCAGGGCCATCATCAGGTCGATCAGACGCTCCAGGTCTTCATCGTTGTAGAAAGCGATCTCGAACCTCCCTTTTTTGCCCTTCTTGACGATCCTGACGGAGGTGCCCAGCGCCCGCTGAAGCCTCTCCTCCACGGCTTCCGTGAGGGCATCCCTGGAGGGCTTCGAGGGTTGCCTGGCGGGCGTCTGGGGCTGGAAGGATCGGACCAATTCCTCCACCTTTCTGACCGTCAGGCTGTCCTTGAGGACGCGGGCGCAGAGTTTGAGTTGCGTCTCTTCGTCGTCGAATGCCAGAAGCGCCCGGGCGTGTCCCATGGAGATATCCCTCCGGGCGAGGTGATCCTGGATCTCGGGGGGGAGCTTGAGCAGGCGGAGGATGTTGGCCACCGTGGAGCGGTCTTTCCCCACGCGCTTCGCCACCTCCTCCTGCGTCAGGTGGCACTGGTCGGCCAGCATCCGGTATGCCTTGGCCTCCTCGATGGGGTTGAGGTCCTCCCGCTGGATGTTTTCGATCAGCGAGAGTTCCATCATCTCCTCGGGAGACGAGACATCCATCACCACGGCCGGGATGCTCTCCATGCCCGCCTCGCGGGCCGCGCGCAGCCGTCGCTCTCCGGCGATCAACTGATAGCCCCCGCCGAGCCTTCGAACGGTGATAGGCTGGATGATGCCCTTCTCCAGGATCGACTGCTTCAGCTCCTCGATGTGGGCCGGATCGAACTCGGTGCGGGGCTGGTAGGGGTTCGGAGCGATCTCCGAGATGGCGATGGGGGAGATGCGGATTCCGACGTCGTCCGCCGTCTCCGTCGACCCCTCCATGGCCTCCGGGATGAGGGCACCGAGCCCTTTCCCCAGCACATTGCGCTTACCCATGGGAGATGACCTCCCCTGCAAGGTTCATGTAATTTTGAGCGCCGGAAGACATGATATCATAGAGAATGATCGGTTTGCCGAAGCTGGGGGCCTCGCCCAGCTTGACGTTGCGGGTGATAGCCGTGCGATAGACCTTGTCGCCGAAGTAGGATTTGGCCTCGTCGGCCACCTGGCGGGAGAGGTTGAGACGGGCGTCGTACATCGTCAGCAGGACGCCCTCGATCTGCAGCTTCGGGTTCAGGTGTTTCTGGACGAGGCGGACCGTGTTCAGAAGCTTGCCGAGGCCCTCGAGGGCATAGTATTCGCACTGGATGGGGATGAGGACCGAATCCGCTGCCGTGAGGGTGTTGAGCGTCAGGAGGCCCAACGAAGGCGGGCAGTCGATCAGGATGTATTCGTGGTCCTCCCGGATGGCGTTGAGCGTGGCCTGAAGCCGACGCTCCCTGGAGATCATGCCCACCATTTCGATCTCTGCTCCGGTCAGGCGCACGTGCGAAGGGGCCAGGGAGAGGAAGGGCACGTCGGTCTGGCGCAGGATGTCGCGGAAGGGATAGTCCTGCACCAGCACCTCGTAGATGCAGGGATCGCCGTCGCTCAGGGCCATGCCGAGTCCACTCGTGGCGTTCGCCTGGGGGTCGATGTCGATCAGCAGGGTCCGTTTCTCCGCAGCGGAGAGACAGGCGGCGAGGTTGACCGCCGTCGTCGTTTTTCCGACCCCGCCCTTCTGGTTGGCGACGGCGATGATCCTGGACATAGCCCGTGCCGAGAGGTGAGTGGTACGTGTGAGATGGCAGACGTGGAAAATATAGGCGATAGTGATGGGAAAAGCAAGAAAGACAGTGAATCGTGAATCGTGAATCGTGAATCGTAAAAATCAGGCTACAAGCCGGGTGGGGGAGGGGACGAATCACGAACCACGAACGACGAATCACGTGTTGTCTATACAGACCTGGGCGTGGCGGAGGTGGCGCTGGTTGAAGCGGTCGTCTTCGAGGAAGAACCCTTCGACCTTCTCTCTGGCCTCCTCCTCCGAGAGGACCGGGTAGCGTTCCCCCTTGAGGACCGCGTTCAAAAAGTTCCGGCGGCGGCGCACCCGGGAGGCCCAGACCGCGTAGCTTCTGTCGTAATACGCCCGAAAGTCGGGGAAGGCGAGCGCCAGTTCCGAGTCGAATATCCAGACGTCCCCGTTGGGCGGGACCTCCTCCAGGAGATCCTTCGTGTCGGCATCGACCCAGAGACGGCTGTCTGCGCAGGCGAGGCGCTGGCGATGCTCCGCGAGCAGAGGGGACGCATCCTTCACCCGGTAGTCCCCCCGATGCCCAAGGGTTGAAGGGACATTTTTCGCGTCCCTGACCGGGACCGAAACGCGATCCGTGGCCGTGCCCATCTTGTGGTAGAACGGGGCCAGAAAGGCCTCTCCGGCCGTGAGGGCTGCGAGCGCCCGTCGGAGCCGGTCGAGTTCATAGACCTCCTCGGGATACCGCTCCGAAGGCGGCCGGCGCGCCTTCGGGAGGATGAACCGATCCCCCTCCAGGATCCACGCCTTTTCGCCGAGCGTCCGCAAGGCGCTCTGAAACTGCCGGGACAGGAAGCTTTTTCCGGCTGCGGTCAGCCCGCCGACGGCGATCAGGATAGCGCCTGTGGGCCGATCCGCCCGAATCGTCCGCACCTTCTCGAGCGCATCGGAGACGGCCTGTTTCACCGTCCATTTTTTAGGCGACATCGGGCGCGCTGCGGGCATCTGCCGACGGAACAGGGCGGCTCCGGACGACGCCGGGCCTGGGCGCGTTGTAGGCCTGAGGGGCGACGGGCCTGCCGCGCCGGAGGAACTGTTGCACCTGCTCCAGGTTCTCCACGCCTCCGCATCCCCCCACCCCCCGACAGTTGACGGCCGCCGTCGCGGCTGCGAACCGGATCCCATCTTTGAGATCCCATCCATAGTAGAGGCCGCAGATAAACCCGGCCCGGAAGGCGTCTCCCGCGCCGGTGGCGTCCCGCAGGGTCGTCTGGAACGCGAACTCCGAGGCGGACGTGCCATCTTCATAGAAGGCCCTGCATCCCTCCCCGCCGCGTGTGATCACCACCCCCCGCACCCCTGCCTTCAACAGCCCGAGGGCGACCTCCGCATCGTCTCCCAGCCGATGTCGCCGCAGGAACCCTGCCGAGTTGATCACAAACGTGGCGCAGGCGGCGAGCGGGTGGTCCGGTGCGACCTCGACGGCCAGGATAGGGATGCCCCTCTCCCTGGCCGCACCGGCTGCCCGCGTCGCGTTCTCCCCCAGGAAGGGGTCGACCGTCAGCATGGCGATGCCCTCCAGGTCCTTCGGCATCAGGGGGGCGCTCCGCATGTCCGGAAAATGACCCAGGATCGTGCGGGTCCCGTCCGAGACTGACAGGATCACCGTATGCGGCGTCCGGACGCTGTAATCGACGGAGATGCCGGAGCTGTCCAGGTCCGAAAAGCGACGCATCTCACGGAGGAAGAAGTCCCCCCGCCTGTCCTCTCCGATGGCGTTTCCCACGAGCCTGACCGGCAGTCCCAGCCGGCTCAGGGTCACGGCGGTGTTGGTGGCCTCCCCGCCGATGTGTTCGCTGTCGGAGAGGATCCGGCCGTGACCGTCGGAGTCCGGGTGGAGCGGGATGCGAAGGATCTGGTCGACACAGAGGACGCCGTAGCAGAGGATCTTGCCGGGGGAAAGGGGAAAGGTCATAAAGACAAGGATAAAGGATGAAGGATGAAAGATGAAGGAGGGGCGACCCGTCGGGTCGCCCCTGCTATCCTTTGGAGTGGATCGCATCCGCCAGCTCCCGGATGAGGGAGGCGTCCCCCAGTTGTTCGATGGCGTTTCCGACGACCACGAAGGACGCCCCGGCCCGGACCTTCTCCGCCGCGGCATCCGCCGTCCGGATCCCTCCCCCCACGATCACCGGCAGGGTCACGTAGGACGACACGGCCCGGATCATCTCCTCCGGCACGGACAGGGCCGCGCCGCTTCCGCCTTCCAGGTAGACGCAGCGCATGCCCAGGTACTCGGCGGCGAGGGCGTGGGCCATCGCGATGTCCGGCTTGTCGCGGGGGAGGGGCCTGGTGTTGCTGATGTACTCAGCGGAGGTGACCTTCCCCGATTCCACCAGGATGAGCCCGGTGGGGATCGGCTCCAGGCCGCAGGCCTTGAGAAGCGGGGCGGCCCTAACCTGCTGGCCGATCAGGAGTTCCGGGTTGCGTCCGCTGATCATGGAGAGGAAGAGGAGGGCGTCCGCGTGGGGGGCCACCTGGTTGATATCGCCGGGATGGATGATCACCGGCAGGTCCACGGCCCGTTTGATGTCCCGGACGGCCCCGTCGAAGTCGGACGACAGCATCAGGCTGGTCCCGAACAGGAGGGCGTCCACGTCGTTGGCCGCGCACGCCTCGGCCCGCCGAATCAGGTCGGGCCGGGACAGCCGATCCGGGTCCAGCAGGGCGAGATAGGCCGCCCCGCGCCGCTCCCGAACGGAGAGCAGATAATCGAATGTCTTCCCCATGCGTCCCCGGCCTTCAACCGATCTTCTGGATCGAATCTCCCACGCTGATCTGGCCCGCCCCCACGATGCGGACGTTGAGGCCCCGGAGCTTTCGCGTCCGGTAGTCCTTCAGGTTCACCAGCCGGAGCGCGGCCTCCCCGAAGCGGCGACTGAACTTTTGACAGCCGGTGTGAGGCGCGTCCGTGACCTCCAGGACGGCCTCGCCGATGCGCAGCCGCGTCCCTGCGGGCAGGTTCTCCTCGCTCAGGTCGAGGTGGACGATCAGATTGTCGCCCGTTAACGGCACCCGCTCCCGGGCCCCTGCCACGACCTGCGCGACGCCGATGTTCATCAGCGTGATCTGCGCGTCGGGGTTGCGGTCCGGGTTGAGGGCCCATCGGTCGCCGTGCAGGCCACCGTCCGGGCTCACCAGGGCGCAGTCGGGCAGGGCGCGGCCCTCCCCTGGGAGGCGGAAGACGATTATCTCCACCGAGCCGCCGTCCTTCGGTCCGGGATGCAGGCGCTGAACCGCTGCCTCCAGCGCTTCAAAAGGTTGATGCAGGGGGTCGCTCATGGGGCCTCCAGGTAAGGATGAAGGATAAAGGATGAAGGATGAAAGATAAGCGTGTTATCCCTTGACTTGTCTCTTGACGATCTCCACGGCGCTGTCGAGGGCCTCGTCGAGCTGGCTGACGTCATTTCCGCCGGCCTGAGCCAGATGGGGTTTTCCCCCGCCTTTGCCGCCCACGATCTTTGCGACTTCCTTCACGACTTCTCCGGCCTTGATCCCCTTCTCTTTGATCAGGTCGTCCGTGACCACCGTCAGAAAGACCGCCCGGTCCTCCAGGGCTGCGCCCAGCACGCCCACGCCTGAGCCGAGCTTCTCCCGCAGGGTGTCGGCCATGCGTCGGAAGTCGTCGAGGTCCTTGGGCGCCACGCGGCCGGCCACCACCCGGAAGCCGTCCACGGTCTGCGCCTGCGCCATCAGGGTCTCGATCTCCGACCCGGCGGCCTGCCGCCGCAGGGCCTCGATCTCCCGCTCCAGGTCCCGGCTGTGGAGCATCAGGCGTTCGACGCGGGTCAGCAGCTCCGACGGCGGGGCGTTGAGCAGCCGGCCCAGGTCGTGGAGCAAGGCCCGCTCTGCCCGGGCCACCTGCTGGGCGTTCGCGCCCGTGGCGGCCTCGGCCCGCCGCACCCCTGCCGCGACCCCCCCCTCGGACAGGAGCCGGAAGGTCCCGACCTGCCCGGTGGCGGCCAGGTGCGTCCCGCCGCAGAGTTCCAGGCTGTAGTCCCCGATTCTGACCACGCGGACGACGTCGCCGTACTTCTCCCCGAACAGGGCCATCGCCCCCAGGGCCCGCGCCTCATCCAGGCCCATCAGGGCCGTGGAGACGGGCAGGTCCTCCCGCACCTTCTCGTTCACGATCTCCTCGATCCTTTCGATCTGCTCCTGCTCGGAGGCCGTGAAGTGGGTGAAGTCGAACCGCAGCCGGTCCGGGGCCACGAGTGACCCGGCCTGGTGGACGTGTTCGCCCAGGACGGTCCGCAGGGCGGCGTGGAACAGGTGCGTGGCCGTGTGGTTGCGGGCCGTGTCGAGCCGGCGCTCCGCGTCGATCTGCGCCGTGACCCTGGCCCCGGCGACGGCCCTCAGGTCTTTGCCGGTCAGCCGGGTGAGCCGGCCCCGGTGCAGGATGACCCCTTCGGCCCGGGTCGTGTCCTCGACCGCCACCTCGAAGTCCGTCCCCCGGACGGTCCCGGTGTCCCCCACCTGGCCACCCGACTCCGCGTAGAACGGCGTCACGTCCAGGACGAGATCGACCCGTCCTTCTTCTCCTGCGTCGCACCGGACCACCGTGGCGTCCGCCGTCGTCTCCTCGTAGCCGATGAACCGCGAGTGGGCCACGGATATGGAATCCCCGGTCCCCCGGACCGGGCCTGCAAACTGAGACTTCGTGGCTTCCCGGGACCGCTCCCGCTGCCGCTCCATCTCGCGCTGGAACCCCTCGACATCTACGGAGAGGCCCTTTTCAGCGGCCATCAACTGCGTCAGGTCGAGCGGGAAGCCGTAGGTGTCGTAGAGCCGGAAGGCGTCGGCCCCGCTGATGTGCCCGGAGGCGCTGATCTTCTCGAACATGTCGATGCCCCGGTCGAGGGTCCTGCCGAAGTTCTCCTCCTCGGATTTGATGACCAGGGCGATGTGCTGCCCCTTCTCGGTGAGTTCGGGGTAGGCCTCTCCCATCACCTCCGCCAGCGTCGTGGTGAGCCTGTGGATGAAGGGTTCGTGCATGCCGAGCGTGCGGCCGTAGCGCGCGGCCCGGCGCAGGACGCGGCGCAGGACGTAGCCCCGTCCCTCGTTGGATGGCAGGGCTCCGTCGGCGATGCCGAAGGCGAGCATCCGGATGTGGTCGGCGATCACCCGGACGGCCACGCCGTGCTCGTCATTGTAGGGCCGGTCGGTGATGCCGCAGATCGCCGAGATGAGCGGGGTGAACACGTCCGTGTCGTAGTTGGACCGGACGCCCTGCAGGATGCTGCAGATCCGCTCGAACCCCATGCCGGTGTCCACGTGCTGGGCGGGCAGGGGGGAGAGCGCGCTGGATTCGTCGCGGTTGTACTGGATGAAGACGAGGTTCCAGATCTCGACGTAGTCCAGGTCTTCGCTGTTGACGCCTTCGGCCCGCTGGGATTCGAGGTCTCCGCGATAGTAGTGGACCTCGGAGCAGGGGCCGCACGGGCCGGTCTCCCCCATCTCCCAGAAGTTCTCCTTCTCGAACCGGAGGACGCGGCCCGGGAGGAGGTCCGTCTCCTCATACCAGAGCCTCTCCGCCTGGTCGTCGTCCAGGTAGACCGTGGCCCAGAGCCGCTCCTTGGGGAGTTTCCAGACCTCCGTGAGCAGCTCCCAGGCCCAGCGGATGGCCTCCCGCTTGAAGTAGTCGCCGAAGGACCAGTTCCCCAGCATCTCGAACAGGGTGTGGTGGCTGGGGCTCTTGCCCACGTCTTCGAGGTCGTTGTGCTTGCCGGAGACGCGGATGCATTTCTGCGCGTCCACGGCCCGGATGTAGTCCCGTTTTCCCGTGCCCAGGAAGACGTCCTTGAACTGGTTCATGCCGGCGTTGGTGAACAGCAGCGTCGGGTCGTCGGTGGTCACCGGGGCGCTGCGCACCCGACGGTGGCCGCGCGCCTCGAAGAAGTGGAGGAATTGTTCGCGGATCTCTTTAGAGGTCATAAGGGATAGATTTTGATTTGAAATGCACCTCCCCTCCAACAGCCGCCCGTTCTTTTCCAACTTTTCTTGCTTGCCCAAGAAAAGTTGGACAAAAGAAGGGCACCCCTCAGACGCCGGGGAGGCTTGGGCGCGCCGCAACCTTGACGTTCAGTTGACGCACCGAAATTTGTGTCCCCGGAGAGTGGGTTGCTTCTGCTGGGCACCGGTGGTGGGGGTTTCTGGCGGCGCGCCTGCTTTTTGTCTGTACGCCGTTTTAATCTTCCTGTCTTCGGGTATCTTCCATCTCCTGCCACATCCGTCGGGCCGCGGCGCGGGCGACCTCGGCGTTGAAGCCGCGACGGCTGAGGAGGCCGTACATGCGGCCCAGGGCCTTTTCACGCTCCAGGCCCCGGTACCGGACGACCCTGGTTCGCAACAGGTCGAGGGCCTCGGCCTCCGGGTCACGGTCCGCCAGCATCTCGTCCAGGATCTCTGCGACCACGTCCGGGGCGACCCACCGGTCACGCAGTTCCCGTTCCAGGCCCTGCCGGCCCGTGGGCCGCGCGGTCTGCCGGTGTTCCACCCACTTCCTGGCGAAGGCCCGGTCGTCCAGCAGGCCGAGCCGCTCCAGCGCCCCCACCGCCCCTTCGATGGCCTGCGGGGAGAAGAGCCTCTTCCGGAGGCGACGGATGACTTCGCCCCGGCTTCGGGGCCGGGCGGCGAGCAGCCGGAAGGCGAGGTTCTTGGCCTGCTCCACGGCCTCGTCGTGCGCGAAGAGCCGGGCGGCCTGGTCATCGACCAGCGGATGCCTGTCGGGCTTCATAAGACCTCACAAGATATGCAAAAGCCCCTTCAACGTCAACAGGATAAATAAAGAACGCCCACGCTTGGCGCGGGCGTTCTTCTGTTCGTCCAGCCTCCTGCATCGTCCTTCATTCATCGCCCCCGCTCTCCTCATCCCCCCCGGCGCTCGCCAGTTTGGAGACCCCCAGGTTCAGGTTCTCCCGGATCTTGTCTTCGATCTTACCGGCGACCTCCGGGTGTTCCTTCAGGAAGAGGCGCGTGTTCTCGCGGCCCTGCCCCAGGCGCTCTCCGTCGTAGGAGAACCAGGTCCCGCTCTTCTCGACGATGCCATAGAGTTCGCCCATGTCCAGAAGGCTCCCCTCGCGGGAGATGCCTGTGCCGTAGATGAGGTCGAACTCCGCCTCCTTGAACGGCGGGGCCATCTTGTTCTTGACGACGCGCACCTTCGCGCGCTGTCCGATGACGCTGTTGCCGTCCTTGATGGAGGAGATGCGCCGGATGTCGAGCCGGACGGAGGAGTAGAACTTGAGGGCCTGGCCGCCGGTGGTGGTCTCCGGGTTGCCGAACATGACGCCGATCTTCATCCGGATCTGGTTGACGAAGATCACGCATGTCTTCGATTTGCTGATCGAGGCGGTGAGGATGCGCATGGCCTGCGACATCAGCCGGGCGTGGAGGCCCATGTGGGAGTCCCCCATGTCTCCCTCGAGTTCTGCGCGGGGGACCAGGGCGGCCACGGAATCGACGGCCACCACGTCGAACGCCCCGCTCCGGACGAGGGTGTCCGTGATCTGAAGGGCCTCCTCCCCGGTGTCGGGCTGTGAGATCAGGAGGTCCTCGATGTTCACCCCCAGTTTCTGCGCCAGTTCGACGTTGAGGGCGTGTTCCGCGTCGATGAAGGCGACCGCGCCCCCCCGTTTCTGAGCCTCGGCCATGATGTGGAGGACGAGCGTGGTCTTGCCCGACCCCTCGGGGCCGTAGATCTCCACAACCCGGCCACGGGGCACCCCGCCGATGCCGAGCGCTGCGTCGAGGGTGATCGAGCCGGTGGGGATGGCCTCCACCGGCACCCGGGTCCCCTCGTCGCCGAGTTTCATGATCGAGCCTTTGCCGAACTGCTTCTCGATCTGTGCGATGGCCTGCTCGATGGCCTTCTTTTTGCCATCTGCTGGGTTGCGAACCATGGCGTCGTCCTCCTCCTAATCCTACAATGGGTGACATAGGGCGCTGTGAGGTTGTTTCTGGCTCCGGCGTCGGGCGCCTGGAGCGTCAGGTATGGCTAGCACCCTGCGACGACGTTAATATACTGAACAAAAGTATATATGTCAAGGAGAATCCGCAACTCGTGCAGATTTATAAAATATTGTTATATATTGACTTGATTTCATTCATAAAAAATCTTTTCACAGGTCATCCACATCGGTGGATAACCCGTTTCCGGGAGGGATGTATACTGCCCGGAGTGAAAGGGATCGACCGATATGGGTGAACAAGATGTTCCCATCGGGCTCCCGGCCCGTGTGGCCGCTGGATGTCTGCCTCTGCATCTTCTGTGCCTTTTGAGAGGGAACGGACCTCTGTCGCGTTGTCGCATCCATCAGAAATTCGCAAAGACCGTGCCATAAAATAGGGATGAGGAATGGGGAATGAGGGGATAAGAGCAGCCCTCGATCCTCACCCCTCAACCCTCATTCCTTCAGACCGACCCTCGCCATCGGCGTGTAAATGGGGCCGTCGGGCCGAAGATCACTCTTCATGACGAGGACCTCCCGGACGACCGTGTCGGAAACGGCCGGATCAGAAATCGAAGGCAGATTTATGGCGCCCCGTCGATCCCGCATCGCCCGGCCGATCGTCAGATGGGGTGCAAAGGGTCGGTCCTCCCTGGGAAATCCCCGCCCAACCAGTTCATCTTCAACCCGATGCTGAAGGCCCAGGAGCGCTTCCAGACCTCCCTCCAGACTCACATACAAGACCCGGGGGCGGTGCACGTTCGGGAAGGCCCCGAGCGCGCCGGGCCGGATCGAGAAGGGCTGCCCGGCGGCGGAGACGACGGCCTGATGCACCTCCGGCATCCGGCTTTCCTCGACATCGCCGAGGAAGCGAAGCGTGAGGTGGAGGTTCTCCGCCTTAACCCACCGGATGCCCTGCGCGTGGGGCTTCAGGTCCTCTATCATCTGCCCGATCTTCTGCCGAACCTCCTCCGTCGGGGCGATGGCGATGAATGTCCTGATCGTGGCCATCCACAGATTGTATCAAAAACGTATCCGCAGATTTCGCAGATATGCGCAGATAGAAAACCATCTGCGGACCTATGGTTTCGGGGCTGCCTTGAGCGCCCGGATGATGCCGTATTTTTTGTCGTCCAACTGTCGGTAGAGCACAGAACCGCCGGCCACGATGAGCGGGCAGAGCGACGGGGTGTTCTCCAGCTTGTGACGCCAGATCTCTTTCCCCGAGGCCCCGTCGAGGGCGTAGATGAACCCCCCTTTGTCGCTGGAGCCGTGGTAGACCACCCCGGTCGTCGTGTCCACGGCCACCGGGAACCGAACCGGCCACCTGTCGTCGAACCGCCACAACTCCTTTCCGGTCGACCGGTCCAGGGCGATGACGCTCTTTTCCGACGAGACGAAGACCCGGTCGTCGTGGGCTGCGATCCCCTCCGCCTTCAGCGGTGAGGACCAGAGTTTCTCCCCCCTGTCCGCCCTGAGGACGTGGAGGCCACCGCCCTTCTCTGACGAGGCATAGCAGATGGTTCCGTTCGCAGCGAGGTGGACGCTGTATCCTCTGCCCGGGTTGGGATATTTCCAGAGTTCCTGGTTGGAGGCGTGGTCGACAGCCACCAGGTTTCCCTTGCCGTCCGAGGAGCTGACCAGGACGGTCTTGCCCTCGAACGCAAACGCATCATAGCCTTTTCCCTCCAGGGACTTCTCCAGGAGGACCGAACCCGAAACGGCATCGAACTTGTAGAGCTTGTTGGCAGTCGTCATGACGTAGATCGTCGTCCCGATGGCCATGGCGTCCCCGGTGCCGGGCCTGGCCTGCGGAGGGGCCGGGAGATCCCTGGACCAGAGTTCCGCCCCAGAGGCCAGGTCTACGGCCTTGATCTTGTCCCTGGCCGTATAGACGACCCGTTTGTCATCGTAGTACCAGATGATTCCGCCTCCGTCCGGCTTGAAGAGGGGGTCCCCGGTGTCGGGGTAGATCAGGGAGGAGCTGTATCCCCCGCCCGACGCCGCGGAGACGATCCCTTTGGCCCCATCCAGGGCCAGGAAGTTGTCGGGATAAGGATAGGCCGTGGGCCAGCCTTCGTAGAGGCCGGGGTCTACCTCGCCGAGGAGGGAGACTTTCAGGTTCTTCTTCCACAACTCCCGGCCGGTTTTCTGGTCGATGCCGTACATCCTGGCTTCGGCGATGAGCTTGGCCACGTCCCGGTCGAGGAGGTAGAGGACCCCCGCACTGGCGGCGATGCCCAGTTCGTGCTTGGTCGGCCCGAATCGGGCCTCGCTCTTCCACTTCGTCTTGCCCGTGGCGCAGTCCACCGCGATGAAGGCCTCGGAGGACATCTCCGGCTCTCCTGTGAGGGGCCCGCTCAGCACGTAGAGGAGGTTTCCGACCACCGTGGGTTTCACGCCGACAAATTCCATGAGGCGCCCCGGCAGCCAGCCGTAGTCGCGCTGCTCCCAGGCGATCGTCTGACCGTCCTGCCCATCGGCCTGTCTGAGCATCCCTGGCGACGTCATCCCCGTGCAGATCACCAGGCTTCCCAAAACGAAACGCCGTGCACGATGCATAGACAGCCCTCCTTAAAATCGTTTCAGCGATAGAGTCCCATCTGCCGGATCAGCCTCTCCACCTCTTCAGGCACCAGGTCGCTGATCCCCTCCTCCTTGCGCAACCGCTCCCGGACCTCCGAAGAGGACATCCTGGCGTGGCGGGCATCGAGTTCCATCACTGTGATCCGGTTCGCAAATTCCCGACACTCAGGTCGTTCCAGAAAACGCTGAACGACTTCGGTAGTATATTCCCCCCTGTTGGCCGCTACAAAGCGGCAGGATGCGAACATCCGGCCCAGCTCCGCAGGCATGTCCGCGTAGTATTTAGGGTCAAAAAGGCGGACCAGGGTGTCGTAGCCGACGATGAAACAGATCTCCGTGCCAGACGGGTAGCAGGCCCTCAGGGCAGCCGCTTTGTCGACGAAGCGGGGGTGGCTGACGGCCGCGACCGAACAGGAAGGCCGCGACCCGGCCAGGGCATCGAGCATCCAGAGACGCGCTTCCAGGGGTGCGCCGTAGAGCCTCTTCTCCACGTTGGTCCTGGCCAGCACGAACAGGGTTTCGTGGAAGCCACAGAGGCGGTCGGCCTCCTCCGTCATCCTGACGTGCGCCCGCGTGGGCGGGTTGAACGAGGCGGACATGACGCCGAGGCGTCCTCCTGGCCCGTGGATGCCTTCCGGGGCGCGGCGGATGATCGCGGCCTGCGGAGGCCCCGTGGGGTCCAGGCCCTCGATCACGCGGCGAAGGTCATCGAGACGTGAAACGGTCATAAACTCACATCCGGCCCCATAGCGCCAGCCCGGCGTGCAGGAGAAGGTTGCCATAGAGGCCCGCGGCGATGTCGTCCAGCATCACCCCCCAGCCGGCGGGAAGCCGTTCGAACTGCCGGGCGGGCGAGGGTTTGAGGACATCCAGGACCCGGAACACCAGGAACCCGGCGATGGCCAGCGGGATGGACCTGGGGAGCAGGGCGACGGTCACGCCGAATCCCACGATCTCATCGATCACGACGCGCCCGGGGTCTTTACCCCACACGGTTTCGGCGTCCGAGGATACCTTCACGCCCACGACGAAGAGGAGCAGGAGTCCGGCCATCCAGAGATGGACAGGGGTGACCGGGAGGAGGAGATAGAGCGCGAGGCCGACCAGGCTGCCGGCAGAGCCCGGCGCGATCGGGGCATAACCCGAAAAGGCGCCGGTCGCCACAAAGCGTGTGAAGATGTTGATGGGCAGGACCTCTCCCCAAAACAGTCACGAGTCGCGAGTCAAAAGAAAATGACCCGTGACTGTTTCTTACCCGCTACTTTCTGATCTTGGCGAGCACGTTCCGATTGCCCCACACGTAGTCTATCGCCGACCAGGCCGTGACGAGGGCGACAACCATCATAAAGCTGTGAACATAGTTCGAGACGACGTCCCGATTCTCCTGGGTGAGCAACGTCTGAATGGCGATGATGCTGGTCCCCTGCACGACGGCCTTGACCTTTCCGCTCTTTCGGGCGGAGATGATCACGCCCTGCGAGGCCGCGGCCGTGCGCAGGGTGGAGACGAGCATGTCCCGGTAGAGGATGGTGGCCACCATCCAGAGGGGGGCCAGGTGCGCCGCCAGATAGCAGAGGAAGATGGTGAACCTGGAGATGCTGTCGGCCAGGGGATCAAAGATCTTCCCGAACGACGTCACCTGCCCCCGGGACCGGGCGAGGTAGCCGTCGAGCACATCGGACCCTTCCGACATCAGGACGATGGCCAGAGACAGGGGGGCCGACAGCGCGCTGTCCCAGAAGAAGACCGCGATGAACACCGGACTCATGATCAGCCGGAAGGTCGTCAGCGCGTTGGCGAGGGTGATGGGGAGGGAGAGGGCGTACATCGGAAAAGCCTTCAGGAAAAGACAGGTGTCAGGGATTGGTTTTTACCCGACACCCGATCCCCGTTTACAGTTCTCTTCTGCCTTCTAAAGACCGTGC
This sequence comes from Candidatus Latescibacterota bacterium, assembly GCA_009694805.1. Classification (GTDB taxonomy): domain Bacteria; phylum Latescibacterota; class UBA2968; order SICM01; family SICM01; genus SICM01. The sequence goes on from SICM01000009.1 coordinate 28,278, forward strand.
GAGCGTCAATCCGTCGGCCAGCTCCAGGTCGCTTCCCACGGGGACCCCCCGTGCGATCCGGGTCGTCCGGATGCCGAGCGGGCGGATGAGCCGGTCGAGGTACTGCGCCGTGGCCTCCCCCTCCACTCTGGGATTGGTGGCGAAGACGACCTCCTTCACCTCCCCCGTCTTCAGGCGGTCCAGGAGTTCGTGGATTTTCAGACGGTCCGGGCCGACGCCGTCCAGGGGAGAGAGCGCCCCGCCGAGGACGTGGTAGAGGCCCCGGTGGGCCTGTGTGCGTTCAAACGCCAGCACGTCGCTGATCTGCTCCACGACGAGGAGGACGCTCCGGTCTCGTCGGGCATCGGCGCAGATGTCACAGGGGTCGGCCTCGGTCAGGAAAAAACAGAGGGAACAGGATCGCACCCGCGCTTTGACCTCGACGAGGAGGCGCGCCAGGGCCTCCACATGGTCCGTGGGGCTGCGCAGGAGATGGAACGCAATCCGCTGGGCCGATCGCCTGCCGATGCCGGGCAATTTGGTCAGTTCAGCGATCAGATGATCGACAGATTGGGAGATCATAGATAGGCAAACGGCAGACGGCAAACGTGAAAAACAGTATCTCGTATCTCGTATCTCGTAAAACCTTCTACGCTTCACGCTTCACGAGATACGCTTCACGGGTCCTGTCACATCCCCATGAGTTTCATTCCGCCCCCCCCCAGACCGGGCATCAGTCCGGACGTGGCCTTCTGCATCTCCTCTTCGGCCAGCGCCGCGGCCTTCTCCCGCGCCTGTTTGATCGCGGCGACGACCAGGTCTTCCAGCATCTCAACGTCGTCCGGGTTCACGACTTCGGGGTCGATCTTGATCGACAGGATGTCCTGCTTGCCGTTGGCCACCGCCACCACCATTCCTCCGCCGGAAGACCCCTCCACACGCTTCTCCTCCAACTCTTCCTGGACCTTCGCCATCTGCGCCTGCAACTTCTGTGCCTGCTTCATGATGTTGCCCAGGTTGCCCATGCCTTTCATGTCGAGATCTCCTGAGAGAAATTAAAATTAAAACCAAAAAAACATTCAGGATTATCGCCGGAGGATCTCTCCGTCAAAGATCTGCAACACCGTCTGCACGGATGGCGCCACCTCCGCCTCCTGCTGCTCCGCTTCCTGCTGCCCCCCGGGATCCGGAGAAGGCTGCGGTTCTGCGTCCGATCCCTCCAGAATGCAGTCCACCCGCAGCCGCGTCCCCAGGACTTCGGCGGCGATGTCTTCGAGCACCTTCTTTTTTCTTTTGATATGGTTGGCGCTGAACGCTGCGCGCGCCGGAAACCTGATCTGGAGCATCTCCTCTTCCAGGGCGCATGGGGTTCCCGTGTCGAGGTGCGCGCCGAGCGAGATGGTGATGGTTTTCACCCGGCCCACGATCTCATCCCACTTCTGCCGGACGGTTTCAAGCGAGACAGGCCCCGACAGGACAGCGGGGGCAGGAGGGGGCGCGGAGTCCTTCGCCGGGGCATCCTGTTCCGCCTGAGCAGAAGCGTCTTCCCCGTTCCTGCTCGTGCGCCCGGGGCTCTCCGCCCGGGCAGGGGTGTCTTCCCCGCTCCTGTTCGGACGCCCGGGGCTTTCCATCTCCTGCGCTGTCGGGTTTGAAATGTCCCTTTCAGGTCTTTGAATGCGACCGGGTAGCGGAGAGGGTGGAGCAGGTACACTCTCCTGAGCGGGCCGTGAGGGGGACGCAGCAACGGGAGACAGCCCCCCTTTCAGCCGCTCCTCGAGCCGGCCGAGCCGGTCCAGGAGATCTTCTATGAGGACGGCAGGCTCCATCGCGATCAGCTTGAGGATGGCGATTTCGAGATAGAAGCGGGGCTGGATCGCATCGCCGATGTCCCGGTCGAGATCGGCGACCATCTGGATCATCCTCTGAAGGTCCTGTTCGGAGAACCGCTCCCCACAGGCCTGATACCGGAGGCGGTCCGCCTCGGACAGGTCCAGGCTTCTGCCTCCCCCCTGAATCTTGCAGACGAGGAGGTTTCGAAGGTGTTCCAGGAGACCCCTTGCGAATTCCCCGACATCCCCGCCCTGGCCGGTCAATTCCTCGATCAGGTTCAACCCGGCGACCCGGTCCCGTTCCAGGGCGGCGTCCGTCACCCGGAAGAACAGGTCCTGATCCAGGATGCCCAGGGCCTCCCGAACGGCTTCCTCCGTGATCGAGGTCCCTGCAAAGGCGACGACCTGGTCGAGGACGCTCTGTGCATCCCGCATCGCCCCGTCTGCCCGCCTGGCGATCAAGAAGAGGGCCTCTTCGGGGATCTCGATCCCCTCCTGCCGCGCGATGTGGGCGAGCTGTCTGACGATGTCCTCGGAGGGGATGCGCCGGAAGGGGAAATGCTGGCACCGGGAGAGGATGGTGGCGGGGACCCGGTGGCGTTCCGTGGTCGCGAGGATGAAGATGACGTGCGCGGGCGGCTCTTCGAGGGTCTTCAGGAGGGCGTTGAACGCCTCCTGGGTGAGCATGTGGACTTCGTCGATGATGTAGACCTTGTGGCCGCTCTGCTTGGAGACGCCGATGATCACCTTCTCCCGGAGGCTCCTGATCTCGTCGATGCCCCGGTTGGAGGCCGCGTCGATTTCCAGCACGTCGGGGCTGGTCCCACGGTTGATGCTCTCGCAGGCGCGGCAGCGGTTGCACGGCGTGGGCGTGGGGCCCTGATCGCAGTTGAGGGCCTTTGCCAGGATGCGGGCCGTGGTTGTCTTGCCGGACCCGCGAGGCCCTGAGAACAGGTAGGCGTGGGCGGTTCGTCCGGCCCGGACGGCATTCTGAAGCGTGACCGTCACGTGGCTCTGGGCGATGACGTCCTCAAACACCAGCGGACGCCACTTTCGGGCCATGACGACGTAGGACATCGGAGGGCTCCGGAGTCAATCCCAGAATGTCAACCCCAGGAGGCAGACACGAAATGTCACCCCAGAGGGTGTAAAAACCCCAGAGGGTAAGGGGAAAAAAAAGAAAAGGCCGTGCACCCGCCCTCGATCTCAGCCCAAGCCATAATGAGGACAGCCAGCTCCGGCCAGGTTGCCCCGCGGCACACAGAACGGGTCATTTACCGTTGCTACCTTCCGGTCCTGGCGGGGTTCAATGATGTTCTATTGCGCAGGACCTGACCTTCGACGCCGCTTCTCCTCACGCCGTACCTGGACCAAAGACCTCGGGACGGGAATTCAACCCCGCTGTAGCGGATTGCGGGTCACAGGGCGCCGCTACCTCCCCGTCTAGCACGGCCTTCTCTTAAAACAAGTCACGAGTCCAGAGCCAAAAGCGGGACTCGCGATTCGTGACTCGTAACAGATTTTTTGGTGGAGCAGATGGGGATCGAACCCACGACCTCAGCGTTGCGAACGCTGCGCTCTCCCAACTGAGCTACTGCCCCACCCGAAAAAACGATTGAAGATTCAAGATTTGAAATTTTTAACCTTGAATCTTGAGCCTGTTCTTACACTTTTTCGATCTTGATCTGCTCGGCCTTGGCGACCGCCTTTTTGAGAATCGTCACCTCGTCCAGGACCCGGCCCAGGGGATTGACAGGGCTGGCTGGCCGGATCTCATCCCCGGCGCTGGCCGGCGTCCGGCCGTAGAAGATGCAGAAGGCGTGGCCTGGCGGCCAGTAGGCAAGGTCCCCTTTCTGCACGGTTGCCTGCGCGTCCTCCGGACCGATCTCCACCGGGATGGAGAAATAGATCTCATCCCCCCAGGTGTTGAACTCGCAGGCCAGCGGCAGCGCCTCCCAGACGCTCTGTGCTGTTCTGGAGTCGTTCAACTCCGCGTTCAACACGGCGTCTCCGACCGTGATCCGGATCGCTCTTGGCATCGGTGAAACACTATCATAAATTGGCGGAGAGGGTGGGATTTGAACCCACGGTACCCGTAAAGGTACACATGATTTCCAGTCATGCCGGATCGACCACTCTCGCACCTCTCCGAGAAGGACAGTCCTGAGTGCTGAGTAAAACCAAAGGGCAGAGTTCTTGCCTTTACTCAGGACTCAGCACTCATTGCTCATCGCTATTTTTTTTATGGCGGAGAGGGAGGGATTTGAACCCCCGGTAGGGCAAGCCCTACAACGGCTTTCGAGGCCGCCGCTTTCAACCGCTCAGCCACCTCTCCGCTTCATCACTGTGTGCGCAGACGCCCGAAAAACGTCTTCAGAAGCGCCCCGCACTCCGGCCCCCGCACGCCCTGTGCCGTCGGCACCCGGTGGTTCAGCCGGCCATCCTGCACGATGTTCATCAGGGAGCCGCACGCCCCGGACTTCGGGTCCGTCGCTCCGAAGACCAGCCGGTCGAGCCGAGCCAGGACGATGGCCCCCGCGCACATTGCGCAGGGCTCCAGCGTCACATAGAGGGTACACTCCGACAGCCGCTGGTACCCCAGCGCTGAAGAGGCAGACCGAATCGCCAGGATCTCGGCGTGGGCGGAGGGGTCTCGCAGGGCCTCGACCCGGTTGCGCCCCCGCGAGAGGATTTCGTGGCCCCGGACGATCACGGCCCCCACCGGAACCTCCCCGGCCTTTCCGGCCTCCCCGGCCTCCTTCAGGGCCTCCTCCATCCAGCGGAGGTCCGATGCCGTCTCTTCAGGGCGCATGATTTATGTATAGGCGGAGGAATATATCATTTTTCTGGAATTTCGTCAACAGCTTTTCTTACGACGCGGGGCGTCGTCGGAGAGACTCTTTCCCATCACCTCCCGCGCGACGCTCAGGACGAAGGCCAGGTAGTCCGCCTCATCGCTGTGGGTCAGCAGGTGGTCCCGAAGGAGGCGCTCGACCTTCTCCCGGGCATCGGCGTTCAGCGCCCCGCCGGCATCGCAGAGGTCGCGCAACCGGACCCGGGTCGGATCGTCCAGAATGAGGTCTTCGCTGTCCGTCACGAGGGCCCGGATGACGGCCCGGAGGATCTCCTCGAACCCCCACGACCGGCGGACCGCCTCCGGCAGGCCGCGCACCAGGGACCTGGGCAGGGAATCGAGGAATCGGGCCTGCAGCTCCACCCGGCGAAATTCGGCGAACCCCGCCACGAGGTCCATCTCCTCCCGCACGCCATCGGCATCCTCCGAGGAGCAGTCGTCCGGGCGGATCGTGGCCCACTGGCGAAGGCGTTTTCCGTCCCCCTTGAGCAGGCCCCGATGGGGACTTTTCAGGATGCGGACCGCGGCCCTCTGCATCTCCGTCAGATGGGCGTAGACAATCTCCCATCCCCGCTTCCGCAGGGTCTCGAAGCGGTCCGGCCTGAGGAGGTCCACGGCGGCGTTCAGGTCGCCCTGCGCCTCCTCCTTCAGGCCGGCGTCGAGACAGACCGCGACGCGCCGGACGCCCCGAAACAGGTCCTCTTTGCGGACCTTGATGCCTGTCCGGAAGCGCCGGGCGTGCTGGACGGCCGTCCCCTGCAGGTAGACGCTCAGGGCCTCGATCAGGGGCTCAGGAAGACGCCCCAGGCGGACGCCGAGTTCGAGGGCGCGCGCCAGGAACGCCTGCTCGTCCACGGGGAGGCGGTTGAGGTCCAGTTTCGTCAGTGCATTCATGGAAAATCAGCCCTCGTCAGCGTCTTCCGGTTCTCCGTCTGCATCCGACCGCCGTTCCCACGCCCCCCGGATGGCGTGCTTGAACAGGTCCGGCGTGGCCTCCCACAGGGCGTCCAGCACCTTCCCGATCTCGAGGTTTTCAATGAACGTGCTGGGCGGCGACCCTCCTACGCCCAATTCTGAGAACAGTCTGAATCGTTTTACCGGAGGCAACCCATGAATCGCGAAGACCACCGTATTCAGGTTGAGCTGGTCCACGATGCTGAACAGGGCGTCCTCGATCAGGTCGATGTCCACCGCCGCCAGAAGGCGCATCCGGTGGGTCACGTCATCCACCTCGGCCATGGCCTCCAGCCACTCCCAGGCCACCTTCTGGCGGGCCTCTGGATGGTCCACCGGCTCCAGGGTGTCGGCTACGGCCCTCCCGAAACGCTCCGGGGACATGGCCCGGAGGAGTTCGACGTTGTGTTTCAAATACTCCGAATCCACTGCCAGCAGGCTGACGAGGACCTCCGTGGGGAGCCGGTCCACGACCGCCGGGCTGTAGCTTCTGCCCCCCGGCCCGGTGAGCGATAACAGGTCCTCCTGCCCCTCGGGACTGATAAGGACGAGGGCCGCCTTCTCCTCAGTGGACCGGCTCTGCATCTCCCTGCGGGCTTCCTCTGCCTGCCCTTCAGCCAGCAACGCCCGGATCCTGGCCGCCTCCCTGGCCACTTCTATCAGATCCTTCGACCACGCGCCGACGACCACCTTATCGCCCTGGACTTCCGCCGGGGTTTCCAGATCCTGTTCAATGCTACCCATCGGACGATCTCCTCTGCTATGCGGGGGCATTGCGTGGGTTGATGCTCTGATACCCCAAAGGTAACGGCAAACTACGCGGATGTCAAGACTAAATTTTGTTCTAATGAACTATTTTTACTGATGTTAAATAATTCTTGACATGGGTTTTTTTTCGGTGTAAATTGTATGCGGAAGTTTTGGAGGGGGGAGTTCAGACCACCGAGCGCCGCATGGCCGCCGGTGGCTTTTTTTGCGCGAAAGATCAACGAAAGGAAATCGCACATGCTCTACGCCAACTCCGGCAAGATCCTTCGGTGGGGCCGCCTTCTCAACCCCAGCACGGACCGGTCGGTCATCATCGCGGTGGATCACGGGCTGCTGGGCACCACGCCCGGCCTCGTCAACTTCGAGCGGGCGCTCCGGAAGATCCTGCCAGGGGGGCCGGACGGTCTGCTGATCGGGCCGGGGATGCTCAGCCGGTACGCCCATCTTCTCCAGGGCCGGGAGCGGCCCGGGCTCGTCGTGACCCTCGACGCCTTCCTGAACTCCACGCTGCCCAACCGGGGCCAGGACGGGGAGGACTACCGGATGATCGCCAGCGTGGAGGAGGCGGTTCGGATGGGGGCGGATGCGGTGAAGATGGTTCTGATCTTCGGACGGGAGCAGGTGGAGGTCCACGCGGACAACGTGGAGGAGGTGGCCCGCGCGGCCCGGCAGTGCGAGGCCTGGGGCATCCCGCTCATGGTGGAGCCGACGCTGTGGGGGATCACGGTCCCGGAGCCGGAGAAGAACGATCCGGACCTGATCGGGAGCATCTGCCGGATCGCGGTGGAACTCGGCGCGGACATGCTCAAGGCCCCCTACACCGGCAACCCCGAGACCTTCCGGCGGATCGTGGAGGCGTCCCCGGTACCGGTGGTGATTCTGGGCGGTCCCCGGATGAACACGGAACAGGACGCGCTGAACGCCGTGTCCGGGGCGATTGACGCCGGGGCCACTGGCGTGGCCTTCGGGCGAAACGTGTTTCAGCACGACAACCCGACGGGCATGGTCAAGGCCCTTCGCCGGGTGGTACACGACCGGGTTTCAGCGGCGGAGGCGCTCAAAGAGGTGGCTGGGTAGAACAGGCTGAAGAGTGCCACGTTCCACGTGTCAAGTGCCATGTAAAATCTCAACACTTGGCACTTGGCACTTGACGCTTGGCACTTTGTGAGAGAGGGAGGGGGACAGGGGTGGGTGAGGGCTTCCTCTCATCCCTCCGTTTTTGATTGACTTCTCCGCTTTGAATGTGTACACTTGACGCGAAAACCTGAGGATCGGGAACGTACCTGGCGCGCGGGCGCCACGGGTTCGAAAGAGAGGGGGGCGCATTGATCAAAAAGGCTTTGCTCAGAAATGTCCCCCTCTTTCGGGGGTTTTCTGAATCGGAGCTGGAGGCCCTGGCCGACGTGGCGACGATCCATCGGTTCCCTCGGGACGCGCGCGTGATCATCGCCGCCGACGAGGGGGACACCTTCTTCGTCCTTGCGAAGGGGAAGGTCAAGGTCTGCCTTTCGGGCCCCGACGGTCGCGATGTGATCCTCACCATGCTGGGCCCCGGCAGTTTCTTCGGGGACATGTCCCTTCTGGACGGCCGGCCCAGGTCCGCCAATGTGACGACCATGTCGCCTTCGGAGTTGCTCGCCCTGCGGCGGACGGATTTCATCGACCTCGTCCAGCAGAAACCGCAGATTGCGGTCGAGATGCTCAAGACGCTGGCCGACCGACTCCGGAAGGCCAACCATCAGATCGCCGGCCTCTCCTTCCTCGGCATTGTGGACCGGGTATGCGACATCCTCCTGGGCCTGTTTGATGGACAGGGGGAAGAGACCGCGGAGGGGGTGGTGATCCACAACCGGCCGACGCACCAGATCCTGGCCGACATGGCCGGGGCGACGCGGGAGACGGTGTCCCGGGCGCTCAGGCGTCTGGAGGAAGGCGGCTACATCCTCATGCGGAGGAAGGACATCATCTTCCTCCGGTCCCGCCGACGCGTGCGAAACTGGATCAGCAAGGCAAGCTAAAGGGCAGGCAACAGGCAATAGGCAACAGTTAAAACCAAAAAACAACGGGGGAGAGGCAGGGCCTCGTGTGTATTAGAGGAGCGATTCATGTCTGAAGAGCGGGAGGAGGGGGTCAGGGTACGGGTATCGGAGGATGACCCTCGCATAGAGGAGGGCGCACGGCAGGATCGGGGGGTGACCTTCCGTGCGATCCTCTTCGGGCTGTTCATCTCCATCGGCGTGAGCCTGCTGGCCAACACGGTCCGTTACGTCCTGCACGGGTCGTTCATGGCCTACAGCCACATGCCGATGTCGAACCTCATCCTCTTTCTGCTGTCCATCTTCGGATGCGCCTTTCTCGCCCGGTGGCTCGGAAAACGGTTCGTCTTCTCCTCCACGGAGTGGATCACCATCTTCTGCATGGGGTTCATCAGCGCCCTGGGACCCACCTATGGTTCGAGCGGCTACCTCGTCGGCTTGATGGTATCCCCCTATTATTTCGCGACGCCGGAGAATGAGTGGGTCAAGTATCTTCACCCTTACCTTCCCACGTGGCTGATCCCCACGAACGAAGGCAACGCGATGGCCTGGTTCTACGAGGGACTGCCCAGGGGGGCGTCGATCCCCTGGGGGGTCTGGGCCATCCCGCTGATGTGGTGGTTCGCTTTCATCTTCGCCGTGGGGTTCGCCTGCGCCTGCGCCTCGGTGATCATGCACCGGCAGTGGGCCGAGAACGAAAAGCTGGTCTATCCGGCCATGACGCCCATCGTGGAGATGACCACGCGGGCCGGCTCGGGGGAGCGCTTTCTGCCGGAGTTCGTGCAGGGCAAGGCGTTCTGGGCGGGATTTGCGCTGACGTCCTTCGTGTTCTGGTGGAACATGATCGCCTGGTTCTACCCGCAGTTCCCGCAGTTTCCCACGGCGGACGGCAGGTGGATCTTCTTCTCTCAGAACTACCCCCCCGCCTGGATCTTCCTGAGCACGGTGGTGATCTGCTTCTCCTACTTCGCCAGCCTGGACATCCTGTTCAGTATCTGGTTCTTCGACCTCCTGTTCATCATCGAGGGGGGCGCCCTGAACCGGCTGGGGGTGAGCGCCATCTCCCCCTACTACGGGACCGGGCGCTACATCTGGCAGACCGCCGGGGGCTACGTCGTCCTGGTCCTGTGGGGGCTCTGGATCGCCCGGCTGCACCTCCGCGACGTCTTCCGGAAGGCCCTTCATCCTGAACGTTCCCCCATCGACGACAGCGGGGAGATGCTCTCCTATCGGGGGGCCTTCATCGGCCTGGCCGTCAGCTGTCTGTTCATGGCCGTCTGGTTGGGGCGGGCAGGGATGGAGGCCAAGGTCATCGTCCTGCTGATCCCGGCCATGCTCCTGGTCTACACCGGCCTGTCGAAGATCCTGGCCGATTCGGGCCTCATCTACGCCAACCCCCCCACCTTGGCCACCAGCCTCTCCATCGCGGCCCTGGGCGGGGCCAATGCCGTGGGCGCCTCCACGCACGCGGCCTTCGCCCTCTCCTCCTCGTTCGTCAACCATTACAAGGGGTTCGCCATGTCGGCGATGGCCCACGTGGCCCGCCTCGGGGACTTCGTCCCGAAGGGGAAGCGCCGGCTCTTCTGGGCGGTCTGCGCGGCGTTTGCGGTGGGGATCGTGGCCTCCACGCTGTTCACGATCTGGCTCGGTTACACCCTGGGCGGCTACAACTTCAATCCCAACTGGCTGATCATCAGCGCGGGCGTGGGCCAGTACCAGTGGGCCGTGGACACGATCAAGGCCCCCACCGCGATGGAGACGCCCAACTACTGGTTCTTCCTGTCCGGGGCCGGGGTCATGGCCTTTCTGAACCTGATGCGCTACCGTTTCGTCTGGTGGCCGTTCCATCCGATCGGGTTCGCCCTGTCCGGCACGGCGCTGGCCCGGCTGACGAGTTTCACCATCCTGGTGGCCTGGCTGCTCAAGCTGGTCATGCTCAAGCTCGTCGGGGCATCGTTCTACCGGAAGTCGAGACCCTTCTTCTTCGGCATGCTCATCGGCTACATCCTGGCCATCGCCGCAGGGGTGGCCGTGGACGCCCTCTGGTTCCCGGACCAGGGGCATATGGTGCATAAGTGGTATTGAAAGGCAGGGGCGAGGATTGAGGAATGAGGGCCTCTCACCCCTCGACCCTCATTCCTCACCCCTTCTTGGAGACGGGGATGAAAAACTGGAAAATCATTGCGCTCGTCGTCCTGGTCACGGCCCTGTTCGTGCCCATCGCGGTGTTTTCGCCCGATACGGTGACGGCCCATCTCATCCGGTGGTTCAACATCCGTCCGCCGGCGTCCCCACCGAAGAAGACGCCGCCCGATCAGAGGGTACTGGTGGCGTCGATCCAGTCCTCCGTCACGGAGGCGCAGGTGCGGGACCGGCTCACCAGACTCTCCGGGGTCGGGTCTCGGGTGGTGGGGTATCCGGGCCACGAGGCGGCCTACCGCTACCTCCTGGAGGCCTTCCAGCGGATTGGGCTGGAGCGGGTGACGTCCGAGCCCTATGACGTGACCTCCCCGGTGGACAAGGGGGGGCAGCTCAGGGTCGTGGGGGACAGCCTGACGATCCCTCTGCACGCGGTCTGGCCGAACCTCGTGCGGACCTCCACGCTTCCCCCTGAGGGGCTGCGCCTCCGGCTGATCGACGGCGGCAGGGGGGATTTCGCGGACTTCAACGGGAAGGACGTGGAGGGGAGCGCCGTCCTGATGGCGTTCAACTCCTGGAACAACTGGATGAACGCCTCCATGCTCGGGGCGAAGGCGGTGATCTTCGTGGCCCCGGACTCCACGACCTACACGGAGGCAGAGCAGAAATTCTTCCAGGTGCCGCTCAACGTCCCCCGCTTCTGGATCGCGCAGGCGGAAGGGGAGAGGCTCCGGCAGAGGTTGGCCTCCGGGGGGCAGACCGAGGTAGAGATGCACAGCCGGATGGTCTGGGAGAAGCATCCGGCCCACAACGTCATCGGGTGGATCCCGGGGCGGGACCCCGTGCTGAAGAACCAGGTCATCCTGTTCGACGCCTACTATGACGCCATGTCCGTGGTCCCGGCCCTGGCCCCGGGGGCGGAGCAGGCGTCGGGCATCGCAGGCCTCCTGGAGATGGCGGAATATCTCCGGGCGCACCCGCCCGCCCGCACGGTCCTGTTCCTGGCGTCGTCCGGGCACCACCTCGGCTTCCGGGGGGTCTGCGACTTTCTGAGCCGCCACGCCCGCAAGGAGGAACACTTCGTCAAGCTGGTGGCCGAGCCGATCGATATCCGGCTCTGGGTGTCCCTGGACCTCTCCTCCCAGACCGATGAGATGGGGGTCTGGAACGGGAGTTCCTATTACTATTTCCAGCGGTTCTTCGCCCCGTTCGGGAAGCGATTCTCCGATCTGGGGGAGGAATTCGCCCCTGCCTTCGGCCTGGACAAGACCGGGTCCCTGGTGGACGGGATCACGCCGCCCTCCGGCATGAGCTGGAACATGTTCATCCCCGGCGGGGTCCTCAAGACCGACTCCGAAGTGGTTCTGAACGCCGGGATGCCCACCCTGGCGTTCGTGACGATCAACGACGCCCGTTTCAGCGTGGATACGCCGTTCGACACCGTGGAGCGGGTCAACCTCCCGAACCTGACGCGGCAGATCCAGCTCCTGACGGCCGCGTGGAGCAAGGCGCTCGACGACCCGGAACTCCTCCCCGACTATCGCGTCAATCTCCAGGACAACATGCGCGCCCTCAAGGGCCGCATCCTCACCTTCCCCCGCCGGAGCATCGTGCCGGACCGGCCTCGCGTGGGGGCCGTGGCCGTGCTGCGGATGACCTCCGAGAAGTCGGTGAAGGGGGTCCGGACGATCTTCTATGACATGGCCAACGAGAAGGGGGAGTTCTACATCCCCGGCGTGGCGGTGCGATGGGTGGGGATGGACGCCTACTATCTGGACCCAGAGACCGGGGAGATCACCTACGCCCCGGACCGCGGGCAGTCGGCGAAGATCTACAAGCCGGAGTTCGGGATGGACTTCTGGATCACCCGCGCCACGCGCATCCTGTTCCCCTGCATCTCCACAGACTTCTACGAGACGGTGGATCCCCGCTACCTGTCCAAGTTGCCGCAGTTGAGCGTGTACGGGGAGGGGAACGTGGCCCCGCAGGAGTACGGCTACACCCTCGGCTACGGCCCCAACGAGCCGGTGGGGGTGGTGTTCACCCGGCCGGGCGAGAAGGTGAAGCTGACCATGAGCGCGGGGTCCATCGGCATCCGGTTCGTCCTGCTCAACTCCATCGGGGCGGAGAGCGAGGAGCAGGCCCGGGGCAGGGGCTTCACGACGCTGACACACGGGTCCTTCGCCCGCACGTCTTTCCAGGCGGCGAAGGACATGTGGACGCTGGACGAGGCCCGCATGCGGGACCTGAAGGCCTACGCCATCGAGAACCAGCGTCTCAACGTGCTGCACGCCCAGGCCAAGGCGCACGTGGACCTGGCGGAGCAGGCCTTCAAAGGGCTGAAGTGGGACGAATTCATCAAGCACACCCGCGCGGCCCTGGGCGTGGAGTCCCGGGCCTACCCGGACGTGAAGGCGACCCAGAACGACGTCATCCAGGGGATCATCTTCTTCATGGCGCTCGTCATCCCCTGCGCCTTCTTCGCGGAGCGGCTGCTGATCACCGCTGGCGACATCCGGTGGCAGGTGGTCGGTTTCTCCGCGATCTTCGTGGTGATCTGGATCTTCCTCTCCTTCGTCCACCCGGCGTTCGACCTGTCCAACCCGTTCGTCATCCTCCTGGCCTTCGTGATCCTGGCCCTGGCCATATTCGTGATCACCCTGATCTTCACCCGGTTCAACGCCCAGATGCGGAAGCTCCGGACCGAGGCGGCGGTCATCCACGACGTGGACGTGGGGCGGGTGAGCGCCTCCCTGGCCGCCTTCCAGCTCGGCATCGCCAACATGAAACGGCGGAAGCTCCGGACCGTCCTCACGTTCTCGACGCTCGTCCTCCTGACCTTCACGGTCCTGTCGTTCACCTCGATCAAGTCCTCCCTCCGGTTCCACCAGATCGCCCGCGACAATCCGGGGCAATATCCCGGCTTTCTCCTCCGGAGCAAGTTCTGGGGGGCGCTCGAGGAGACCTCCCTGGACTACACCCGCGCGAGCTTTGCGGGCGAGGCGATCATCGCCCCCCGGAGCTGGTACTCCTCGCGGGACAAGAAGGCCATCAAGCTGAAGCACGGCGAGAAGTCCGCCAACGCCCTGGGCATCGTCGGGCTGTCGGCGCAGGAGGCGGAGGTGACCCAGATCCAGTCCTGCCTCTACGCCGGGCGCTGGTTCCGGGAGGGGGAACAGAAGGTCTGCGTGGTTCCGAGGGAGATGGCCAAGCTGCTCGGCCTGACTCCGGAGGACGTGGGCAGGGCGCAGGTGCGGCTGTTCGGGGACCTGTTCACCGTGGCGGGCCTGATCGACTCGGACCGGATGAAGGGCCTCAGGGACCTGGACGACGAGCCGCTGACGCCGGCGGACTTCGAGGCCACGGACCAGAACATCGTCATCCAGATGTCCCAGCAGGAGCGGCGGGAGAAGGCCGGCCTGGAGGAGCCCGACGTGGAGATCATGGAGTTCGTCCACCTGGACCCGGCGAACGTGCTGATCGTCCCCTACCAGACGCTGCGGGAGGTCCGCAGCCCGCTCCAGGCCGTGGCCGTGCGCTTCCGCGACCCGACGGTGGTCAAGTCCCGCGTGGAGGATTTCATCTCCCGCCTGTCCGTGGTGCTGTTCGCCGGGGTCCCCCGGCAGACGCGCGACGAGCAGATCGAGCGGCTGGAGGGCTGGGACCTGAACGGGACGTTCGAGCGGGCCCTGGCCAACGAGGCGCGCCGGAACCTGGTGCGGGTCGATGTGTCGATCTACTCCTCGCTCGGCCAGACCTCGCTCAAGGGGATGAGCAACCTGTTCATCCCGATCGCCATCGCGGCGCTGATCGTCCTGAACACGATGATGGGGTCTGTCTACGAACGTTTCCGGGAGATCGGCATCTACTCGTCGGTGGGGCTGGCCCCGGTGCACATCGCCTTCCTGTTCATGGCGGAGTCCTGCGTCTACGCCGTGCTGGGGACGGTGTCGGGATATCTCCTGGGCCAGGGGGTGGCCAAGGTCCTGCTCTGGCAGGGCCTGCTGGAGGGGATCACGCTCAACTACTCGGCGCTGTCCGCCGTGGCCTCGTCGGGGCTGGTGATGGCCGTGGTCATCCTGTCCACGATCTACCCGGCGCGCAAGGCGTCGCAGATGGCCGTGCCCGACGTGACCCGGCGCTGGAAGCTGCCCGACCCGCACGGCGACCGGTGGGACTTCGAGTTCCCGTTCACCGTGGGGGGGCGGGAGGTGTTCGGGCTGTGCGTCTTCCTCGTCAAATACTTCGACTTCCACACGGAGGGGTCGATGGGGACGTTCTACACGGAGGGGGCGCAGCTTTCGGCCCTCCCGACGGACAAGGGGGATGGCTACACCATCCGGACGACGATCTGGCTGTCCCCGTTCGATCTGGGCGTCAGTCAGACGGTGCTGTTCAAGGCCGTCCCCACGGGCAATCACGATATCCATGCGATGGAGTTGACGCTCGGGCGGCTGTCGGGGGACGCCTCCTCGTGGAAGCGCTGCAACCAGCGGTTCATGAACGTCATCCGGAAGCAGTTCCTGATCTGGCGGACGATCAGCACGGAGGCGAAGGACCAGTACAAAGCAGAAGGACAGCGGATGATCGAGGCGCAGGAAAAGGAACGGGTGATAGGGTAAGTGTAGGGGCGCGGCATGCCGCGCTCCTACCTGTGGGAAGGTAGGATATTTTGGCATTTTTCAACCGGAAGAAAGACACCCAGTTCGAGGAGATTGAGGAGTACCGGGCGCTGCTGGAGCCGCCCAAGGTCTACGAGGAGGCGTTCAACCTCAAGACCATCATCGGCGCGATCTTCGTGTCCGTCATCATGGTGCCGGGCAACATCTACCTGAACCTGATGGTCGGCGGCGGGATCGGCGCGGCGGCGGAGTGGGTGACGATCATCCTGTTCCTGGAGCTGTCCAAGCGGTCCTTCACTTCGCTCAAGCGGCAGGAGATCTATCTTCTCTTCTATGTGACGACG
Organism: Candidatus Latescibacterota bacterium; assembly: GCA_009694805.1. Lineage (GTDB taxonomy): Bacteria > Latescibacterota > UBA2968 > SICM01 > SICM01 > SICM01. The sequence continues at coordinate 43,803 of SICM01000009.1, forward strand.
GCCCTGATCGGGGCGGAGACGGGGGCCTTCCAGGGCCTGCTCTGGAACCAGTACTTCGTCCAGTCTCCGGCGGCCAAGCAGTTCGGGATCACCAAATTCATCCCTTCCTGGGTGGCCCCGCAGCCGGGCTCGGAGGCGCTCCTCAACCGGACCTTCCTCCACGCCGACTGGCTCGCGCCCATCGCCCTGCTTGTCATCGGCATGGTCATGGGCAAGATCTCCTGGTTCACGGGCGGCTACGTCCTGTTCCGGCTGACTTCCGATTACGAGCGGCTCCCGTTCCCGTTCGCTCCGATCAACGCACAGGGGGCCATGGCCCTGGCCGAAGAGAGCGAGGGGAGCGCGGGCTGGCGGTGGCGGATGTTCAGCGTGGGAGGGGTCATCGGCATCGTGTGGGGGGTCGTGTACGTGGCCGTTCCGGCCATCACCGGGACGATGATGAGCGAGCCCCTGCAGATCATCCCCATCCCCTTCGTCGATTTCACGCAGTACACCGGCTACTTCCTGCCTGCCACGCCGCTGGGGTTCACATGCCATCTGGGTCCGATCTTCGCCGGGCTGGTGGCCCCCTTCTGGGGGATCATCGGGACGTTCTTCGGCGTGATGGTCTACACCGTCGCCAACCCGATCCTCCACAGTTACGGGATGCTGCCCCACTGGTTCCTGGGCATGGACACCATCCAGACGTCGTTCGTCAACGGCATCGATTTCTGGATGAGCTTCGGGTTCGGGACCACCCTGGCGGTCACGCTCATCGGGTTCTACCAGGTGTTCGCGGGGGTGAAGAGCTCCCAGCAGAAGGAGGCCCAGGCCCCGGTCAGGAGCTTCAAGCCCCCGGCCGGCCGGGGGGACTTCCGCATCCTCACCTGTCTGATCCTGTTTGCGGTCACGGGCCTCTACACGATCGTCCTTGCCAAATACCTGTTCCCCCATCTGGTCACGAACACCCTCATCCTCTTCTTCGTCCTGTTCGCCTTCATCTATACGCCGCTGATCTCGTTCGTGAACGCCCGGCTGATTGGCCTGGTCGGGCAGTCGATCTCCATCCCCTACATCCGGGAGGCCACGATCTTCCTGAGCGGTTTCCGGGGGGTGGAGGTCTGGTTCGTCCCCTTCCCCCTCAACGTGCACGGCGCTCAGGCGCAGAAGTTCCGCGAGGTCGAGCTGACGGGCACCAAGTTCTCCAGCATCCTGAAGGCGGAGATCTTCATGGTCCCGCTCGTGCTGGTGACGAGCTTCTTCTACTGGTCTTACATCTGGAAGCTGGCCCCCATCCCGTCCGATTCCTACCCCTACGCGCAGACGTTCTGGCCCCTGCAGGCGCTCCAGAGCTGCGTCTGGTTCACGAGCACGCTCAAGAGCGAGATGAGCGTGAAGCCGGACCGGGTGACCTGGAGCCCCTCCAACCTGACGGACGGGAGCTGGTGGTACTGGCGCGTCCGGACCACGACGGATGTGGTCCAGAAGGACGTGAAGGCCCGCCGCTACGGCCCCTGGTCGAAAGTCGGCGCCTTCTACACGGATTTTGACGGGAAGGGACCGCCGGCCTATAAGCCGGTCCTGTCGTCTCAGGGAGAGGCGGAATCCCCGGAGAAGCAGGGTCCGGCGGACCGGGCCCCCCCCGCGCCGCGCCTGCTGGGCTTCGCCAGCGGCGAGCGCTCGGACACGCCGACGCCGGAGATCCCCGTCTCCGCCGTGGTGGGGCCGGATGGGAGACGCGTCGAGTACTATTTTGAGATCGATCAGGCCCCGACCTTCGACGGGTCGTTCCTCCAGTCGTCCGCGGACCAGCCGATCTTCTACGAGGCGATCAAACCGGCGGTCATCGCCACGGGGTTTGTCTTCAGCCTCCTCCTGTTCGTGGTCATGTCGGTCCTGGGGCTTCCGATCCTGTTCGTGTTCGGGTTCATCCGGAGCGTGGGGGCGCTCCCGCACTTCGTGATCACGGAGATCATCGGGGCGCTGCTGGCCCGGTTCTACTTCATGAAGAAGTACGGCCGCCAGCAGTGGCGGCTCTATGCCACGGTGCTGGCCGTGGGGTTCAGCGTGGGCATGGCGCTGGTGGGGATGGCGGCGGTGTCGGTGGCCATGATTCAGAAGTCGGTGTCGGTGCTTCTGTTCTAAGACTTCACCACCCCTCCCCGGATTGCCACCTTTCTTGCTCGTGCAAGAAAGGTGACACCAAAGAAGCACGCTCCTCAGGCGCCGGAGGGGCTTGGCGCACCGCAACCTTGACGTTCAGTTGACGCACCAAAATTTGTGCCCCCGGAGAGTGGGTTGCTTCTGCTGTACATAGGTAGTGGGGGTTTCTGGCGGCGCGCCTGCTTTTGTCTTGGATTTCTCCGCGATCTTTGCGATCTCTGCGGTTAATTTCTTTTATGCGAAGATATAAAGCGCTGCTTGTCCTCGTCCTTCTGGTGGGCGGGGCGGGCAGCGCGCTCTATTTGTGGAGGGGAGACCCTCGTGAGCGGGCAGAGGCGCTCTGCCGGGAGGCGGAGGATGCCCTGCGCCGGGGAGATCCTGACCCGGCGCTGGCGGCCTACCGGAGGGCGGGGGAGATCGACCCGAAGTGCGGGGAGGCGTTCGCCGGGGCGGGGCGTATTCAGCTCCGTCGGAGGCTGTTCTACGAGGCCGTCGGGTACCTCCGGCGAGCCACGGCCCTGCCGGGGGCGGATGCCCGGACGTGGATGGATCTGGGCCAGGCGCTCCGCGAGGCGGGGGCGTTCGAGGAGGCAGTGACTGCGTGCCGGAGGGCGGTGGACGTGGCGCCGGACCGGAGCGAAGTCCTGGTGGAGCTGGGGAAGGCGCTCGTGGCGCAGGGGATATACGACGAGGCCGGACGGGTCTATCGGCAGGCGGAGGCGCTGAGGCCGGACGATGCGGACGTACACGCCGGGGTCGGGCGGCTCTATGCGCAGACGGGGGAGGTGGACTCCGCGACCGCCGGCCTGCTGAGGGCCGCGATGCTGAGGCCGGGGGATGCGACGATTCTGTGCGATCTGGGGGAGGTCAGCCTGCGGGGAGGGCGCATCGAGGAGGCGATCCTTCACCTTCAGGAGGCGTTGAAGCGGGCCCCGCACCTGGTGCGGGCGCGGTATCTGCTTGGCAGGGCCTGCGTGCGGGCCGGAAGGGAGGAGGAGGGGAGGCGGGAACTGGAGGCGTTCGCGCGACAGAGCCGGCACGCGGGCCGGATCGAACTCCTGGAGAAGGCCATGGCCGATCGTCCGACGGCGGAGGGCTACATCGAGCTGGCGCATCTCTATGCCGGGCTGGGGCAGGACAGCCTCTCGGCCAACTATCTGATGCGGGCCACGGGTCTGAACCCGATGAAGACCGCGCCGCAGGAGGTGGAGCGGATGGGAAAGAAGTAGGATTTAACAGGGATGAACAGGATGGGCAGGATAAGCGCAGAGGCATGAAGGGGGGCGCTGGCAGGCCAGCGCCCCCCTTCTCCACTTAGAGCCCGTACGGACTCTCAGGCCAGGGTTGCGTAGCGCTCGAATGGAACGGCCTCCGTCACGGGCCGGCCCGAGAAGAACTCCTCCAGGGCCTGCACGGTCGAGGCGCCGATGCGGTTGTACCCGTAGTAGCCGGCCCCGGACACGTGGGGCGTGAGGATCACGTTCGGGAGTTTTCGGAAGGGGCTGTCCGGCGGGAGGGGCTCCGGGGTGGTCACGTCCAGGACCACGCGGATGCGTCCGGCCGCGGCCTCGGTGTAGAGGGCATCGTGGTTGAGGACCGAGCCCCGGGAACAGTTCACGAACAGCGCGCCCTCCCGGAGTCGCTTGAGCTGGCGGGCGCCGATCATCCCGTGGGTCTCCGGGGTGTTCGGGGCGTGGAGCGTGACCATGTCCGACCGCGCGAACAGGTCGTCCAGTTCCACCTTCTCCACGCCGAGGCGGCCCGCGTCCCAGTCGGAGAGGTAGGGGTCGTAGACCAGGATGTGGACGTCGAACGGCTTCAGCATGCGGATGACCTCCTGTCCTACCTTGCTCGCGGACACGATGCCGACGACGCTCCCCTGCAGGAACTGCCCGTTGCCGTTGAACTCCGGGTGCTTCCAGCCGCCGGTGTGGTGGATGTGTTCGGACTGTTCCGCGATCCGGCGGGAGGCCGTGATGAGCATGCCGACGGTGTACTCCGCCACGTTGTAGGCGATGGCGTGGTTGGCGCTGAACACCACGATCCGGCGGGGGAGGAGGTGTTTATCCACGACCTCCTGGGGGAGGAAGCCCTTGACCGACCCGGCGGAGTGGGCGATGATGCGCAGGCGGTCGGCGTTCTCGAACACCTTCTCGTTCAACTGCGGGACGCCCCAGCCCGTGACGAGGGCGTCGAACCCCTTGATCTGCGCTGCGACCTGATCGGTGCTGGGGTTTTTGTCCTCCGGGTTGGCGGTCACGTCGAAGAGGTCACACATCCGCTGGTAGTCTTTTCCGTGGAAGGCCCGCTTCGTGTGGGCCGGCGTGGGGATGTAGAGGACCTTCGGTTTGCTCATGGGAGACTCCTTGTCCATGAAGGGAAGGGGACGGGGGTTAGGTCAGCAGTTTCAACACCGGCCGGATCACGTACAGCTCTGCTCTGAAGGGGCCTGTGCGGACGGGGTGCTGGGTTTCGATGGCGAGTTCCGTCTGACGGCCGAGCAGAGGGGTCAGGATCTCCTTCTCCCCCGCCAGGAGGACGGCCCGGCCCGTGGGTCTGAGGACCCGGATGACCTCCTTCAGGAGGCTCTGGTACAGGGACCGGGCGATCTGACGGCTACCGGCCTGAAGCCCGGACGGGAGATAGGCGATGACGGTGTCGATGGATCTGGGCCTGATCGGAAGGCGACGGGGGTCCCATCGGCAGGCACACGCTGGCGCAGCTAGTCCCCTGAGTCTGGCCTGGATGGACCGGACGGCTTTCAGGTCCACATCGCCGCCCAGAAGCGTGGTCACGGGTCCGGCCAGGGCCTGTTCTACAAGTAGTTCGCCGGGGCCGCACAGGGGGTCCAGGACCCGGTCGTCGGACCTCGCGCCGGCGTAGAGGACCGTGCCGGCGGCCACGGAAGAGGGCAGGCTGCCTTTCTCGGAAGGCTGTCTTTCGGGCCCTCCGACCCCCACCCACCCCGCCTCCGGCCCTGCGGCCACGTGGATGGCCACGCCCTCCGGGGAGGGCTTTGCGCGCAGGGTCGCCTGAAGCGCCCAGGTCACCTCCGAGCGGAAGTCGCGCTCCGGGATGCCGAGGGCCGGGTCGAGGGAGAGGGAGAGGGAGAACCGTCCCCCGGGATCGCGGTCGTGAACCCCTCCACCCCATCCTCTGAAATCGACCTGGGAGAGGAGGTTCCTCATCATCTCGTCCAGGCTCCGGCTGGACAGGAACACGCCCAGCGTACGGAAGACCCCTTCGACCACCCTGAGGGCGCGCAGACGGGCGAGGGGTCCCGTATAACGGAGTTCCACGGCTCCGTCCGTCAGGAGTTCCACCTCCGAAGCGCCCGGCATCGCGGCGATGTGCCGGATGGCGATCTCTTCGAAGCCCTGCGGGACCCGAAGGACGTAGACCTCGCCGTGCGCCTCTTCGGAGACGGGGGAAATGTCGCGGTGATTCATTGTCATGTCCGCGCCAAAGATAATATATTTGGAGGGGCCTCGCTATAGATTTTTGCCTGTGTGAACAGCGGCTATGAGGTACCTCCAAGCGCTCGTTCCAGGGACGCCTTGAAAGAGGGAGGGGCACTTTTCACTTGACTTTGGCGCGGGGCATCGCTATACTTAGGCGCAAATTTCGTCAGCCTCACTCCCGACGCATCGCCTGTGCGGTCGACGGGACGGAGGCAATATCCCCTCTAACAGGAGCATTCTGTGATTCGGATGAGGTTCAGGATCGCGCGGTAGTCCGGAGAACAGCCAAGGACGCCTTTTGAGAACGGGCTGATGGCGCAGAGCGCCTGCGCAGGCCGGTCCCCACGGGATCGACCCCTTCACCCGTCCGCCTGAATCCGTCTGTCACGTTTTATATCTGTTTTCTTCCGGACACCCGATTGCGCCCTTCGGCGCCCTTTTCGTGTCCGGGAGATGCAGGCTGACGCCAAAAAGATTGACGTTCAGAGCCATCCGTCTCCGGGTGGCTTTTTTTGTATCCTTCCCCAAGGCCACGGCACGAAAAGGTGCTCGTGGCCTTTTGTCTTTTGGCTGAGAGGATCGCCCATGTCCTTGTTGAATGTCTCCCATACGTTCATCGAGACCCTGGCGGATCAGACGTTCGATCTTGCTTCGGTCTAAAATGATAAAGGGGTATGTCATGAGATTTTACAATCGGGACCCACCCTGAAAAGAAACAGGGCAAACAGAAGCACAGATCCGTCCGAATCAGGGTGAAAGGTGAACTCATGCACCTCAAGAGGAGATCCAAACATGTCAGAAGGAATCACTCTACGAGATGTAACAAAGCAGAACATCCGGCAGGTGTTGAAGCTGAAAGCCGCCCCGGAACAGGAGCGACTCGCCCCGACGGTCGCTCACATGATCGCCAGGGGCGTCTACGAAGACAACGCCTGGTTCAAGGCGATCTGCGCGGACGAAGCGCCTGCAGGATTTGTGAAGGTCTGGGAGTCGAACCCCGAAGAGCCCGATCTCTGGGGGATCATGGTCGACAAGAAATATCAGGGCAGGGGATATGGGAGGAAGGCCCTCGAATTTGCCATCGAACTGATCAAGGGCAGAAATCCTCAGGCAAAGCGGCTGTGCGTCGGCTACCTGCCTGAAAACGGCGATGCCCAGGCGTTCTTCAAGAAGTGCGGGTTCGAGGTGGATCGGGTGCAGCCGTTTGACGGCTGGAAGGAAGAGATCGCCTACAAGGAGATATAAGGCTCTACGCTGAGGAGTGGGATTGGGCTACTTGCAATGTTCAGGTATTCCCGTGAAGACTCACGCCATCCGGTAAATGTAGGCGTCTTCAATCCAAACCCCATTAATGGCGTTTCTCGAAACTCTATGACCTGAGATTCCCTTACCTGTTTTAGAAACCTTGCGGAGAAGAGAGAGGAGCGGGTCTTTGGAATCGATGACCGTTATATCTTTTAAATGGATTTTAGGTCGATCTTCCGGCATCTGAGATATAACGGACTGGATTTTTTTGTAAGAACGGGCAGGGCCGTCCACATCTATCCGTGGGTTTGCGATGATCATCCGCCAGGCGTTTGAATCGGGGTCATAAAGCCAAAATGAACCCGTAACCTCAAATTGGGCTTCATCAAGACGACGTGTTAATTCTTCCCCACAAGAGATCATCTCGCTTGAGAGAAAGTCTTTTACCACCGTTTCTTGAGCCATGACAGAACCCCATTCCTTCTGCTGACGACAGCCGAGTAAAAGCCTATGGCCTCGGTTTCTGATATCTGACCAGAATACCGGGCCTTTTCCGACCAGTCCTTCACAATTGCCCAGTTTAATTCAAAGACGCGATTGCTTTGAATCTCTTTCTCGTGCTCTGATTTCACCCCAGAGAGTTCAAGGAGTTGGTTTAAATCGTGGACATAGCTTTTGTTGACGGTCTTCTGGTCAGGAAAATCAAAACGTTTCGTTTGTTTGGCGATACACGCCTTAAGAGCACATTCAACAGCATATCCAAGGAGGTAATAAGCACCTTCATGACATTTGTGATCAAGCAAGACTTTTGCTTCCTTGACTCTTAACCTGGAAAGATGGTGGAGGTCGAAGCGATTCATAAGGTAAAGACTTCGCGTGTTACACTGGATGACCACTCGAACCCTGACGTTCTAAAAATACGAAATGGAAGTACACATATCAAGAACCTTCTGATTCAGCCGGGCAAAGGGCTGCGGATTGACGGGAGCAAGGGGACGATTCATAGGCTGGGGTTTGGAGAATAGACGGTGGGGTATGGTACGTGGACATTGACCTGAGAAAAGGCCTGCACGAACGATAGGGCTGCCAAGTGGCGCTGTCCACCCGGTTGAAGAGGGGGAGGGTCGGCGGTGTTACCAGGTCACGTCGGATCGTGGCCCCCTGTTCCGCGCCGTGCGTTGTGTGGAGGACGATCTGCCGGATCACGACGCGGGATCTGCGTCTCCGGCATCGTGAAAGTGAAACACCACGCGCATGGGGATGGCTGGGTGACGATTCTGGAAAACCCAATGATCCGTTTTCAGGAAGACAAAAGATGAATGTCGATGGATTCAATGTGATCGCACTGGACAGAGAAAAACATCGTGAAGCACTTGCAGCGATTTCCAGCCGAATGACCGAAAGGCACGTTGATTGGGAGACCTCAAGAGTTGGGTTGATCGATAACACGATGGTCACAAATTGGGGTGTTTTTGAGATTACCCTTCGGATCGGGACGGCTCGCGTAAAGGCAGCCGGCGTGGATTGCGTTGAGACCCATTCCGAATACCGAAAATTAGGGCTGATGAGGAAAACCGCTCTGTCATCTCTTGAGGCCATGCGTCAGAACGGATACGATATCAGCCTCCTGCTCGGCATTGAGCATTCTATGGGCGTTTCGGTTACGTTTCCGGCTGGCCGCAATATGAGTTTTATGTGGAAGTGGATCATCTCCCTTCCCAAGAGCTGGCCTTTGAGCTTTGTGAGTTTATCGAACATCGGGATGATCTGGCTGAAATTTACAACCGGCAGAACGCCACCCTGACCGGCACCGCCGTCAGGCCCACGTACCGGGGATTCAAGTGGCCTGGAATGCACCAGGGCTATCTCTGGCTCGATGGGCGAGGCGAGTCCCTCGGATATGTGGTTGGGGATTTCAAAGGTCGAGATCAGAACAATAAATGTGTTGAGATCCTTGATGCGGCGGGTGATCCTGAACAGATCCTCGGGGTTTTGGCAGGGCTTGCCAGGAAATGGTCGTTCGAAAGGGTGTATTTTCTCCGCCTTCCCTTCAACAGCCTTATGGCCCAGTACCTGCGAAGCGCAAATTGCAGAATATCGACGAAACACAAGAAACAGGGCGGCCATTCGTGATCGGTTTAGGGATAACTTATTGCGGGACAGAGGTTCGAGAATCTGAGAATATCCCCCCCAGAAACTCTATTTGAATCTTGCTCCCAGCCGTCTCCAGGAAGGACGCGGGCCTCTTTTTCTGCCTCCTGGCTGGGACACAA
>SICM01000141.1 GCA_009694805.1 Candidatus Latescibacterota bacterium
GATACTTCAGGTCATAGACGGCATGGGATGATCTTTGGATAGCCATACCGTCAATATATCAAACCCAAACCACGATTATCAACTCAAAACCCCCGCTTTCCTCCCCTCAGTAGAACTGAGGGGCATCCAGCGGGTCTTTTAGTGAAAGGGCAAACGGCAAATGGCAAACGCGAAAGACACAATGTTTTTGTTTTCACGTTTCACGTTTCACGTTTGCCGTCTCACTTCAACACCGCCACCTGCCCGCGCGTCGTGGCCACCACGACCTCCTCCGCGCCGTCCCCGTCCAGGTCCACCGCACGCAGGCCCGTCACCCCCCCTTGCAGGACACAGGAGCGCGTCACCTCGCCCCGGCTGTCGCAGATCAGCACGCCCCCATCCGCCGTCCCCACGACGATCTCCCCTCCGTCCAGCGTGGTGAGCGCCGTCAGTGGGCGCATCAGGTCCCGCCGCGCCCGCTTCCTCCCCTCCAGGTCCAGGACGTAGAGATTTCCGCCCGTCGAGGTCACCACGATCTCCGATACGCCGTCCCCATCCACGTCCTTCACCACGATCCCGGTAGGCTCGTCCCCCAGGTTGACCTTCCAGACCGGCGTGGCGTAGCCCATCCGGTAGGGCGGCGTCGCGATCGCGCGGTACTCTGAGACCGTCGGCGGCAGGGCGTGCAGCGTCCCGTCCATCGTCCCGAACAGTGCCTCCTTCACCCCGTCCCCGTTCACGTCCGCCGCGGCCACGGCCGTGAACTCCGGCGTGGTGATCCGGTAGAGCCATCGGACCGTCCCGTCCGAATTGACGAAATCGCAGTTGTAGTACTGCGTCCCCACCGCGATCTCCACCTTCCCGTCCCCGTCGAAGTCGTCCGGAAGCAGGTTCGTCACGCTGTGATGGCACATGTCCGCCTGCCACCGGAGCGACCCGTCCAGGTCGATGGCGTAGAGCTGCCAGCTCTCCGTCCCGGCCAGGACCGCCGTCCTCCCGTCCCCGCGTCCAGGTCCGCCGCCGACACGGCCACGACCCTGCTGTCCCGGCCGTGGTGCTTCCCCCGCCGGAAGACCCACCGCCGACGCCCGGCCGCATCGAACAGGTAGACCCCGCAGTCCTCCGACCCGGCGACCACGCTCATCCGCCTGCCCGGTCCCTTGAAAGCGTGGACCGAGTTGACCGCCCCCTCGGTCCGTCCCCGCCACCGCTCCTTTCCGTCCGGTCCCAGCAGATGGACGCCCCCGGCCCCCGACCCGGCCACGACCTCGGCGCACCCGTCCCCGTCCACATCCCCCGCGAAGACCGACCGGATGCCCCCCTCCCCCTTGAACGTCCAGACGGCCTTCAGGTCCTTCCGGGACAGCGCCGGCCGCTTCACCAGCCGGACGTCCGCGTAGCCTGTATACCGCCGGTCGAGCGCCGCCCGGAAGGCATCCCCTTTCAGCCCGGTGACCTTGAGGCTGTGTGTCCCCGCCGGGACCGAAAATGCGATCAGCCCGTCCTTCCCCTTCCGTCCGGCGACCCTCCCGTTGAGCGTGACGCGCTGGACCGCCATCCGGACCTCCGCCGCCCCCTCCGCAATGACGGTCCCTTCCCCTGTCTTGAAGTCCACCTGGATCGAGACCGGCGCGCTGCTCGTCGCCTCAAACCGCCCTGCCCTCACCCGCCGCATCCCGGCGAAGGACGCCCCATCCCGGTCCACGCTGAACATCCCGGCGTCGATCTCCAGCCCCCCGACCCTGCACCCCCCGTCCCCGACCCCGATCAACGCCTCGAAAGGCCGTGTTTTGCCTACTGCCTTCTGCCTACTGCCTTCTGCCTTCTGGTTGACCTTGACCACGCTCTCCCCGACGCGCTGTATTCTCAACCCCGCCTCCTGCTGCGGCGTCAGGAGGTTGAAATAGAGCGCCCTCTGTCCCTCGGACATGGAGAGGTGTTGTCGCTGGCTGACGATCTTCACGACCCCGTCCGGGCTGTGTTCATAATTCGTCCAGTTGTGCAGGAACGTCGGCCCCTCCTCCAGCATCTCCTTGGACGATCCATCCCCGCTCCGGATCTGGAACGAGACGCCCCCCTGAGACAGGATCGTGTCCTCCCCGTCCAGGCGCACATCCCCCAGCCCACGCCAGAAACACTGGAGGTTGTAGTCCCCGCTCTGGAGCGCCGCCACTTCGTCGATCACCAGGAAGAAGCGCCCCTTCTCCCAGACCACATTTCGGCGCCACCGCGCCCCGCTGTACGGGGCCACGGACGTCCGGGTGAACCCGGCGCCCGCAAAGTCCGCCTTCAGATCCAGGCTCGCCAACACCGGGATACGACTGCCCGGCGACGAATTGGACAGGGGGATCAGGGACTCGTGCCGGTCCACTTCCGCCAGCGCCGGGACCTGCGTGCTGACCCCGTCCCGGATGATGAACACGCTGTTATGGTGCTTCGGGTACTTGCGGATGTAGTGGAGGTCCGCCAGCCAGAGCCGGTCGTCCCACGTCAGGCGCACGATGGCATTGCCATCCTCGTGCCCGTGCGCGAACGTGGAGCTCCCCTCGATCAGCATGTACTCCCCATCTGGTTCGAAATCCTTCCGGAACGACATCTTGTCGAACGCCGCCTCGCGCGGCACGAACGGCCCGTAGGAGTTCTTCAGCGCCCAGCGATACATCCCCTCGTCCATCCGGGCCACGGCAATGCCCAGCAGGTCCTTCGGCTCGACCGGCGCCACCCGGCGGTGGTAGGCCCCGTCGAACCAGCTGTCCAGCGTGTCCGTCGGCTTCCCCGCCGTCAGCCAGTCGTAGGCCCACCGGTAGCGCCCGTCGCCGTGAAACCACGCCGCCTTGAGCAGGATCGAATACGCCCGGCTCCACCCGAACCCCCGCGCGTACGTCCCCACGTCCCCGTACGTGCATTCGTCCCGCCGGTTGTCCGTCGTCAGGATCGCGAAGTCCCCCATCGCCCGCAGGAACCCCTTCTCCAGGTAATCCGTCTCCCCCCGCTCCAGGAAGTACTGCAGGATGTGACGCGGCACCAGCCAGCAGTACCCGAACCCCGCGTCGTCGTTCGACCGGGAGGAGGTCGCCTGCCCCCGGAAGATCCGCTCCACGTCCCGGAATCGGGCGTCGAACTCCCGGGTCCCGTAATACTTCTTCAGGTAGCCCGCGCAGAGGCCCAGGCTCAGCGCCGCGAACGTGCAGTGGTTCTGCCGGATCATCCCCTCCGGGCTCCCCTCCATCGAGAAGTAGCCCAGATCCGCCACCCACCGCGCTGTCTGGAGGACCATGTTCGTGATGCGCAGCCGGTCCTCGTCCGAGAAGACGTCCCCCTCCTCGATCAGGTCCCAGGCGATTGCGAACTTCCACGGCCAGAAGTAGGGGTCCCCGTACCCGTAGGCCGTCAGCTTCCAGTCATTCTCCCGCTCCGCGATCTCGATGTAGTGGAGCGTCAGCTCGCGGGTGATCTCCCCGAAGACCCGCTCCCCGGTCTGGTAGTAGCGCATCCCGTAATCGCACGCGCGGGTCATCCCCGTCCACGGCGAGTAGTACTTCCCCGCCGGACGGGCGTAGCCCTCGTCCGCGTCCGCCACGATCTCCGCCGCCCCTCGGGCGTCCGGCACCTCCACCTCGTTGTGGAACGACCGGGACAGGTTCACGTGGCCCAGCCGTCCGCCGTCCTCCAGCAGGCCCACCAGTTGCTCCGTCGCCTCCTGCGCGCTCTCGAAGTCGCTCCCCCCGGCTAGCACTGCGTTGAGCCCGTGCCCGAACGGGTTGTGGATCGTGCGGACCTCCCACCCCCCCTCCCCCGGATAGGCATCGTCCGTGAAGGCGTAGTGGTTCGTGTAGAGCCGGAAGATCGCGGCGTTGTTCAGCATGCTCCCGATGGCGATCAGATGAAACCCGCGCCAGTCCTCCTCCGAGACCGTCGCCGCCCGGACGACCTGCGCGGTCGCGCCCGTCACCTCCCGGATGCGTCCCTGGACCTGCGCCCCCAGCCCGGCCCACGCCTCCCCGTCCGGCACGGCGATCTTGCAACGCGCCTGCCCGTCGCTGGTCAGGACCGTCTCCAGACAGAGGTCCTTGAGTTGCGTGATGTCTGACATCTATCCCTCCCGTCAACCTGTTGCGTCCAGCAGCGTCCCGACCGTCTTATCCTGCGCCTTGAGGACCTTCGCATTCGCCTGGAACGCCGTCTTGGCCGCGATCTGGTTCACCGTCTCATCCACGACGCTGACCCCGTTCTCCGGCTGGGAGACCAGCCCTTCGGTCTTCGCCTCTTCCAGCGCCCGCTGCGCCTCCTCCGACACCTCCACGTTGTCCACCTGCACGTCCACCCCGCCGGACGGGCGCTCCTGCGCCGTCGCGACCTGCTTCTGGAACCCGTCCGTGTTCACATTGGCCACATTGTGCGCGGACACATCCAGCCGCCGCTGTCCGGCCTGTAAGCCGCTTTTCGACGGTTCAACGTGGATTGCCATGATGTGCTCCATGCTTTGAGTCGAACAACATTTACTCCTGGGACTTCCAGTCGTTTCCCCAGAATCCCCAGTCCAGCACCTCGCCCTCGGAGTAGACCAGATAGTCGGGCAGCAGGTTCATGTCCAGGTGGCTCCCCCAGCAGATCGCATCGGGCGTCACGCCGCCGTGGACGGCCACATAGCGATTCGAATTTTCGGGATGAGGAAAAATGGCAAAGACGGCGGCGCGTTTTGCGATGTAGGTCCTGCCCGAAAGCCGGAGGGTCGTCCCATTAAAGGCGAGCGGGAGCGCCTCTTCAAACCGCGCCAGGATGGAATTCGAGGCATGGGTCCCGTACAGAAGCAGGTTGTTTTGGGCCAGGGCGTCCTCCTGGAGGTCGATGTCGTTGACGATCGGGAGGTCCACCCCATTGTCCCCCATGATCCCCCCGCGATGCACGCCTCCGTTTCGGCTGCGATAGTACCCCTTCGCATCCCTGGCCGCCCAGGAGGTAAAAAACGTCTCCTCCTCCGACCCGGCAGTCCCCGGCACCAGAATCACCCCATCGTAAAACAGGTCCCCGATGGGCCCTGAAGAGCAGGGCCGCTTCTCCTTCGTCAGACCAAAAGGATCGGCCCTCCAGACGTCCCCCTCACCCCGCTGAAAGGTCTGAGCCCGACTCAGATCGACCTCCCCCAGCCCCTGGCCGTCCACCGAGACCTCCACGACCGCACGACCCTCTATCGGCCCCAGCGAAAAGGTGCGGACGCCCTCCGTTCGGACGGCCGCCCGGTCATCCCGGGTGAGCCCGGCATCGACCACGCCCCGTTCGCCGTAATGGGCGAACTGCTCAATCGTCACCCAGCAGGACCGGTTATGGCGCAGGTCATACGACGCCAGCGACACGTGATCGGGATGCCGTCGCTTTTTCTGTTCGAGCAGCCAGAGAAGGACCTTCTCCCAGACCTCGGCCACCCGGCACCCATGTCCTGTCCTGGGTACCTCCGTATACCTGTACGAATACCTTTTCTCATCCATCAACCGGGCCATCTGGCGCGAGTGTTCCACCGGAACGCCGCCCCCCACGGCCCGGTCCCATTCCCCGTGGACCATCCAGACAGGCGTATGCTCGAGGTTCTCGACCAGGAATGCGGCGGACCTGGAACGCCAGGACGGCGCCTCCCATTCGTGGAGGTGAAACGTCAATCCTCCCGGTTTCTCCCACAGTCGATAATCGCAGTAGCCGCAGAATGGGGCGGCGCCCGCAAAGAGGTCGGGATAATGCGAAATCAGGTACCAGACCGCAGCCCCGCCCATCGACGACCCGGTGATCGTAATCCGGTCCCGGTCGATGGCATAGTGAGACGCCACGTGCGCAATCGCCTCCAGGACGTCCACCTCGCCGTAGTTCTGATACACGGACCCGGACCCCCGGCCGGTCGGGCGCAGGACGACACAGGCGTGACCGTGTCGGGCGGCGATCCCGGCGATCTCCTCCGTCTGCGAGACGGCCCCCGCGAGATTGCCCAGCGCGCCCGGGCTCACCTCCAGAATCAACGGTTTGGGGTCATCCGTCGTGTCCGTCGCACAGACCGCGCAGGGATGGAACCTGCCGTCGACTTCCGAGCGAAAATACTGGAGCTGTCCGACCGGCTTCATACGCACATCCTCTTCGGGAATGTCTTTTATCCCTCCGCCCCCCGCTGCACCTCCGCCAGGATCTCCTCGTAGACCCGCGTCGAGTTCGCGTTCCGGGCCCACCGCGCCCCACCCGGCCCCGGATTCAGGTTCCCCCCGGCGTTGGGGTGGCACTTGGGCCGGTCGTTCAAATCGATCTCCGCCGTCAGCGTGTTGTTCACCGCCGAGACGGCCAGCAGGTCCCCGCGAGGCGTGACGATGGCCGCCGGGGAGTTCAGTGTGGAGGCCACGATGTAGACGTTGTTGTCGATGGCGCGGGCAGGCAGGATCTTCTCCTCATAGCCCGCGTTCGGGAACAGGACCAGCTCCGCCCCCTTGAGCGCCAGCAGGCGCGTGGACTCCGGCCACCAGCTGTCGTAACAGATCATGATCCCCACGGTCCCGAAGTCCGTCTGAAACACCTCGAAGCTGTCCCCCGGCGAAATCCCCATCGGCTCCTCCGGCCAGTAGGGATGCACCTTGCGCTGTTTTCCGACCAGCATCCCGTCCCGGCCGTAGAGCACGGCGGCGTTGAAGATGAAGTCCCCGTCCCGCTCCAGCACGCCCGCGCAGACATAGGAATTATAGGCCCGCGCCTTCTCCGCCAGCATCGCGCAGAACGGACCCGGGATCGGCTCCGCGAACTCCCACAGGTAAACCCCCCGGTACGGAGGGAGGGACGCCGTGTTCGCGAACTCCGGCAGCAGGACCAGGTCCGGCCGCGTCATCCCCAGCCGGTCGATCTGGTCGGCATACAGCCGGAGATGGTCTGCCGGGCTCGACGGGTGCGGCGGCCGGAACTTCATCGCCCCCACACGGACCTTGCGCGGCGCAGGCGGCTCCGCCTCGGTCAGCGAGACCTCCTCGAACCGGACCACGGCCTCCGGCGCGTAGCGGAGCAGCAGCCGGACCTCGGCCCCGTCGCAGTTGGCCGGCGCGATGAACACGTCCTCCCCCACGATCCGGTCCCCCTCGCGCCGGAAGTTTCGGATCGCGTCCTGCGCGCAGCTCGACTCCGGCAGCTCCCCCCGCCGCCAGACCACGTGGGGCGTCACGTGCAGGAACAGGTCCCGGACGCCCTCACACCGCAGAACCACGCGCAGGCAGTAGGCCTTCCCGGGCTGCGCCGGGACCTTCTGGTACCACTCCCCGAAGCAGTGCTTATTGCCGTCCCCGGCCACGCACAGATGCCCGTTCTCCGCGGAGAAGGCCGGGGACAGGCTCGGCATGGGCGACCAGGTGGACCAGGAGCCATTGGAGTTTTTAAGAAGGTTCGCACTCATGATGTTGTCCTTTTGCATTTCCTGCCTTCATCCTTCATCCTTCACGACGATGAATCGCCGTGCTACCCCGCCCCCTCCACCACCCCATTGATCCCCAGATAGAGAAACACCAGGAGCGCAAACACGAGCAGGACGTTCGTCACCCACCCGCTGCGCAGGTCCCCCATCCACGCGCGCCGCGTGTTCATGTAGAGCAGGGTCCCGGCCAGAAACGGCATGAACAGCGCCCCGATGACCGCGTAAATCAGCACGATCTTCACCGGCTTGTCAAAGGCCAGCAACAGCATGGGCGGGAACGTGAGGAAACCCAGAAACGCCCGGTAGTGCCGGGAATCTGTCCGCACCAGCGCGGCCCGCTCCTCCGGCCCCGCGCGCTTGAGCAGGGCCACGAAATCCGCAAACATGTAAGGCACCCCCTGCCACACCCCCAGCAGCGAACTGGCCACCGCGCCCCAGAACCCCAGGTAGAGCGCCCACCGTCCGGCGGGCCCCAGGACGCCCTCCAGTC
The DNA here is from genome assembly GCA_009694805.1 of Candidatus Latescibacterota bacterium. Taxonomy (GTDB): domain Bacteria; phylum Latescibacterota; class UBA2968; order SICM01; family SICM01; genus SICM01. The sequence continues at coordinate 7,896 of SICM01000141.1, forward strand.
GGTTCGCCAGAGCCTGCACGATACCCGCCCCCTTCGCCGCCTCGGGATGCACCTGCGCCGACAGGATGATGACGGAGATCCCGAACAGGCCCGTGAACGCATAGGCGGCCCCCAGATCGATGCGCGTCCCCCGCATCCACGCAGGCCCCTTCCGGCCCGACTCCCGGATCCAGTAGCCGTAGCAGAGGATCGTCAGGCTGCCCCCCACGCCGCCGATTACGCTCAGGATGGACTTTGTCGAGCCGGAGGGCACGGACGGAATGGCCAGGCCCCGTAACAGCGCGGGGAGGTCCGGCAGCAGGAGGCAGGCGCTCCCCAGGATCGACACGAACATGATCCCGACCAGCACCTTCATGGCCCCCTCGAAGGCGCTGTAGCGCCCCCACAGCACCAGCGCCGCCCCGGCCACCGAGTGCAGGATCGCCCAGGCGTTTATGGACAGCGCGGGGAACATCGTGTTCCCCGCGATGCCGCATGCGGAGATCAGGCCGCCCCCCACCAGGAACGACCAGCCGATCATATAGACCAAAAAATAATACTGCACCGGCCTGCCCAGGCGCTCCACCCACCCCTCCAGAAGCGTGGTCCCCGTGGCGAGCTGCCAGCGCGCGATACCTTCGTTGAGGACGTACTTGAGGATGGCGCTGTAGAGCGCCGCCCAGAGCAGCGTTGTCCCGAACTGCGCCCCGGCCACCGTGCCGGAGATCATGTCCCCCGCCCCGACCCCCGTGGCAGCCACGACGATGCCGGGACCCAGCAGGGCCAGGCCGTTCCGGAGACGCCCCCCTGGCCTCGCAGCCGGTGAAGATTCAGCGGCATCGGTGCCCATCAGACCCTCCATCTCAACGCCACGCCCAGCTCCCGCGCCAGCGCCTCCGCGTCCGTTGCCAGCTTGAGAGGGATCGGAATCCCCTGTTCCAGGTACTCGGCCCGCCGGCGGAAACTCCCCTCGCCCGGCCACTGAGCCTCCCCCTGCTCCGGGGCCGGAGGCGCGGCCTTCAGGTGCGCCTTGAGCGACGCGACCTGCTCGTGCAGCCAGTCCCCATAAGGCCGGATCGCGATGAACAGCTTCGTAGATCCCCCCTCTGAATCCGAGGGTCGCCCGCCTGTCCCCTGTTCAAAACAGAGCAGCCCCCCGGCCAGCCCTCCTGTCAGCAGGTCGATCACGAACGCCAGGCCCGACCCCTTGTGTTCGCCCATCGGCAGAAAGCGCTTCGAGGCCAGGATCGCCTTCGGGTCGTCCGTGGGTTCTCCCTGCTCGTCCAGCCCCCATCCCGGGGGCACACGCCCCCCTTCGGCCGCGATGTCCCGCACCTTCCCGATGGCCGCCTGCGTCATGGCCATGTCCAGCACCACCGGCCCGTCTCCCGCCGGGATGCCCACGGCCATCGGGTTGTTCCCCAGAGAGGGGACGCGCGTCCCCCACGCCGGGAAGTTGGCGAAGGCGTTCGTGAACGCCAGCCCGATCATCCCGGCCCTGGCCGCCCGAAGCGCGTAGGAGTGCCCCCGTCCCCAGTGCGCCACGCCCCGGATCGCGGCGCACCCGATCCCGTACGCCTCCGCCCGCTTCATGGCCATGTCCATGCCCATAGCCGAAATGTAACGCCCGATCCCCCGGTCCGTCTCCCCCAGGACCGAGGCCGGGTACTCTGCCAGGATCTTCACCTGCGGGTCCGGATCGATCGTGCCGTTCCGGATGTTCTGGACCGCCATCCGCAGGAGCTGTACCCCGTGCGAATGCACCCCGCACAGGTCCACCTCAGCCCCGATCTCCGCCTCGACCTCCGCCACGTGCGCCGGTACGCCCGCAGCCTCCAACGCCTCCTTGAAGAACCGCACGAGGTCTGGATATTCGATCCGTCTGGATTCCGCCACGAGAACCTCGCTTCGATGTGTCCACGCCGCTCATCTTCCGCACGAAACAGGCCCCCCACGCCGGTGTCCCGAAGGCCATCTTGTTGTGGAATCTAAGCCTCCCCAGGCCCGAAGTCAATCGAATCGTGCGGAGGGCCATCGTCAATCTAATCTCGCCATCCCCCGATGTCAAGCGCAACGTCAAGAGGCCAGTCACGGGCCCAGGGCCAAAGCCTGTGACTCTGGGCTCCGGACTCCGGACTCGTGACCCGTGACCCTTTTTATCGCTTGACAGCATGGGACCTTCGTGTATAATTTGTTATGGATGGACATGAATTTGCCCTTTCTGTTCTGTATCGATAGAACTCATCAGGAGGTTGCGATGAACCCCGACGAATATCGTTCGTTCTTTGAAGCCAACGGCTACCTGGCCGTGAAGGGTCTGCTCTCCCCTCAGGAGGTCGCGGAATGTCAGCAGGAGGTGGCGCGGCTGCATGGCGTCGCGGCGGAGCGTTACGCGGCGGGCGGCGCGGAAAAACTAGGTGATTTCCAGCTGGAGCCGGGGCAGAAGGACCACCCCGGAGACGGCCTTCCGGCGCTGCGGAAGATGGAGCGCACGGATCAGTACTCGGAGGTCTTCAAGAAGCTGGCCGCGCACCCCCGCCTGGTGGAGGTCGTGCAGCGTCTGATCGGGCCGGACCTCCTCCTCTTCCGGAGCACCCTGATGCTCAAGCCCGCCCACCAGGGGTCCGCGCACGCCCTGCATCAGGACTCCGCCTACTGGCCCGTGGAGCCGCCCACGCTCGTGACCGTGAGCATCATGCTCAACGACGCCACCGAGGAGAACGGCTGCCTCAGGATCATCCCCGGAAGCCACCGATGGGGCCTGCACGAATGGGGCCGGATCGCCGTCCAGAAAGAGGAGGAGATGGTGCCGGACGAGACCAAACTCGACCTCTCCAAGCAGATGCTGCTCCCGCTCCCGGCAGGCAGCGCCCTCTTCTTTCACAGCCTCACCGTCCACGGATCTGGCCCCAACCGCTCCCCGAACCCCCGGAACACCGCCCTCTACGCCTATTTCCCGGCCACGGTGCGGTATGTCCCCAAGGGCACCGCCTGGACCCAGGAGAAGGCCTTCCGGGTGATCGCCGGCCTGGGCGGAAAGGAGACCCATACGATGGTGGCGGAAAAACAGGAAAGCGGCAGCCCCCTGTCGACGGCCGGTTAAAGAGGTGACAGCCCCCTTCCACCCCCATTGCCCCTCCCTCCCCCAATGCCGGGGGAGGGAGGGGGTAATCAGGTAGGGGCGATTCGCGAATCGCCCCTACTGGGGGCCGTTTGAATCTTGAATCTTCACCCCTGGAGGATACATGCCCGCCAAGACCTGGACCTGGGCGTTCACGGCCTCTTTCTACGACCACGATCCTGACCGCATGATGGAAGCCTGCAGGGCGTCCGGCGTCCGCGCCCTTGAATATCACCCCCAGAACGTGGATGGTCTCCGGGACGGTGAGATCGTCGCCCTGAGAAAAAAACACGAGACCCAGGGGGTCTCGATCAACTCCTTCCACCTCCCCTTCGCCACGGATGACGACATCGCCTCCTTCTACGAGACCCAGCGCCAGCGGGCCGTCGGGCGCATGAACCGCTACATCCGGGTCGCGGGCCTCCTCGGCGCGCGCGTGGTCATCCAGCACCCCACCACGAACCGCTACAACACCGACGAGAACGGCCCCGACCGCTACTTTGAGCAGCTCCACCGGAGCCTTCAGGAGATGCTCCCCGTCGCCCGCCAGGCCGGCGTGGTCATCGGCCTGGAGAACATGACCCCCGGCGAGTACGGCGGCGGCCGCTTCTTCTCCGTGGCCGGCCACTTCGCGCGCCTCTCCCGCGAACTCACCGACCCCAACGTGGGCTACGTCTACGACACCGGCCACGCCCTCATGTCCGCCGGCCCGGACGCCCTCCAGATCCTGGAAGCGATGGGCGACCGCATCGCCGCCTGGCACCTCGCGGACAACGCCGGCGACCGGGACTCCCACCTCGCCCCCGGCCACGGCGAGGTGAACTGGGACGCCGTCTTCCGGCACGCCGCCAAACTCCGCTTCTCCGCTCCTGTCACCATGGAGACCGCCCCCTGGGGTCACGGCCCCGACTATTCCATGGACACCTGGAAGAAGAGCGTCCAGACCCTCGACGCCCTGGTCGAAAAGGCGCTGGGAGGATGAGCAGACCCCTCCCCCTAGCCCCTCCCCTACAAGAGGGGAGGGGGGAGTAGAATAACCAGTAATGATGTTGTACAGATAAAAAGCAGGCGCGGCGTCGGAAACCCCCACTACCAGAGTCCAGCAGAAGCACCCCACCTGCCGGGGGCACCAATTTGGGTGCGTCTACAGGACGTTAAGGTTGCGCCGCGCCCAAGCCCCTCACGGCGTTTGAGCGAGCGTCTTTCTTTGGTGCCACCTTTCTTGGACGAGCAAGAAAGGTGGCAATCCGGGACGGGAAGGGCTGTGGGAGGTTTCTTGATTCAAAATTCAAACCCTTAGGGGTTGTGAAGAAATAAGCGATTGATTTCGACAGGGCGCGGTTGTACCTTTGATGCGTGAACTTCAATATCTTGCGCAGAAAGTACACGGTCCTCAGGCCGGCGTTGACGGAGCGGTCGAGGCGGCTTTGGTCGGCGACCGAA
>SICM01000142.1 GCA_009694805.1 Candidatus Latescibacterota bacterium
GACTTGATCGGTTTGCGCTCAATACAATCGTCCTGACTGCCGATAAAATCAACGTATCTCATCTGGGCTCCTCCTGATAGGTGGCTGGCTACCATATCTATCGGAAGGAGCCCTTCTCTATTTCAATACCAACAACAAGTTATACCCCATTATAGCCGCTTTTCTGGGAACAGTAACCGAACAGTGTCGCGAAAAATAATCAATTTTTCATTTCCAGCCTGAACGGAGGCACGGACCATGAGTCACAAAGCCGTTGAGATGAAATTCGTTGCGACGAAGGAAAAGGGAAAGGTCTCCGCCCTGCTGATCCGGCCGGACGACGCACGCTTCCTGCTCGTCCTCGGCCACGGGGCCAGCACGAACATGCGCCACGCCACCCTCCAGACCATCGCGGAGCGGATGGCCGACGCCGGCATCGCGACCTTTCGCTACAATTTTCCCTACATGGAGCCGGGAGGGGGCGGACGTTCCCAGCCGGTCTGCGTGACGACGGTCCGCTCCGCAGTCGCGGCGGCGCACGAAGCCGCCCCGGACCTCCTTCTCACGGCCGGCGGCCACTCCTTCGGCGGACGCATGACCTCCACGGCAGCCTCCGAGGCCCCGCTCGATCCCGTGCGCGGCCTGGTTTTCTTCGCCTTCCCCCTGCACCAGCCCGGCAAGCCCGACACGAAACGCGCCGACCACCTCGGCGCGGTCACGATCCCGATGCTGTTCCTGAGCGGCACGCGCGACGAGCTGGCGGACCTGGACCTTCTACAACCCGTCTGCAAGAAACTCGGTAAACGCGCGACCCTGCACCTTCTGGACACCGCAGACCACGGCTTTCGGACCCTCAAGCGCTCCCGCAAGAGCGATGAGGAAGTGTTCGCTGAGATGGCCCGCGTCGCCGGGGAGTGGGCGTCAAAGTTGAAGTGATGCGCCCAGGCTGCCGTTGACCCTGGCCAGAAACAGAGCAGGGGCGACCGTCGGTCGCCCCTGCTGATTTGAAATCGCCTGATACCTTTGTGTCCTGGCGGGAACGCTTCTACCCTCGCCCCAGGTACCGCTCGAAATTCTCCGCCACCCGGCCCGCCAGCGTCTCGTAATCCGTCCCCCGCACCTCCGCCACCTTCTGCGCCACCCGGCGCACCCACGCAGGCTCCGACTGCTCTTCCCCGAACGGCACCGGGCTGTCCGTCTCCAGCAGCAGGAGATCGTCGGCGATGGCCCTGACCACCTCCTGCGTGTCCGGCCGGTCCAGCACGGACGGCCCCGCGGACACGTAAATCCCCTGATCGCACGCCTTCCGGACGAGCTTCCTGGACTGCGTGAACCAGTGCATCTGCGCGTTCAGCCCCGTCTCCCGGCGGAACCGGACCGCCTCCTCCAGGGTCTCCCGCAGCGCCCGCCGGGAGTGGAGGTTCACCGGGCGCTTCGCGGCCCTCGCCATCTCAAACTGCCGTTCCAGGACCGACCGCTGGAACGCCTCGTCCTCCGGCCGCTCCAGGACCTTGAAGTCCAGCCCGGCCTCGCCCAGCGCGTCCGCCTCCCCGAGGTGCGCCCCGATGAACGCCAGCCCCGCCTCCACCTCCGCCGCCGGCATCCGGTTGACCAGCGCCGGGTGCAGCCCCAGACCGGCCATCACCCCATCGAACCGCCCCTTCAGGTCCAGCGCCTTTCGCATGGACGCCGCGTCCTCGCTCACCACGACGATGCGCCGGACGTCCTGTTCAGCCGCCCGGCGCACCGCCGCTTCCACGTCCGCGATTTGATACAGATGACAGTGCGTGTCGATGAGCACAAAAGGTGTCACACCGTCGCCACCCGCACCGGCCTCCCCTCATCCGCCGACTCGTTCATGGCCAGCGACACGGCCAGGCTCTTCACCGCGTCCGAGTAGGGTGATTTGATCAACGCGGGGTTCTTCGTCCTGACCGCCTCCACGAACACCTCGTCGATCCCCCGCCCCGGGGCCTCCACGTCCCGCGTCTCCTTCTTCTCCGTGATCGCCACCTTCCCCCCCGTCCAGTGGAGCAGGCTCTGATCATAGGCGATGTCGAGCACATTCGCGTGGCTCCAGTCCGACGGGTCGTAGGCCCATGTCGTGGTCAGCGACCCTATGGCTCCGCTCTCGAACTCCAGCGCCACCACGTGCGTGTCCGCGCAGTCGATCTCGGACAACTGCCTGGCCGCGCGTCGCGTGTAGACCTCCTTCACCTCGCCCAGCAGATAGCGCATCATGTCGATGGTATGCGTCGCCTGCTCCAGGAGCTGTCCGCCCGATAGGGCCATCTGCCGCACCCAGTGGTCGGGGTTCCCCCTCCCGCTCCCGCACCAGTACTTTCCCACCGCCAGACTCACCGTCTTGCCCGCCAACTCCTGACGCGCCGCCACCGTGCCGCCCATATACCGGAGTTGATAGCCCACGGCCGTCATGAGCCCCCGCCTCCGCACCGCCTCCTCCACGCGCCGGGCCGTCTGCATCGTGCGCGCCACCGGCTTCTCGACCAGGAACGGAAGTCCCCGTTCGATCACGGCCATCTCCGGCTCCCCGTGGGCGAACACCGGAAGGCTCAGGTAGACCGCGTCCAGATCCGGCCGCTCCAGCATCTTGTGGTAGTCCGTGTAAGCCTCCGCCTGATGCGCCTCCGCCGCCTGTTTCGCACGATCCTCCGCGATGTCGCACACCGCCACCAGCCTGGCGTCCGGCAACTTGGAGAGTTGCCGCATGTGCCCGCTGGCATTGCCTCCGCACCCGATGAATCCGATCTGCGCCTGATCTGACATGGAAATCCTCCGTCTATTCCTGGATGAACGTGGACGGGGCCACGAACCCTGGTATGGCCACCCGCATCGCAAACGCATTCTCGAAGCAGTGCCCCACAGCCCCCTCCTCCGTGTGTGGGCCTCGCTCCCTGTCTCAGACCTCCACCATGAACCGACACAACTCCTTCGCGCGCGGGGAGAGCGTGTCGTACAGGGTGCGGGGCATATAGTCCCCGTACTGAGGCATGCGAAACCAGGGCGCGACGTACCCGGCGCTGGTCATCGGGCGGATCTCGTCGGAGGCGTTGGCCGTGCCCCCGTGCCAGCACCGCACGTCCCGGATGACCGCCGTCCCCGCCGGGGCGCACACGATGGACCGTTTCATCCGCTCCGGCTCCTCCTCCAGCGTCGGGATCGGATGCCGGGACCGCTGCGTGCCCGGAATGAACCGGATCGCCCCGTTGACCTCCTTGAAATCGACCATCAGGAAATTGATCACGATGAACGGCGTGGGCAGGTCCCGGCAGGTCACCTGCCCGAAGGGGTCCTTCAGAAAATCCCCTAGGTCCGAGTGCAGCGGCTGGATCTTCGCGCCGGGGGTCGAATAGTCGCCGCCCGCCCCCATGCACCGGTAATCGGAACTCCCCCAGATCTTGTCCAGGACCGGCAGGACCGTCGGGAGGTCCACGAGTTGCGTCCATTCAGGGTGGTGGACCTGCGGGCCGAAGGAGTAGCGGGCGAACCCCCGATTGGCCCTGTCGAGGGGGATCGCGGCCATCTGCTCGGCGATGACCCGCTTCGCGCCCGCCTGCGCGAACGCGAGCTGTTCGGGCGTCAGCGCGCCGCTGACCGCCACGAACCCATCCCGGTGAAAGACCGCCGTTGCCCGGTCCACGTCGGTGCAGGGGATGATTTCAATGTCCAGCAAGTCGCTCCCATTTCTCTTTTTGCGCCCTATGCGGTAAGGTTTTACGGCCTGTGTCTCGACACAATGGCCGACGGACCAGACAGTCCGGTGCCGCGCGACAGGACCTTCTCCTCGAACCGGGCGGCCCGGAGGCGCTCGCAGAGCATCTCCGCAAGCGACAGTTCTTCGTGGAATTCGCGCCCGCAGAAAAACAGGTCCACCGCCGCATAGCCCGCCTCCGGCCACGTGTGGATGGACAGGTGCGACTGGCTCAGCGTCAGGACCACGATGACCCCCTGCGGCGTCAACTGATGACAGCTCGTCTCCAGGACCTGAGCGCCGACCCGGTCCGCCACCTCGCGGGCGACCCCTTCGATGAAAGGGGCGTCGTTCAGGACCTCCGGGGGGGCGTCGTACAGGTCGATCACCAGAAGCGTGCCTTTTACATTCAATGATTGAACGTTCCCATCTTAAATGAATTCACTTTGCATTTTACATCTTGCATCTTGCATCTTGCACTTTCCTTCGCGTGCCCTGCGGTCAGTGCTTATATTTTTTCCAGCCGCTCCAGCTCCGCCCGGAGTTCCTGGCGTCCCTCTTCCGGCATGTCCATGCGAGGCGGACGCACCGGCCCGCCAGCCAGCCCCACCAGCTCCAACCCCGCCTTGAGCATGCCCGCATCTCCATACCGATCGCGCAGGTTTTCGAGCGGGGCCACCGTCCGCTGGAGCGCCGTCAGCCTCTCCCAGTCCTTCCGCAGCGCGGCCTCCATCATGGCCACTTCGTACTTCGGGATGAAATTGATCAGCCCCGCCGTGAACCCCTGGATGCCCGCCTCGAAGCGCTTCTGGAGGGCCTCCTCCTGGTGCCGCTTGTTCCCGATCCAGACCATCCGGTCGCCCACCAGGGGGATCGCATCGAACAGGTTCTGAGGATGGTGGCACGGGTCCTTGACCCCGATCACTCGCTCCACCTCCGCCAGACGCGCGAAGAACTTCGGAGGCCACCCCTGCGTGTTGTAGGGCAGCATCGCCAGGCCCGTCCCATCGCTCAGGGTCTTGTAATACCGGAACACCCCCTCCAGATCCTCCGGGACCCGGTGCCGGAAGTAGGGCGGCATGCACAGGACCAGCTCCACGCCCGCCTTCTCGTAAGCCTTCAGCAGGGGGAGGGCCCGCTTCAGGTTGTCCGGGACCGTGGGGACGACGAGCGCCCGGTTCCCGGCGACTTCCAGGGCCGTCTTCCCCAGGGCCAGCAGCTCCTCGTTGTCCAGCATCTCCACCTCGCCCGTACCCCCGCCCACCACGATCACCTTCACGCCGTTCTCCACCAGGAACGTCAGATTCTTCCTCAAACCGTCGAGGTTCAACTGCATCACGTCGTCCGGCTTGAACGGCGTCACCGCGTACGCGTGGACGTGCATCATCCGCTTTCTCAGGGTCTCCGAAAACATCCTTGTGGTCCTTTCTATGTCAATAAGGAGAGATGCAACCCCCACCCGCGCCTACAGACCTGGGGGTGGAAGGGGGGCCGTTGCCTGTTACCTATGGCCTGTTGCCTGCTCTTTCCGACATGGGCTTCCACCGCCGGAGCGGGAAGGGCACGGATGTCCGCTCATAACGCCGGCGGATCTCCTGGAACATCTCCCAGCCCCTCACCTCCCGCTCCGGGTGCGACGGGCTCTGGATCACGAAATCCCCCTCCGGCGGGTAGCACGCGATCTCTGTCTCCGCCGCGTTCGGGTCGAACGTCTCCGGCAGTTGATCCACGTTGTTCGGCAGGTCCGCGCTCTGATACCGCAGGTCGATGCTCCACCGGACCGTGTCCGTCCGGTTCTCCGTCGAGCGGTGCGGCGTCAGATTCGTCATGAACAACACCCCCCCCAGCGGCACCGGCGCGGTCACGACCCTCCCCTCCGGCAGGTCTTCCTCCGGGATTTCGAGATACCCGGCGTAGCCGCCCGAGTAGTGCCGCGCCACCCCCCGCCGGTGCGCCCCGGCCATCACCTGGAGGCACCCGTTATCCTCCGTGGCGTCCACCAGCGGGAGCCAGCAGGTCACGATCGTGCTCCCGTCGCAGTGCGGCATGAAATAGCCCGAATCCTGATGCCAGGGCACCACCCCGTGCAGCATGGCCGGGATCTTGGGGCGGACACGGTACACGCTCGACCCCACGATCTCCGGCCCGATGAGGGACTCGATGCAGTCCAGGAGTTTCCGATGGCGGATGACCCCGAACATCTCCTTCCCCTTGTGCCCCCCGCCCCCCTTGCCCATGATCGTCCGGTAGATATCCTCCGCCTCCCGGAATACGCACGCCACCCGCCGCTCGAATGGCTCATCCGCATACAGCCGCGTCAGTTTCCCCACGGCGAACAGCCGCCTCGCCTCCCGGTCCACCACGTCGGACAGCTCGTCCCGAAGCGGTTGAAGGTCCAACGGCAAAAAGACGTCGGGCTTCATCACGTAGCCCAGGTCGTGAAACTGCTGAACTTCAGCCTGAGTCAGTCCGGCCATGATCACCTCACGGGAAACGGCGCCTGCCGCGCCTCAAAATGGCCGTATCGGTCCTCTCCCCGGACCAGGATAGCGGAATACTTCCTGCCGACGGAGTTGAGTTTCACCTGCTTCACCGAGGGCGGGATGTAGCGCAGCGTCAGCCCGCACCGCCGGCGGTCCGAACGGTTCGGGTTGCTCCCGTGGATCAGCGCGCCGTGGTGCAGGGACATCTCCCCCGCCTTCAGCGGCATGTCCATCGCGCTCGCCTCCTCCGCCGGCGTCACCGGCACCTCCTGATTGATGCTCAGCAGGTTCCCCTTCCGGTCCGACTTCCCGTGCTCCCGGATGCCCTGGTGCGTGCCGGGGATGGCCCGCATGCAGCCGTTCTCCACGTCGCTGTCGTCCACCGCGTACCAGGCCGTGACCGCGAAGGCCGGCTCCAGCCCCCAGTAGGTCACGTCCTGATGCCACGCCACGAACCGCTCGGCATGGTCCTGCCTTGCATCCCGGGGCTCCGGGTACTTGCAGAAGAAGTGCGTGGCCAGCAGCAAGACGTCCGGTCCCATCACCGCCGCCACCGCATCCAGGACCTTCGGATGGGTCCCCAGGTCCCACACGAACTGCTGGTCGTAGTGCCGGTCCATCAGCCCGATCTGGCACTTCTCCCGCCCCTCCTTCGCCTCCAGCGCGTTGAACGCGGCCCGGACCCCATCCGCCTCCCCGCGGTCGAATATCTTTATCCCCGACACGAACCCCTGTGTCTCAAACTCCTGAACCAGATTCCCTTCGAGAACCATGGCTACCTCCTGATCGGGAGTCGATTAGCTTCCGATGCGTTTTAGCCGCAGCTTAGGTTGACCAGAAACAACAGGATGGCCAGCGTCTTGCTCTTTTTTCTTTAGGTCCGCGCAAATTGCCGACAAATCATAATGAAATGTCGCCGCATGGGCCTCTCGAACTTTGCGAACCTCGTCCACGATAGGATCTGATTTCATGAGTCGGCGCCTCCAAGCTCTTCTGGTGAACAGATAACAGGACACTCGTAGCCCAACGCCTCAATAACTGCCCTGATTCGCGCTTTTGTTTCGGCATTGTTAATATGATGAAAGTTCCACGTTAAAAGGAAGTCCATTCCATGCACAGTAGCCAGAGCAATATGCAGCGCGTCTTCAACGCTTGTCACAGGTACAACCCCTTCATCGACTAATCGTTTGGCCAACTTCTCAGCAGCAGCATTGATCCCCAGAATCGGCAACCCCGCCATAGCCGCTATGCGTCTTTGGGCGGCTTCAGGATCACCCGCTTTTGCCTCCTCCACCACAAGTACAGAGACACGAATGTCAAACCGCTTTCTCTCTTGGTCCCACCACTCTTGAGTGACGGTCTGCCTAGCAGCAGTGACAATGTCCCGGCTCAGTCGAGCCATGTAATAGCTGATAACGGAAGTTTCCAGGTAAACAGAGGATGCCATAGGTATGTTTTACACCCAACCTACTTTTTGGCCCTTCTCGTGAGGACGTATCTATCCTCGTTGCTTCTGTAATACCCTTTTACAAAAGTCCTGTCCACAAACCCCCATCTCTCATACAGCCTCAAAGCGGACGCATTGGTCGGGTCCACCGTCAGGAAACAGTCCACCCCCTGGCGATCCGTCTCCTGGAGCAACAACTCGAACAGCCGGGTCCCGATGCCCTTCCCCCTGAGCGCAGGGTCCACAAACACCTTGTGGACGCACCAGATGCCGCTCGCGCAGGGGAAAGCCAGGATCGCGCCAATGAGCCGGTCCGCGTTTCTGGCCGTGAAGACCAGCCCGTGTTCGACCCAGAGCCTCCACGAATGTTCTCCATCCGGGATGAACTCCGAATTCCGGCTCTGCCGCCAAGCGTTCCGGTCCAGTTCGGCGATCGGGAGAAAATCAGAGATGACGGCTCTTTCATACCGAACAGGGTCCATGGGACCTCATAGACGGATGATTAAGGACCCTCGCCCCCATAGCTCGGAGATGAATCTCCGAGCTACTTGGTACGCGCCCGGCTCCGCCGGGCTGAAAAAGCCCGATTCATCGGGCGCATCTGAGGTAGCGCGGGAACTTCATTCCCGCGCTACGCAACAGCGGAGGCAAGGAGGGATGCCCAGGCAGGGATCTGTCTTTCAAGGTAATATACCCCATCTCATCCGGCGAGGCAACGGGAAATCCATTCGCGTTTTTTGTGGCGCAGACGCCCCGCGCAGGTTATCATGAAACCATGTCCAGAACCTCCGGCGCCCTCTCAGCCCCCGGCTTCCACCTCGGCCACACCCTCGCCTCCGGTCAGGTCTTCCGCTGGGGCCGGGACCGCGACGGCTGGTGGAAGGGCATCGCCTACGGGACCGCCCTCCATCTCCGACAGGAGGGGGAGACCCTCCTCTACCGGGCCTCCTCGGACCGGGTCGTCACCTACACCGGCGGCCTGGCCATCGAACCCTTCCTCCGGTGGTACCTCCGCCTCGACGAGCCCGCCCGCGTCCGCGCCCCGAAGGGAGACCGGCATCTGCGCGAGGCCCTGCGCGCCCTGAACGGCTTCCGGTTCGTCCGGCAGGAGCCGTTCGAGTGCATCCTCTCCTACGTCCTGTCCGTGCAGGCCCACATGGGCCTGACGAAGCGCCGGATCCTCTTCCTCTCCCGCCGCCTCGGCGCACCCATCGACTTTGAAGGGGAACGTTGCTGGACCTTCCCTGCGCCCGACGCCCTGGCCTCCCTCACGGGCGAAGACCTCCGGGCGCACCGCTTCGGCTACCGCTCGGAGAAGGTCGTGACCTCCGCGCAAATCGTCGCCGACCGGCTCCGCGCCCTCGGTCGCCCCCCCGGCCTCGATGCCTGGCGGGAGATCGGCGACCACCTCCACGCCACGCCGGGGTCAGGGGTGGGCCTGAAGGTGGCCAAGTGCATCGACCTGTTCGCCCTCGACCGGCTCGGCGCCTTCGCCGTGGACACCTGGGTCCGGAAAATGGCGGAGGACTGGTACGATGTCACCGGCCCGGACGCCCGCATCTGCGCCTGGGGCGAGGCCCGCTACGGCCCGCAGGCCGGCTATGCCGGGGAACACCTGTTCGCGTGGTACCGGGAGCAGCACGCCACGGCCCTGATGGACCGTGTCATCTCCTTCTGCGCCTCCGGCGAGCCCTCGCCGGAACTGCCGTTTGAAAGGCCGTGATTCGTATCTCGTATCTCGTATCTCGTTCCGCCCCACCACGCTTCACGCTTCACGCGCTTCAGTTCACCACGTTCTGCGGCTTCCCCTCCAGGAACGCGACCACATTGTCCACGACCCCGGCGTTCAGGATGTCCATCCCTTCCGGCGTCTGGTCCGCGTTGTGGGGCGTCAGCACCACCTGATCACAGGACAGGATCGGGTGATCCGCGGGCAGGGGCTCCTGTTCGTAAACGTCCAGCCCCGCCCCGCCGAGATGCCCCGACTTCAGGGCCGCCACCAGGGCCGTGGAATCCACGATGGCCCCCCGCGCGGTGTTCACCAGGATCGCGTCCTTCTTCATCAGCCCCAGCTCCCGCGCCCCGATCAACCCCTGGCTCTGCGGCGTCAGCTTGACGTGGATGCTCACCACGTCCGATATCTTCAACAGTTCGTCCAGCTCCACGAACCGGACGCCGAGCGCCGCAGCCCGCTCCGACGTGGGGTTGAAGGTCCACGCCACGACCGCCATGCCGATGGCCCTGGCCAGCCGCCCCATCACCGCCCCGATGTTCCCGGTCCCCACCAGGCCCAGCGTCTTCCCGTTCAGGTAGATATTGTCCATCCGCGTCCAGCGGCCCGCCTTCAGCTCCGCCGTCTGGAAGTAGGCCCGCCTGGCCGCGGCCATCATCAGGCCAAAGGCGTGTTCGGCCACCAATGGGGCCGTCCGGCCCGGGATGTTGCTGATCACGATCCCCAGTTCCCGCGCCACCTTCAGGTCGAAGGAGTCCGTCCCGATCCCGCAGACCGTGGCCATCTTCAGCTTCGGCAGGGCGCGCAGGTCCTCGGCTGGCCACTTGATTGCCCCCCGCGTGTTCATCAGGCAGACCGCCTCCTTCACCCGCTCCAGCTTCTCCTCCCGCGTCTTGGGGCGGTCCCGATAGACGGTCACCTCCCCGTAGGGCTTCAGCCTGTCGAGATGATGGGAGTTCTGGATCTGCTCCGGGTCATCCCCCGGCGCGACGATGACCACGCGCTCGCGTGAATTCATGACGATCTCCTTTTGATATGGGATAAGGTCGAGGGCTTCGAGGTGAGAGACTGCTTACATGGATTCCAATATGAGTCAATAAAATAGGGTTGTCAAGCGGGAATAAGGGGCCTTCGAGCGCATAATACAAAGGCCCGGCGATCTCTCGCCGGGCCTTTGTAGCTCGGAGATCAATCTCCGAGCTACCTGGGACGCGCCCGGCTATGCCGGACTGAAAAAGCCCGATTCATCGGGCGCACGTAAGTAGCGCGGGAACTTCATTCCCGCGCTACAAGGGTCTACTTCGCCAGAATCATCTTTTTAACCTGGGAGAACGTCCCGGCCTGCAACCGGTAGATATACACCCCCATCGCAGCCATCCGGCCCGCCTCATCCCGGCCATCCCACACCACTGTGTGATACCCCGCACCCTGAGCCCCACTCACCAGCATCCGAACCTGCTGACCCAGGATGCTATACACCACCAGGCTCACATTCGACGCCTCAGGCAACCCATACCGGATCGTGGTGGACGGGTTGAACGGGTTGGGGTAGCTCTGGTCCAGCCCAAACGCCTCCGGAACCGCCTCCGGCGTCTGAGTCTCGCCCTCCCCCACCTTCGCCAGCAGCGCCTGGCCCTTCTTCGCCTTCTTGGCCGCCGGGTCGGGCCTTGGACCCGTTCCCCACGGCTTCAACGGCCCCAGCGTGGACACAGACCCGATCTGAACCGAGTTCTTGGACAGCCCGTCGGACTTCGGATCGAACAACTCCTCCACCGTGTCCGTCTCCCGGTTGTACAGGTAGATGACGCTCGGTTTCACCTGACGGCCATCCTTCAGCTTTTCCGACCCGGATGTGGAGAAGACGATGCTCTCGAACGTCCCGTTGTGGTCGTCGTCCACGACCTCGATCGCATCCAGGTTGGCCTGCTTCCCCTTGAACAGCGTCGCCGCGTCCAGCAGCCTGACCGGGTTGCCCGCCCCCTTCGTCGCGGGATTGTAGTCCACCTGGACGATGTCGTCCTTGTCAAACTCCAGCGTCCCGATCTTCGCCTTGTTCGTCGCCGTCAGCGCGATCTTCCACCCCCCGCCCATCTGATACAACGCCACCCCGTCGATGTTCTCGCGATTCTTCTCGCAGAAGTTCTTGTAGTCCTCAAACACCTTTGAGCCGTCCAGGAACCTCGTGAACTTCGGGGTCGAGGAGGGATTGTACAGGATCAGATCGCCGGGCCGGATCTCCAGCCCCTCCATCTTGATGTTCGCCTTGCTCCTGACCGAGAAGATCAGTTCCATCTCGGGGTCCCCGTCCCAGTCGATCACCTCCACCGCGTCGAGCTGTTCGTTGGACTTGAAATACAGGCTCCCGTCAAAAAACTTCACCACGCTCCCCTCCAACACGTCCCCCCGCTCGTCCCGGCCGAAGGCGATCACGTCCTCATCCCGGTAGCCCTTCTGGATGGAGGCCGCCCCGCTGTGAACCGAGATGTACATCCGGCTGGCATCCGAGATGGGGGGCGCGTTGTCGTCGTCCGTGATCATTCCGGCCCCAGACCCGTCCGCCAGCGTCGCGTTCGTCGGGTTGCTCAACGTCACGTCGAACGTCTCGTCCGGCTCGTCCGTCAGGTCCCCGTTCACCGCCACCGTGATCGACTTGCTCGTCTCCCCCGGCGCGAACGTCACCGTCCCGCTGGAAGAGACATAGTCGCTCCCCGCGTGCGCCGTCCCGTCCGACGTGCTGAAGTTCACCGTCACCGTCTGTCCGCTGGGGGTTGAAAGCGTCACCGTGAACACGGCATTTAGGGGTTGTGAAGAAATAAGCGATTGATTTCGACAGGGCGCGGTTGTACCTTTGATGCGTGAACTTCAATATCTTGCGCAGAAAGTACACGGTCCTCAGGCCGGCGTTGACGGAGCGGTCGAGGCGGCTTTGGTCGGCGACCGAAG
>SICM01000143.1 GCA_009694805.1 Candidatus Latescibacterota bacterium
GGAGTCGGTATGTGGAGCGGATGATGACGGTCGTGGCCACCCTGAGGCAGCAGAAGCGCAATGTGCTCGATTACCTCACGGCTGCCTGCGAGGCGCACCTGAGGGGGGAGACACCTCCCTCACTGCTCCAGACCATCTGAACGGTTACGAATTTTGAACCCGTGTTCAAAATTGGGGCGTAAGCTATGGTTAACCCCTAATCTATTACGGCACCAACGCCAGCGTGAAAAAATCGGCAGGGCTGACAATGGAGATGTTCTGGTAGCTGCCCAATGTCAACAGGTGGCGACGATCCCCTGTGACGATGTGGCTTGCGCCACCGATCACAGCACACTCCAGAACCTTGTTATCAGAGGGATCGGCAGAGAGGATCTTGAGAGTGTTGGTGATCCTCACCAGCCTCAGAAAGCTGAGCAGGTCCGTCAGGGTTTCAGTGATCTGAGTAGTCGAAAACCTCAGCCGAGTTTGCAGTTTCTGAGCGACCTCGTCTATCAATTCCTGACAGGTCACCCCTTCGACCAGACCTATACGCGCCAACTCCAGGCATCGATAGGGTTTGCCACGCCAGCCGACGCCTGAGATGAGGACATTGGCGTCAAATACAGCTATCCGGAACATTGCCTGTCCTCATGTATCAGATCATCAATAAACGCCTCTCGCTCATCCTCCGACATCGCATCCCAATTCAGTCCACGTTCAGAACATAAGCGTCTCAGTTGAGATTCAGCATATTCCATGCGGGCTGCACGCTCGGTGTGGGCATCCTCTGCAAGGGCCATCAGGGCTGCACGCTTGCGGTCTGGCGGAAGTTGTCTGACCAGTTCGATCACCTGCTCGTCGCTCAATTCCAGGATGGGCATAAAGGTCACCTCCTCTTTTACACCCTACGCCTCTACCACGGAGCTGCATAGGAAGGATTATGTACGAATCTTTCGGTCCCCAGGTCAAGCGTTATCTCCGTGGCGGGCGGCATGTGTACCCGCAGGCGCCTGTCCTGCACGGAGGCCGTGCGGGTCTCCCGGCCCAGGGGGGGCGCGGCGTAGTCGCCCACGACGCCGGGGTAATCGCTCGTGCGGGCGTCATACCGGACCTCTGTGAACCGGTGCTCCCCGAACGCCCCGGCCTGCACGATCACCTCCCGCGCCTGAAACGGGCTCAGGTTCACCAGGCGCAGGACCGTCCGGCCGGCCTCCAGTTTTTCCACGAGCGCGGCCACGTCCGGCGGGAGGCCCGGGCGCTTTCGCTCCGCGTCGAAGTACCGCACCCTGGCCATCAACAGCCCGCCGTTGTAGATGGCCTGCGGCGCACCGAGCGTGAGCTGCACGAGCGCCTCCGTGGTCACCGGGTTGAGCTGCTGCCAGTGGTGGATGTTGACGCGCGTCAGATCCTCCCGGTCCTCGCGAATCTGGTCCAGCCTCCGGCAGACCCCGGCGTAACTCGCGCCCAGAACCTGTTCGGGATAGCCCGGATTCTCCCCGGCCAGGTACCGCGTCCAGGGCTGTTCGTGCCCCGCGTCTTCCTTCGTCCGGAAGGAGAAGACCTGCCTCCAGTCGTAAGGCTCCGCCCGGCGAACCCGCTCGACCCGCTCCCAGTCCCCCGGGGCCATCGA
The DNA here is from genome assembly GCA_009694805.1 of Candidatus Latescibacterota bacterium. Classification (GTDB taxonomy): domain Bacteria; phylum Latescibacterota; class UBA2968; order SICM01; family SICM01; genus SICM01. Next base: position 1,610 of record SICM01000143.1, read on the forward strand.
CAGATTCCAGACCGCCACCGGGTAGATCGGCGACATCGGCTGGTAGTCGAACCACCCGGAATCCCCGTGGCGATACGGCACCACGAACGTCTCCCGCTGCTCCCCCAGCGCCAGGGCCTGCCCCACCCAGTGTTCGGGCAGACTCATGTCGCACGCCCGGAGGTCGCGCACGCCTCCCAGCTCCATCACGCGGTCCATCTGCGCGCGCGGGAGGTCCAGGTACCCCTCGTCCCCCGTCAGGAGATAGGCGTTTGTCCCGGCCACGACCGCCGCCATGCCCACGTTGTAGAACCCGTGCGGCCAGGTCCAGCCGTAGAGCCCGCCGTACCACTTCCCGTCCATGTACTCCCCGACCTGCCCGGAGAGCCCCACGTTGTCCGGCAACAGCCCCCCGTTTTGCCGGGCGCGCTCGGCCCAGGCGTCCACGTAGTCCACGACCCACCGTCGATACTTCTCCTCGCCCGTCAGCAGGTAGGCGTTCGTCACCAGACTCGTGACCGCCAGATTCCCGACTACGTCCCCCTTTCCCATGCGCGCCTGCATGACCTCCCCAAGCCTCCGGGCGAGCGCCGGGTCCTTCAGATCCTCGTACCGCCCGACCCCTGGCACATCCTCGTAGGGCAGGCCGTAGCGCGCCATCCCCGGCGAATACCCGTAGGAAGGTTCCCCGTCGAAGAACCCCCAATGCGGGCCGTCGCTGCCGTTGAGGGGAGCCCGGATGAGCTTCCGCTCCGGGTCATAATTGAGCGCCTCCGGGTCCTCATTCATATAAAGACCCGCGAACCACCTTCCCCGCTCGACGTGCTCCATCCTGGCCGGATCGGCCAGGCAGAGGAAGTAGAAATAGAGGTCGCTCTCGCCCTGGTGGAACTGGTCGATACACCGCGCGTAGTCCTTGTGGACGACCCCGTAATCCGTCAACTGCCGGGTGACCGCGTCCCACTGCCGGACGGAGAGCGGCAGCAGAGGGTCCCCACCGCCCAGCAGGTAGAGCAGGGGCCAGTTGTAGAACCCCTCGTATAAATCGTCGGTATCGCGGCCCCGGAAGGTCTCCCGCCAGATCAGTGTCCCGTCCTCCCGCGTGTACTTCTCCAGGAAGGGCTGGACCGACCGGTCCAGGGCGTCGAACAACTGCCGCTCCAGCACGGCCCACGCCGGCGGAGAGGGGAGGGGAAGCGTGGCGGTGAGCGTGGTCATGGAGTCCATCTCTCCTCTGAATCGAATGACATGAAGATAAGGGTTCTCACCCTCGTAGGTCGGAGATAAATCTCCGACCTACATCATCACGCGCCCGGCTCTGCCGGGCTGAAAAAGCCCGATTTATCGGGCGCATCCAAAGTAGCATGGGAACTTCATTCCCGCGCTACGGCGGAGGCATGGGCTTATCTTCATGCCGTTCTCTCCTCTAAAGCAGGCCCACGTCCTGAAAGAACCCCCGCAGCCGCTCCACATCCTCATCCCCTGCGCTGATGTAAGGGGAACGCCGCCAGCGCTGCGCCACGCCGAAGACCTCCATCGCCGCGTGGATCAGGCTGTCCAGCCCCCCGGGAAAGGTCTCCCCCATCCGGAACAGCGGCTCGTCGTAAGTGTCAATGATACGACACGCCTCCGCGAAGTCCCCCGCCTCCAGCGCCTTCCAGTAGGCCCGCGTCACCTCCGGCGCGAAATGGATGTAGATCGAGAAACTCGCCCGCACCCCCGCCGGCCAGAGCATCAGATGGCGCGCCTTGCCCCCGCCCGCCATCATCGGCCAGCGGTCCCCGTACTGCCGGGCGACCCGGTAGGCGTAAGAGATGTCCATGTCCTCCTTGAAGGCCACCACGTTAGGCGCAGTATCCGCCAGGATCTCCAGCGTGCGCAGGGGCGGCATACCCACGAGCATCACCGGAATCACCTCCGCCACGGCGGCGTAGTGTGCGGCCAGACTCTCCGGCGTGGCGCTCTTCCCCCAGTCCGGCGGACGGACCATCAGGACATCCGCGCCCACGCCCCGGCAGAAGGCGGCAAAGTCCACGGTCTTGCCCGTCCACCACATCCGGTCCGCGGCCACCACCAGCGCCCGCCCCCCGGTCTGCTCGGCCACCCGCCTCGTCAGCCGCGCGACCTCCTCGTCCGTCAGGATCGTGAACAGGCTGTCCCCGTAGGTCAGAAGAATGATGTCGCTCCCGCCGGAGACCGCCAGGTCGATGACCCGCCCCGACGCCACCTCATCGATCTCCCCGTCCCGCGTGAACGGCGTCGGGAACGAGCAGACCGGCCCCCGGATTCGTGCGCGAATCTCGTCAAGTGTCCGTGTGCCCACGAAACCTTCTTATGGTTAAAATTGACAAACTTCGTTCGACATGGTAAATTATCTCCCGTGATGCGAAAACTCCTCTTTCTCTTCGTCGCCCTGCTGACGGCCGGATGCAGCCTCCTCGACCGGCAGGGCCCCCCCACGGTCGGCAAGGTGACGACCATCATCCCCGGCCAGTCATCCAGCGAAAAACCTGCCGTCGGGCGCGGGCGAGAGGTCATCCTGACGGTCTCCGCCGTCGACCCCGACAACGACGAACTGGACTTCACGTGGACGGCCATCCCCCTGAGCGGCGCGGCCACCGGGGCCGGCAAGTTCCGGAACCCCCGCACCTCCGGCGTCGCGCCTCAGGACACCCTCATCGGCGTCTTTCAGGACACCATCTCGGTCGTCTGGCAGGCCCCGACCCTCCCGGACACCTACCTCCTGCGTCTCCGGATCACGGACGGGCGGAACGTCCGCACCGATTCGCTCCTCGTGGAGGTGACCCAGCGCCCCCCCACGGCCAGCGCCGGCCGGGACCAGCTGGTTCCCTATGTCGATGCCGGAACCGTGACCCTGGACGGGACCGGGAGCGTGGACCCGGACAGGGACGACCTGGTCTACGTCTGGACGCAGATCAGCGGGCCGGGCGTGGCCCTCACCAACGAGAAAAATGCCCGTCCCGTCTTCCGTCCTCCGGCGGCAGGGGACTATCGTTTCAGGCTCCAGGTCTTCGACGGGGCCGATTCCAGCAACGTCGTCGGCGTGGTCATTCACGTCAACGACAGAGGGGGATGAAAAGGCGAAACGGAGAGAATCTATTCCCCAGTTTCCCCGTTTCCCCGTTTCGTTCTTGCTTTTCCCTTCCCATCCCCATTCCCAGAAACGACCAGAACAGCACGGCCACGACAGGGATGTGGAGGGGATAGCTGACCAGGGCGTCCACCAGAACGGCCGTCACCGAGGCCAGCAACCCCAGCCGTACGAGGCGGTCTTCCTCCCCTTCAGCCCTTCGAGTCTGTCGCCAGGCCCTCGTGACCCAGGCCCCGATCACCCCCCCGAACAGCAGAAGCCCCGGCAACCCCACCTCCGCGCCCACCTGCAGAAAATCGTTATGGGCATAGCGCACGTCCTCACCGCGCATCCCTGCTTCGAGCCCGTCGAACGCCTTCGTCTCGCGCAGGAGGCGGTCCCGGAGCGCCGGGTAGGCGTCCTCGAAAAACCCGGGACCCACGCCCAGGAGCGGATGCCCATTCACCATCGACCCGGCGGCGGCCCAGATCAGGTAGCGATGCCCCACGCTGGTGCCGCTCACCCCCGCCCCTGGCCGGGCGATCCCCTGGGCGATCTCCCCGGAACTCATGAAACGATCCGGGATCGACACCGCCGCCGGCGCCTTGAACGGGCCCGGCACGGAATACAGAACCGTGATCCCGACCAGGATCAGAAAGAGTGACAGCGCCCACTGCCGGTTCCTCGACAGCGCCCCCCCCAGACCGACCTGCCATCCCACGGCCACGACAGCCCCTCCCGCGCAGAGCCCCGCCCACCACGCCCCCCGGCTCCCCGACATCAACAGACAGGTGTAATTCAGGACCGTCCCCGCCATCACGGCCATCTTGCGGGCCCCTTTCAGGTCCGACAGCAACAGCAGGGCGCCCACCGGCAGGAGGGTGCAGAGATAGATCCCCAGGTCATTGGGATTGATGAACACCGCCACGACCCGTCCCGGATAGGACCACGCCGGCGTCCAGAGACCGTAGTATTCGGCCAACCCGACGAGCGACACCCAGGCCCCGCCCCAGACGGCGGCCTCGGCCAGGCAACGGCTTCGACCGGGCGCGGTCGCCTGCCTCGCCAGGACGGCGCAGGACACGCAGCCCGCCAGCAGCGTAACGTATCCCAGGCCCTTCCAGACATCCGGCGACGCGACGGCAGACGCGGTCAGCCACGCGAAGAGGCCGATGATCAGCGTTCTCTCCAGGCGGAAGAGACGTGAAACGTGAAACGACCTCACCCTCCCCCAACCTTGAAGAAAAGCCCTTGACCACCCAACCTGTCGCTCCCATGAGGTCGCGACCCGCTTCCCTCCCTCCCTCTCCGCACGCGGAGAGGGAGGGGGTATGGGGGTAGGTGAGGTCCGTCTGCCTTCTGCCTTCTTTTGGCGCAGCCCCGCCCAGAAGACCAGCGCCAGCCCCAGCAACAGAAGGCCGCCCGCGTTCCACGCTGGAGATCGGGAGAGCAGCGGCGCAAGACAGAACAGGAGACAGACCCCCACCTCCGAAGCGCGGATGATCCCTGAGGGGAATGCGTTCATCGGAGCCAGTCCTGAATCCGCGTCCATACGCCCCGCCCATTTCTTCCCTGCCTCCCCTCCGAGGGGTGCTGCAACGCCTTCACCTGGTAGACCTCCCATGCCTTGCGCAACTCGATGATCGTGGCTGCCGTCAGCCCCCCGTGGGCCATCAGCCCGGCCTCGCCCTGGAACCGTTTGACAGCCGTCTTCACCTCCTGGGAGAGGACCCCGTCCACCGGGCCAGCGTAATACCCCATGTTGTGGAGGATCGACTGGACTTCGTAGGTGTATTCCGGCCCCACGGGCATGTCCGCCGGAGGGGCTTCGGCCCGCCGGAGCTTTTCAGGAGGGGGGCAGAGGGCCATGCGGATCATCGCGGCCTCGTAGACCGCGAGGGCAAGGGAGAGGAGAGCGAACAGACCGATCAGGAGGAGCGGGCCCGTGCGGGGCAGCAGCATCCCTTCTGAAGAGACCGCATAGAGCCACCCCGCCTGGGCAAGCTTTGCACGGCACGCCCCGTGGAGGAGGAGGCGCAGGATCGCAAAGAGAATCGGCGCAGCATAGGGGATGCGCACCGGCCCCTCCCGCCGGCGACAGCGCCGCGCAATGCCCAGCGTGTAGAGGTCCATCCCCAGCCCGGCGATGTGGAGATGCACGAGCGCCCGGATGGGCCGGTCCATCCAGTCCACGCCGGTCAGCCTCCCCAGCAGCGCTGACCCTGCGATCACGACGACCACCGGCGCAAAGGGCGCCAGGAATCGGAGCGCGAAAGACGGCTTCGGGAGGACGGGCTCAGGGGGGTTTTCATAGCGGTTCATGGCATGCGTTCGCCTGCTAAGAGCCCGTACGGAAATCCCATCCGGGCTTCGAGTAGGGCAGGGGCTGCGAGCTGGCGCAGCAGCAGGTGGTGAGGGCGAAGGCGATGGACTGCGTTACGCTTAGTCGTCGCATCTACTGGGAAGATGCGCCTCCTTCGCAAGCCTTGCCCATCGCCTTCTCGCTCGCTCTCGGGCCTCAGAGCGAATTTCCGTACGGACTCTAAGAAAAAGATTTTGCTTTCATCCCGCGGATGGTATAAATTGAAACAGATTTTACACGAGGCTGAATCGTCATGGGTCCCCAAAACGATCAAAAACAACCGCCGCGTGAATCCGAATCTCCAGAGCGCGCAAACCGGGTGGGCGAGTGGCTGTTTCATAACTGCTACGGCCTTTATAGGCCCGCCTACCATTTATACAAAAGATATACCGACCGCTTCGGGCTGAAACTCGTCCGGAGCGCCATCGGAAAGGGCTCGGTCGTCCTGGACGTAGGGGCCAACATCGGCGTCTTTTCGGTCCTGTTCTCGGACGCGGTCGGACCCCAGGGCAGCGTTCACGCCTTTGAGCCCGATGCCCTGAACTTCCAGCGTCTCCGGAGACGGACGCAAAAAAGGGAGAATATCCGGGTCTATCCGTTAGCGGTCTCGGACAGGTCCGGTCCCCTGAGGCTTTATAAATCCGCCAGCCTGAATGTGGACCATCGCACCTACGACGACGGAAGCGGCAGAGAAGCGGTCGAGATAGAGGCCATCGCCATAGACGACCTGTTCGGAAAACGGAGCGTGGACCTCATCAAGATGGACATCCAGGGCTTTGAATGCCAGGCGCTCGCAGGGATGCGGGAGACCCTCGGGAACAACCCCGACGTCGTGCTGTACATCGAATGCTGGCCTTACGGGCTTAAAAAAGCGGGCGTCTCCGGAGAGGAACTCCTGAACCTCATCTCCGTCCTGGGATTTCAACCGAAGGTCATCGACCCTCGCCACAGGCGATTGAACGACATCCGATTCACCCGAAGCGAGTGGGAAAGGCACGAGACGCAACCTTCCGTATATTTCGACCTCTGGTGCAGAAGGCATACCCCTTGATGGACGACGCCACAAACTTAGGGACCCTCGTAACCAAAAGCAAGATTTAAATAGGGGAATTCGGCCATGGATAGAGTCGCTGTGCTGGCGCAGGCGATGCTGGCGGGTCGCATGGGCACGTTGCCCAATATCCTCTCGTCCGAAGGGACCCACCTCGTCGAAACCACGCAGGGGGCCCCTTTCCGGATGGTGACGACGGGAAGCGGCCTGGTCATCTCGATCTGCCCTGAACTCGTGGACTGGAGCTCCCAAAACCTGTCCTCCCTCTCTTACGGCGAAGCCTTTGAGGCGCGCTGGATAGCGGCCATTCAAAACGCAGTGAAGGAATACGCGGGGGGAACGCTCTGGGGACCGGACCAGGTGTTCCTGAGCACGCACCAGCAGTACGACATCCCGGATTCCCCCGTGAACCGGAGCTTCAGGCTGGTGATCGTCACGGGCGCTGAACTCCCGCAATATCTCAGGCTCGACCTTTTTGAAACAGGGCTGCAGAACCTCCGCGCGAACTCCGTGTTCAACATCGCGTTTGTAGACCGTGAACCGATCGGCGTGTGTGGCGGGACGCCCACACCCCAGGGGCTGTTATCGCTCCACCTGGAGGTGTCGCCCGCGTGGCAGTCTCGCGGCATCGGGACCTGGCTGGCCAGACACGCCCTCAACACCTTTCCGGGCCGGGGATATCACGTCTACTGCCGCTGTGGCCTGAGTAATCTGAAAGCGATCCGTCTGTGCCATCGTCTGGGGCTTCGACTGGGCTGGCTGGAACTGGTGGGGAAGCGCGACGCCCCGGCCTCGGCGCATCCGGCTGAAAATGCAGCGGACCTCGAATCCCTTTTGAGGCAGAACCCCTGGGTCCGTCCGGCGGACGACCCGCCTCAGAACAACGGACGGTCCAGAGGAGCGTAAACTCGTATCTCGTATCTCGTTCCGCCCCTCCCCACGCTTCACGCTTCACGAGATACGCTTCACGGATCTTTCGTCTCACGTCTGTCTTCTATCATCTATAGCATCCTGGAGAACATCTATGAAAATCGCCCGGATCGACAAGCACAAGGTCGTCGTCCCCATGAAACCCGACACCGTGAACAGCCCGGCCTTCGACCACGATAAGGGACTCTCTGAATTCGATCGGGTTCCCAAGTTCATCCTCAGGGCGCAGACCGACGATGGGCTCGTCGGCATCGGCGAGACCGGGCGGGGCGCCCCCGAGGCGGACGTCGATCAGATCATCGCCGCGCTCGTCGGAAAGGACCCCCGGCAGCTCGACCTCCACGGCGTGGCCCCCCGGAACGCCGCCTACGGCGCGGCGGAGCAGGTCGTCTTCGACCTGGTCGGCAAGGCCTGGGGCGTGCCCGCCTACAAACTCCTCGGCGGGGGCTACCGGGACCGCGTCCTGGTGGACTACTGGACGGCCCGGCGCACGCCCGAGGATCTGGCCCGCAAGGCCCTGGAGGGGAAGCAGAAGGGGTTCCACGGCATCAAGATCAAATGCGCCCTCGAAGACCCCAACGTGGAGCGGGTGAAGGCCGTGGCCCAGGCCTGCGGCCCCGACTTCAGGATCACCATCGACCCCAACACCCGCTTCCACAAGCCCATCCACGCCATCCGCCTCGCCCGCCAGCTCGAAGGCTACAACATCGAGGTCTTTGAAGACCCCGTGCCCAAGGGCAACCTGGACTGGTACGTCCTCCTCCGGCAGAAGATGAACATCGCCGTGGCCCTCCACATCGGCGCCCCGGCCCAGGTGTTCGAGGCCGTCAAGCGGGAGGCCGTGGACTACCTCAACATCAGCCCCGGCAACATGGCCGAGTTCGTCCGGTGCGCGCACATCGCGCACGCCGCCGACGTGCCGATCTGGCACGGCTCCGGCGTCGACCTCGGCATCATGGACACCTCCTACGTCCACGCCTGCGCCGCCGCCCCCAACTGCACCCTCGCCAGCGACATCGTCGGCAACTTCCTGCGCGAGGACGACCTCCTCCTGGAGCCCATCCAGTTCGAGAACGGCCACGCCCTCGTCCCGCAGAAGCCCGGCCTAGGCGTGGAACTGGATGAGGAGGCGGTCAGGAAATACAGCGTGAAATGAAGACCCCTCCCCCAGAGGGAGAGGGGGAGAGAAAAAAATACAGAAGGAGAGCAAGCAAGACGCACAGGTCAAAAGAAGGCGCGCCGCCAGAAACCCCCACCACCAGAGTATAGCAGAAGCAACCCACTCGCCGGGGGCACAACATTCAGTGCGACAACTGAACGTCAAGGTTGCGGCGCGCCCAAGCCCCTCGCGGCGCATGAGCGAGCGTGCTTCTTTTGTCCACTTTTCTTGCACGAGCAAGAAAAGTGGGAAGCGGTCCGGGGCCGACGGAACGGTGGGAGGGTGGAGTCTTCTCTATAAACAAGACCAAAGGCCACACGATGAGCCGAAACAACAAGTCCGGCATCTCCGGCCTCGCGAAGGTCGACATGCCCCGCGAGAAGCTGTCCACGCGCGGACCGGAGGCCCTCAAAGACGAGGAACTCCTGGCCATCCTGCTCGGCACGGGCTACGAAGGAAAGAACGTCCTCGAAGTGTCAAAGGCCATCCTCCGAAAGCATCCGAAGGAGAAACTCCTCGACCTCACCTTCGAGACGCTGACCTCCATCAAGGGCATCGGAGGCGCGAAGGCCTCCATCCTCATGGCCGGGTTCGAGCTGGCCAAGCGCGCCCTCAACCGGGGGATCGGCATCCTGCCGACCATCTCGAAACCCGCCGACGTCCTCCCCCTGGTCGTCGACCTGCGCGAGAAGCGCAAGGAGCACTTCGTCGCCCTCCTCCTCAACGCCCGCAACCAGGTCCTGCACCGCGAAGACGTCTCGGTCGGGAGTCTCAATGCGAGCCTGGTCCACCCTCGCGAAGTCTTCGCCCCCGCCGTGGAACGCGCCGCCGCCGTCATCCTCGTCCACAACCACCCCTCCGGAGACGTGACCCCCTCGCGGGACGACCTGGACCTGACCGACCGCCTGGTCAAGGCCGGGCAGATCATGGGCATCGACGTCCTGGACCACCTGATCGTCGGAAAGCAGGCCTTTCTGAGTTTCAAGGAGCGGGGACTGTTCTGACATGGGCGTCATCATCACCCTGACCACGGACTTCGGGACGCGCGACGCCTACGTCGCCTCCATGAAAGGCGTCCTCCTCAGCCTCTGCCCTTCAGCGACCCTCGTGGACATCACGCACGAAGTCCCGCCCCAGGACATCCGGGCCGGGGCCTATCTCCTCGACCACGCCTGTCGATGGTTCCCCCAGGGCACGGTCCATCTCGCCGTGGTGGATCCCGGCGTGGGCGGGGCGCGCAGGCCCATCGCCGTCCGCACCGAACGTCACACCTTCGTCGGCCCGGACAACGGCCTGCTGAGCCGCGCCGGCGTCCGTGAGCGCGTCCTGGAAGCCGTGCAGATCACGGAGAGGCGCTATGCCCTGCCGGAGATCAGCCGGACCTTTCACGGCCGGGACCTCTTCGCCCCGGCGGCCGCGCGCCTCGCGCAGGGCCTCTCCCTCTCCGCCCTCGGCCCTCCTGCCCCGGACCGGGTCCAGATCCCCGACCTCAAACCCACCCTCTCAGGCCACGTCATGACCGGCAGCGTGATCCACATCGACCGGTTCGGAAACGCCATCACGAACATCCTGGAGCCCGACTTCCGGGCCTTCGTCGGCGCGGGCCCCTTCGAGGTCACGACCCGCTCCATCCGACTGACCGTCCTCTCCGACAGCTATGACGCGGTCCCGCCCGGCGCACCCCTGGCGATCTTCGGCAGCGGGGGTGAACTGGAGATTTCGGTCAACAGCGGGGATGCGAGCGCTTCCTTCGGGATTCGGGGAGGAGAGCCTGTACACATCCTCAAAATGCCCTCCGTCTAATACCCTTCCCTCCGTCGGCGCGGAGCATATTGTCCTCTTTTTGTGACTCATCTCACAGTACATTTGTGACTCGCCTCACAGCACAAATGAACCCTTACACTTAACTTTAGACTGTTGATTTTTAGTAACCGTTCAGATGGTCTGGAGCAGTGAGGGAGGTGTCTCCCCCCTCAGGTGCGCCTCGCAGGCAGCCGTGAGGTAATCGAGCACATTGCGCTTCTGCTGCCTCAGGGTGGCCACGACCGTCATCATCCGCTCCACATACCGACTCCC
>SICM01000144.1 GCA_009694805.1 Candidatus Latescibacterota bacterium
GGAGCGATTTCATGGGCTAATCTGGCCTTGGTATGGGCTTCGGCACGGATGTAATAGACTCTATTCGGCGTCTTTCCGTAACAACCACGGGAATCCGGCTATTATGCCGATGAGCCAAGACTTGGGCTCCATTCTGTTGCTACAGTCTCTATAAATTTATGATCCAATTGATTCATCTGATTCATCCCCCCTCCGCGCCTCAAACACGCTCAGAGGCGCTCCCGTCCCATTCAGATAGCCCGTGTCATTCAACAGGGTAATCCGCGCCTCCCCCTCGTCCACCTCCACGACATGGACCGAGGCATTGCTCATGCCAAACCGTCTCGACATTGTGACATCGAGCCCCAGGACCTCCGCCAGGATCGCCCGGCACGGGCCTCCGTGCGAGAACAGGACCACGGTCTGCCCCCGGTGATCTCCGACGATGCGCTGGAACGCCGCAACCGACCTCCGGCGGAGGGCCGTCAGACTCTCCCCGCCGGGAGGCGCAGAGTGGCCGTAATTCTGCCGGTAGTGCAAAACCTCCTGCGGAAATTCCCGCTCCACGTCAACCCAGCGCTTCCCCTCCCACACCCCGAAGGACACCTCTCGGACATCTGTGGTACGATGAATCGGAAGCCCGGAGCCCGCCAGCGCGATCTCAGCGGTCTCGTAAACACGGACCAGGTCGCTGGAATAAGCGGCCTCAATCCCCTCGTCGCGCAATCGCTCCGTCAGCCTGCGGGCCTGAGCCCGGCCTGCCTCGTTCAGCGGAATGTCGAGCTGCCCCTGAATGCGGGCATCTCGGTTCCAGTCCGTCTCTCCGTGTCGAATGAGCAGCGCGCGCGTGATCGGCAAAAAGACCTCCTTTTCCAACTAACCCGGCAACACCTCCACCACCCGGTCGATCTCCTCCTCCGTGTTGTAGAAATGCGGCGAAAGGCGGACCTTGCCGTCCCGGACCGCGCCCACGATCTGATGCGTCCGAAGATGCTGGAACAGGTCCTCCGCTCCGTGTCGCTCGTGCGAGAGCATCACGATCCCCGACTTCTCCGCAGGCCCGCGAGGGCTGTGTACGCGATACCCCTTCTGCCGGAGGCCGTCGCAGAGCCGGTCGGTCAGGCCCAGGATACGGGCCTCGACCTCGGGGATGCCGACGGACAGGAGCAGGTCGAACGCGGCGCGCAGGCCGTAGATCCCCGCCGTGTTGAGCGTGCCCGACTCAAACCGCTCCGCCGTCGGGACAAGCGTCGTGTCGTAGGTCAGAAAGTCCGTCGGGTTGACCACGCCCCCCCAGCCCAGACCCGCCACGTCGATCTTCCGCATGGCGGACCGGCCGCAGTAGAAGACCCCCGCCCCCTCCGGCCCCAGCAGCCACTTGTGGCCGTCCGCCGACAGGAAGTCGATCCGGGACCGATCCACGTCGATCGGGAGCGCGCCCAGGCTCTGGATGGCGTCCACGCAGAACAGGACGCCGCGCTCCTGGCACAGGGCCCCGAGGGCGTCCAGGTCGTTCCGGTAGCCCGTGGCAAAGGCTACGGAACTGAGGGAGACGACCCGCGTCCGGCCGTCGATCTGCCGGGCCACCGCCTCGATGAGGATGCACCCCTCGGCCTCCTGCGCAAACCGGACCTCCACCCCCTTCCGTTCGAGGTTCAGCCAGGGATACACATTGGCCGGAAACTCCTTCTCGGCGATCACGACGTTGTCCCCTCGCCGCCACCGGATGCCGTTGGCCACGATCAGGATGCCCTCCGTCGTGTTCTTGACGAAGGCGATCTCGGACGGGTGGGCGTTCAGCATCCGCGCCGCCGACCGGCGCGCCTTCCGGACGACCTCCGTCCACGCCGCGTGGTTCACCATGCCGTTCTCCTCCACGTCGTTCAGGAGGGATTGCACGGCCCGGCGGACACGCCGGGAGATGGGCGCGATCCCGGCGTGGTTGAGGTAGACCCACGTGCGCGTCACCGGGAACTCGGCCCGGATGGTTTCGAGGTCAAGCATAAAAGATTCAGAAGTAGGGGCGACCCGACGGGGCGCCCCTACTCCAGCCTGTAGTTCGGCGCTTCCTTCGTGATGGATATGTCGTGCGGATGACTCTCCCGGATGCCCGCGTGTGTGACCTTCACGAACCGCCCGTCTTTCCGCAACTCTTCAACCGTCCGCACACCACAGTAGCCCATGCCGGCCCGCAGGCCGCCGATGAGCTGATAGATGTAGCCCGACAGCGACCCCTTGTAGGGGACCCGGCCTTCGATCCCTTCGGGCACGAGCTTGGACGGCTCCTCATCCCCCTGGAAGTAACGGTCCTTGCTCCCCTGCTCCATCGCCGCCAGAGACCCCATGCCGCGATACACCTTGAACGTCCGGCCCTGGTAGATGACCATCTCGCCGGGGCTCTCGTCCGTCCCGGCGAACAGGTAACCGATCATCACGGAGGATGCGCCCGCGGCCAGGACCTTCGGGATGTCCCCCGACTGCGTGATGCCCCCGTCCGCGATCACCGGGATGTTGTGTCTCTCGGCGACCTCCGCGCAGTCCAGCACGGCGGTGATCTGCGGGACCCCGGTGCCCGCCACGACCCGCGTCGTGCAGATGGCCGAAGGTCCCATGCCCACCTTGATCGCATCCGCGCCGGCCCGGATCAGGTCCTCAGCGGCCTCCGCCGTGGCGATGTTCCCCGCGATGATGTCGAGATCGGGATAGCGATTCCGGATGCGTTCCACGGTCTGGAGGACGCCCTGGGAATGCCCGTGGGCCGAGTCGATCACGATGACGTCCGCGCTCCTCTCCAGGAGGGCCTCCAGGCGCTGGTCCGCATCCCGGCTCGCGCCGATGGCCGCGCCCACCCGGAGCCGGCCCAGGCCGTCCTTGCAGGCGTTGGGGTACCGGATCTTCTTCTCGATGTCCTTCACGGTGATCAGCCCCTTGAGCATCCCCCGGTCATCCACGACGGGCAGCTTCTCGATCCGGTTCCGGTGAAGGATGTCCTTGGCCTCGTCCAGCGAGATCCCCAGGCGGGCGGTCACGAGGTGCTCCTTCGTCATCACGCTCTCGATGGGTTGGTCGAGGTGGCGTTCGAACCGGAGGTCGCGGTTGGTCAGGATGCCCACCAGGCGTCCCGCCTCGACGATCGGGACGCCGGAGATGCGAAACTGCCGCATCAGTTCCAGGGCCTTGTAGATCAGGTCCTTCGGGGAGAGGGTGATCGGGTCCACGATCATGCCGCTCTCCGACCGCTTCACCTTCTCCACCTCGCCCGCCTGATCCTCAATCGACATGTTCTTGTGGATGATCCCGATCCCCCCCTCCTGGGCCATGGCGATGGCGAGCCGCGCCTCGGTCACCGTGTCCATCGCCGCGCTGATGAGAGGGGTGTTGAGCCGGATGCGGTTGGTGAGCCGGGTGCTGACATCCACGTCTTTGGGAAGAACCTCCGACCGGCTCGGGACGAGCATGACGTCATCGAAGGTCAGGGCTTCTTTAACGATCTTGGACATGGCATCTCTCCTGTCGAGGCATGAGGGTAGGTTCTAAAAGCCCGACAGACTAGCGTCCGCGAGGACAGCGCCTCCCAATATCACCCTGTCATCTCTATACGCGAACGCTCCTTGACCTGAGCGGCCAAGGAGCGCTGTCGAGCACACACACTTCCCGTAGGGGTCTTTTGAACCCCGTGAGGGCCCCCGGGGGGTAAGTGTCTGTTGGACAACAAAGATATATCAACTTATACGAGGGATTATATCCCAGTTTGGCGGTGAAGAAGAATTTCCATGATAGATTTCAAAATTTAGAGATATTTTCATTTTTTGTCAATGATTTTTTACAGAAAAACCCGCGCTCCACCCTCTGTATTTTACGTTTTACATCCTGCCTCGCCTCTTCTCAGCGCGACATCTGGCGTCTTGACAGGGACTCCTCTTAGCGGTATCTTTGAGACATGAACCCTCTCTGGCGGGTCTGTCGCCTCTCGATCCTGGCCATCCTTCTGTTCCGCTGCTCGGGTCGTTCCTCGGACCCTCCGATGCCTGAGGACCGGTTCGTGGACCTCTACGTCCGGATGGAACGCCTGACCCGGCGCTACGCGGCCGCTCCCGACTCCCTGCGGGCGAGGCGTGTGGAACTCTTCCGGACGCAGGCTACGAACCAGGGAGAGGTCGAGCGGGCGATCGACTGGTATCGCCAGCACCCCGACCGGGTACTGAAGATTCTCGAAAAGATCGCGAAGCGCCTGGAGGCGGAGGACCAGAAAGAGAAGGGACAGAAGGCAGAATGAAAAGTCGCCTTCATAGCAATCTAACCTGCCTGAGAGGATGACATGGCCAGCGAGGTGAGCTTCGACGATCTGTTGAACATCCGAAAGGGTGGTGAAAACCTGACCCTGGGGAGTGGCCCGTCGCGCATCGAAAAGATCGCCACGGTCGAGGAGTGGAAGATCAAGGCCGGGGCGTTGCGTGAGGTCTTTCTCCAGACCCTCGGGCACGCCCCCGCCATCTCCTGCCCCCTGTCGCCGGAGGTGATCGACGAGGTGGACTGCGGAGACCACCTGAGGCGCAGGGTCGCCTACTCCCTTGAACCGGATGAGAAGATCTCCGCCTACGTGCTGATCCCCAGGGACAGACAGGGCAGGATGCCCGCTGTCCTGAGCATCCACGGCACCACGCCGCTCGGCAAGGAGCAGGGGATCGGCAACGACCCTGCCGTACAGGAATGCGCCCACGCGCTCCACCTGGTCCGGCGGGGCTACGTCACGCTGGCGTATGACCTGTTGAGCGCGGGGGAGCGGGCCTACAAAGGTCTCCGGGCCTTCGACACGGCCCCCTTCTACGAAAGACATCCCGCGTGGTCGGTCAGAGGGAAAGACCTCTGGGACGCGAGCCGCGCCGTCGATCTGCTTCAAACCCTTGAAGAAGTGGACCCTGAGCGAATCGGTTCCATAGGACACTCCCAGGGGGGAGGGATCACCCTCCACGCCATGGCGCTGGACCCGAGGATCAAGGCGGGTGTCTCAAACTGCGGCGACTGGCCCTCCAGATTGTCCATGAATCCTTTCAACCACTGTCGGACGGGCTGGTGGGTGGGGCGTCCTTTCCTGAGACCTTACGCGCACGCAGGAAAACCTTTCCCGATAGACCTCCACGAATACTTGGCATTGATTGCACCCAGAGCCATCCTGAACATCGTCGCCCTGAATGACTGGGGTTACACCGTGGAAGAGGAACCCCTCACCCGGCCCGTCCTCGACCACCTGGCGGACGCGGTATCCGCCGTCTTCTCCCTCCTGGGAGCGGAGGGCAAATTCAAGCAGGCGCTTCACACCCGGGGACACAGTTTTCTCCAGGAACAGCAAGAGATGGCCTATGCCTTTCTGGACGAAAACTTGAAAGGATGACCTGCGGATGAACCCCGATGCCGCGACCGAGCCCGTCCCGATCCCTTCCCCTCCCCGGGATGCCCGGGAGCCGTCGCCCCCGCCGGCCTCCGTCACCCTCGCCATCCAGGGAATGACCTGCGCGGCCTGCGTGGCGCGGGTGGAGAAGGCGCTCAAGGGCGTCGAAGGCGTGGCCGACGCGACCGTGAACTTCGCGGCGGAGACGGCCACGGTGCGGGGGGTAGGCGTGGACGTAGAGCCCCTCAAAAAAGCAGTTGCTGCGGCGGGCTACAGGGTCGCGCGGGTGGTGGAGGGAGAGGGGGGGGAAGACGAGGAACAGGCCGAGCGCGCGAGCGCCTACCGAAGCCTGAGACGTCGCTTCGTCGTCAGCGCCGCCCTGTCCGCGCTGGTGATGGCCCTGAGCCTGGGGGATCATATCCCCGGCCTGGAACTGATCCCGCACCGAAAAGCGGGCCTCCTGATGTTCCTCCTGACCACCCCGGTCCTCTTCTGGTGCGGCTGGCGCTTTCTGACCGGCTTCTGGACGGCCCTGCGGCACGGGACCGCGGACATGAACAGCCTGATCGCCGTCGGCACGTCAGCGGCCTACCTCTACAGCGCGGCCGCCACCTTCTTTCCGGAGGCCTTCGAGCAGGTCACGCACCACGTCCAGACCGCCTCGTCCGGGCCCTGGCCCTCCTCAGCGTCGCTGGTACACTATTATTACGACACCACGGCGATGATCATCGCCCTGATCCTCCTCGGCCGCCTGCTGGAAGCGCGTGCGAAAGGGCGGGCGTCCGAGGCCATCCGCCGACTGATGGGCCTCCGGCCAAAGACTGCCCGTATCAGGAGAGAAGGGACGGAGAGGGATGTCCCGGTCCAGGACATGCGCGTCGGAGACGAGGTCGTGGTCCGGCCCGGTGAGCGCCTCCCGGTGGACGGCCTGGTCGTGGAGGGGTCGTCTGCCGTGGATGAGTCGATGCTCACGGGAGAGAGCCTGCCGGTGGAGAAGGAGCCGGATGATGAAGTCACAGGCGGGACGATCAACCGGACGGGCAGCTTCGTCTACCGGGCCACGAGGGTGGGCGCGGACACGGCCCTGTCGCAGATCGTCCGCCTGGTCCGGGAGGCGCAGGGGTCCAGAGCCCCGGTGCAGCGGCAGGCAGACCGCATCGCCGCCGTCTTCGTCCCGGCCGTGTTCGGCATCGCTGTCGCGACCTTTCTCATCTGGTACCTGATCAAACCGGACCTCGGCCTGTCATTCGCGCTCGTCAATTTCATCTCCGTGCTCATCATTGCCTGCCCGTGCGCCCTCGGTCTGGCCACGCCTGCGGCGGTCATGGTCGGGACCGGGAGGGGCGCGGAGCTGGGCATCCTGATCAAGAACGGGGAGGCCCTGGAGGCCGCGGGGCGGGTCTCTACCATCGTCCTGGACAAGACCGGGACGATCACGCGGGGAAAGCCGGAGGTGACCGACCTCCTCCCCGCGCCGGGCGTGAAGACCGAAGAGCTGCTCAGTATCGCTGCCTCTGCCGAGCGGCGGTCGGAACACCCGCTCGGACAGGCCATTGTCCGAAAGGCGGAGACAAACAAGGTCCTCCTCGCAGAGCCGCAGACGTTTCAATCCCTGTCCGGGCACGGCGTCGAAGCGACCGTGGAGGGCCGGCGTGTGCTGGTCGGAAACCGCAGGCTGATGGAGGAGCGCGGCGTGGAGGTCGATGCCCTGGCCACGCAGGCAGAGACCCTGTGGGGGCAGGGGCGGACCGCCGTGTTCATCGCCGTCGAGGGCCAGGCCGCCGGGCTCGTCGGCATCGCGGACGAGGTCAAACCGGAGGCCAGGGCCGCCATCTCCCGGCTCCGGGAGATGGGGCTGGAAGTCGCCATGCTCACAGGGGACAACCGCCGGGTGGCCGGGGCCGTGGCCAGGGAGGTGGGGATCACGAACGTCCTGGCCGAAGTCCTCCCCCAGGATAAGGCGAAGCAGGTGCGCGCGCTTCGCGCGGAAGGGCGCGGGGTGGGGATGGTGGGGGATGGGATCAACGACGCCCCGGCCCTGGCCGAAGCGGACGTGGGCATCGCCGTCGGAACAGGGACCGACATCGCTGCGGAGAGCGCTGACATCACGCTGATGTCCGGAGACCTCCGGGGCGTCCCCGCTGCCATAGCCCTCTCCAGGCGGATGATGCGGACCATCCGCCAGAACCTCTTCTGGGCGTTCGCCTACAACATCGTCGGCATCCCCGTCGCCGCCGGCGTCCTCTACCCCTTCACCGGCCTGCTCCTCCACCCCGTTCTCGCCTCGGCGGCGATGGCCTTCAGCTCCGTGTCCGTGGTGACGAACTCCCTGCGCTTGAGGCGGTTCAAGGCATAAAAATGGACAACAAACGAGACGCGACATCCCATCGCAAGGCCGCCGCGGCCCTGCGCTACCGGCGCGACACAGACGTGGTACCCCGCGTGACCGCCGCCGGACGCGGCCTGGTCGCGGAGAAGATCATCGCCCTGGCGAAGGAGGCCGGCATCCCGATCCACGAGGACGCCTCCCTCGTGGAGGTCCTGGCCCGCCTCGATGTCGGCTCGGAGATTCCGGTGGAACTCTACCGCGTCGTCGCTGAAATTCTGGCGTTCGTCTACCGGATGGACAGGCAGTGGAAGGAGATACACGCGGAAAAAGCGTAAAGCGGTTTGCAGTTTGCAGTAGTAGGGGCAACCCTCTGGGGTTGCCCCTTTTGGAATGGGGTCAGACCCCACCTACCCCCTGCCCCCTCCCTCCCCCATACATGGGGGAGGGAGGGGGGCCAGGAGCTTTTAGCCAGTACCGGGGGAGGAAGGGGGACTACTCGATCTCACTGAAATTCCGGACGATCTTGCTGATCATGCCGTATTCAATGGCCTCCTCGGCGGAGAGCCAGAAGTCTCGGTCCGCATCGTCCTGCACCTTCTTGAGGGGCTGGCCCGTGGCCTCGGCGAGGATGCGGTTGATCCGTTCTTTCATCTTGATCATCTGCTCGGCGGCGATCTTGATGTCCGTCGCCACGCCCCCGAACCCGCCGACCAGCGGCTGGTGGATGAGGATGCGGGAGTTCGGCAGGGCGAACCGGTTCTCCTTCTTCGGCGCAGCCAGGATGAGCGCAGCGGCGCTGGCCGCCATGCCAGCCACAACGGCCTTGACCGGAGCGCGGACGAACCGGATCATGTCATAAATGGCAAACCCGCTGTCCGCGTGCCCACCCGGCGAGTTGATGAACATTCGAATGGGTTTTTCGGGGTCCTGCTGGTCCAGGATGAGCAGTTGCGCTGTGATACGGGTGGCGATCTTGGAATCGATGCCGTCGGTCAGCATGATGGTGCGGGACTTCATCAGGCTCCTGCCCAGGTCGCCGTCGAAGGCCCGGTCCTTTTTGTCTTTCTTGCCTTTTTTCTCTTCTTCCTCCTCCTCTTCTTCTTCCTCTTCTTCCTCGTCCTCGTCCTCGTCCTCGTCCTCGTCCTCCTCTGCCCTCAGGGTGATCTCATCTGCCATGATTGCTCGTAGCCTCCGGAATGGGGATGCGTGAGGATTTTACAGATCGTGAGCCCGCTTCAAGAATATAACTTAAAACAGCCTTATAGGCAAGATGGATACCAGACCTCAGGGCCGCGAAGAAACGCTTGCGCATCGCAACGCGATCCCCTATTTTTAGGGAGTTCTGATTCAGATTCCATCTCTCGGTCCTCCTGCCCCGACGCACAGAAAGGAGCCCTCCACCCATGCCACACCTGACCGCCCAGGACAAGACCTTCTTCAAGGAACACGGCTATCTCGTCAAAAATGACGTGGTCCCGGAACGCATGATCTCCAGCGCCCTGGACGTCATCTGGGAGCACATGAAGGACGTCGACCGGAACGACCCCGCCACCTGGATCAAGAAGGGGTATCGCGTCGTGCCCTGCGGCCAGAACGACACCGTCAAGGCCACGCTCTACGAAGCCCCTGTCTTCGAAATGGCCGAGGAACTGGTGGGCAAGGACAGGCTGGTCCGAGGCGGCGGCGCCGCCCCTCAGCTCAATTTCCCCGACCCCGACCAGGAATGGAAGCCCCCCGGGGGGCACCTGGATGGCTACTACACCCCCACCAACGGCGTGCCCGAAGGGACTGTGGGCGCGTGCACGGTCTGTACGACGCTCTATCTGGGCGCGGTCGGCGAGCGGGAGGGGGGCTTCACCGTCTGGCCCGGCACCCACCGGAGGTGGGCCGAATACTTCAAGACCCACTCCCTCCTGAGCCTCAAAGGCGGCGGAGCGCCGTTCGACCTGGGGGAGGGACTCAGCATCACAGGTCCTCCCGGCACCCTCGTCTTCTGGCACTATCGGCTCTCGCACTCGGCCAGCCCCAACTGCGGGCGCAACATCCGCATGGCCCTCATCAGCCGCCTGCGTCGGAAGGACGTGGACGACATCATGTTCGAGACCCCGGACGACATGTGGACGCACTGGGACGGGATCGAAGGCCCGTGACCGGATACGGTAGGGGCGGGTTTCAAACCCGCCCCTACAATTGACCCAACACCCTCTCCACCCGTTCCCGCGCTGCCCGGACCGCCGGGAGCATGTCCTGGCCTTCCACAGGTTCCAGAGCGATCACCAGATCCCCCCGATACCCTGCCCGCTTCAAGGTCTTGAGCAGGCCCTCCAGCGGCAGATCTCCTTCCCCCAAGGGAACCTGCTGATCCCCTTTCTGGTCCCTCAGGTGGACCATCCCGATCCGGTCCACAAACGCCTCCGAAAACCCCGCGACATCCTCGCCAGCAGCCAGCAGGTTCCCCGTATCCAGCAGGACCTTCGTACGGGGCCCCACGTGCGGCATCACGGCCTGAAAGTCCGCGCCCCCCTTCAGCCGGTTCCCCGGACAGTTGCCCAGGTTCAACTCAAAGTCCGCCGGCAGGCCCTCCAGCAGCTTGTTCACCCCTTCGATCACATCCTGAAGATTCTCCTCCGTCCGCTCGCCGCCGCTCAGGTTCGCGTGCTTCAGCCCCAGGGCGCGCCCCAGATGGATATCCCAGCGGAGCTGGTTCAGGTTGTAATCCAGCCGCCGCTCGTTGGAGTCCGCCTTCATGCCGGTCAGATTGCGGATGTTGAACCCTGCCAGCCGGACGCCGGCGGCCTGCAGGTGTTCCCGGACCATCCGCACGGAAAAATCGGGGTGGACCGGAGTGCTCTCCGTCCGGTCCCGAAACAGTACAATCCCGTCGAACCCGGCATCTTTCACGAACGTCAGGGCCTCGGGCAGACGAAGCGTCGGACAGGCCGAGACGCTGCAACTCAGTCGCATCAAAAATCCCCTCCTGCTACAATTTGCATTTTACAATTTGCATTTTGCAATTCCTCTTCTTTTTCTCTGCGTTCTCTGTGATCTCTGCGATGAAATAATTTTCATCGCAACGGACCCCGGTGGCCATCCTGGATCGGGACCGGCGCAGACAGCGCGATCAGGTCCGAAATGTCAAAGGCCTTCAGCAGACCGAAACAGAACAGCGGTGCGACGTTTGCGTAGGGCACGGGCCAGTCGATCAGGCGATGCAGTGAATCCATCAGATTACCCGTCGCCAGCGAGCGCACCCGGCCAGGATGCAGCGCCGCCGCAGACAGCGCCACCACCGGCATCACCTGACCCGACGCCGTCAGATGCACGGCGGAAACCCGGTACTGCTTGCAGGCCCACGCCATCAAAGCGTTCAACTGCCCCACCTGAAGGCCCAGCGCACGCTCCCCCGTGGACGCCAGGATCATGGAATACTGCCACGATGCAGCCGCCTCCCCGGTCCCCAACAGGTCAGCGACCAGCGCCCGGCGGCCCGCCGCCATCGCAGACCGCGCCAGATGTCCCGCACTCCGGCGCCCCCCGTCCCCCACGATCACCTCCACCCCCTCCGGCCGCGAAGGACTGAACTCCGTCACAGGCAGACTCCACGTGTCATCCACGCGAAGCACGATCTGCCGCACCGTAACCCCTCTGACCGTGCGCGGCTTGCCCACGACCTGCGAGGTCACGGAACACTCCGGCAACTGGATGGCGGACGCAAACCGCTTCCGCATCTCCGCAGCAGATCCCCTCGACCTCCCGGCCTGCCTCCCCTTCCGGATCTCCCGCGATGCCTGAGTCGCCAGCGAAAGCAACGTCGCATTATCCAGAGGGAGTCCCACCCGAAGCGCCTCCTCCGTCTGCAACTCCCCCTGCCAGGGCAGGTCCTCCCCCGGCGTCTTCAGATCGAAGTGCTGATTGAGAAATTTGTAAAACTGGCTCCGGTTGTCACTCTCGTAATTGTGCGTGCCGGGGTCCACGTTGTCGTGAAACCCCAGGTTCCGGTCCCCTCCCAGAAGCGCAAAAACAGGCTTCACCGGCTCGTAAATGGATTTGCGGGTCCGCTTCGTCTGAAAGCAGCAGTCGTCGTTCCGGTTGTAGATCAGCAGCGTGGGGCGCGGGGCCAGCAGCGCCGTCAGCGTGTCGAAGTCCGTCACCGTGCAGAGATCCGACGGAACCTGCTCCAGATCCCCGATGTCCGAGACGCAGCCGGTGCGCTGCCAGACCGGGGAGTGGCCGGCCACGGGAACCGAGACCGTGATCCTTTCATCCAGAGAAGACAGCAGAACCGTCTGCCAGCCCCCGCCCGAAAGCCCCGTCATCGCCACCCGGCGGTGATCCGCGTGACCGTGCGACAGCAACACATCCAGTCCCCGCTTCACCAGCAGATAGAAGACCCCTATCCCGGCGATCCCACACACGTCCAGGTGACCGATCCGGTTGTGGTCCACGTCCGCCCGCAACTCCCCCATCCCGATGAACTCCGTGTTCAGCGCCAGCATCCCCCGCTTGGCGATGTTGATGCACCGGATCTGCTTGTAGTC
>SICM01000145.1 GCA_009694805.1 Candidatus Latescibacterota bacterium
GGGGGAAGGCCGGGAGACATCTCAAACTCCTGTTTCAAACAAATCGCAGATGTTGACTGCTTGATCCTCTTTTTCAATAATCGGCCCAAGTCATCCACAAATGCAGTCAAACAGCAAAAATCCTACTCAACCCAACTGTACGGTTACCTTAATTGTAAGCGAATTGAATGCCTTGAGCATATCCTCCAGTTCCTCCTGCGTCGCCCGGTCGATGGCCGGCGTGGGGGGGCGCACGGCGGGGGAGGAGAGCAGGCCGCGTCGGGCCATGATGTGCTTGCGGACACTCAGGCCGATGCCGGTCTGGTTCTCGTAGCGGATCAGGGGGAGCCACTGGTAGAATAGCTCGCGGGCCTTTTCGACCTCGCCTTTGACGATGTGACGGTGGACCCGGACGAGCACTTCCGGATAGGCGAAGCCGGTC
The DNA here is from genome assembly GCA_009694805.1 of Candidatus Latescibacterota bacterium. GTDB lineage: Bacteria > Latescibacterota > UBA2968 > SICM01 > SICM01 > SICM01. The sequence goes on from SICM01000145.1 coordinate 422, forward strand.
ATGGTGCCGATGGCGCCCCGGCGCAACTCCTCGAACAGGAAGGCCCCGCCCAGGCCGCCGAAGATGCCCATTTTGGAGCCGGTGAGGGCCAGCACGCGGGTGATCTTGGGGGGTGTGGGGGGGTCCTCCAGTTTGAGATATCTGGCGTGGGGGAGTTCGGCGTTCAGGCGGGCGATGAAGGCCGGGTCCATGTGGACGCCGGTCTCGGCGGGGAGGTCCTGGACCACGATGGGGACCCCGGTCACGGCCTCGACCGCCGCGTAGTAGCCGAAGGTCACGTCGGGATTGGGCCTGGCCAGACGGGCCGGGGCGACCATCACGGCGGTGGCGCCGGCGGCCTGCGCGGCCCGTGTGCGCTCGGCGACGACCGGGTGGCTCTCGGAACTGACGCCGACGGTGACGGTCAGGCGATCCCCTGAGGCCCGGATCACGGCCTCCATCACCTGCGCGCGTTCGGACTCGGTGAGCCGGGGGGCCTCGCCCATCACGCCGAGGCAGACCACGCCCCGGCATCCGGCATTTGCCGCGCACGCGACCAGCCTGGAGAAAGAGGCGAGATCGACCTCGCCGCCCTCCGTAAAGGGGGTGGGGAGCATGAAGTGGATGCCGTTGAGGGGAGTCTCGGTCACGATGTGCTCCTTACAAAAATAGAGAAAACAGGGATCAGGGGTCGGGGGCCAGGGGTCGGGAAAGGAAAAGACGGGGGTGAGGATCGAGGAGTGAGGATCGAGGGCCGCCCTTCACTCCCCATTCCTCATTCCTGTTCTTCTCTGACCTCCATCTTTTTACATCAACTTGAAGGAGTTGAGGAACTTGTCCGCGTGCTCGGAGGCGCCATTCCTGGGCGCGGTCACCAGGATGACGTAGATCCGCTGTTTGACCAGATACATCCTGGATTTGTAGATGTCCTCCTCAGCGCCCTCCCCCTCATATTCGATCTCCTTCCCCGGATAGCCTTCCAGAGAGATGTCCCGCTCCTTCAGCAGCCTGCCGTGTACATTGTCCACGCTGCCGTCGCGCGCCTCTTTCAGAAGCTGGCCCGGACCTTTCTGGCGGACGGTGGCCTCAGGATAGTCGATGTAGACGATCCAGTATTCGAGGGCGGGGTTCTGTATCTCGAACGTCAGGGTGTAGACGTCCACCGGTCCATCCAGCGTCGGCACGGTCTCTTTCTTCTGTTTTGGGACGCTGGAGGTTTCAACGGAGAACCCCCCCTCTTTGGAGGCGAATACGTCCTTCTTCCCGCATCCGCCGGCCAGGGCGGCGATCACGAGCATCAGCAGCAGAGCGCCGGCCCTCATCGGTCTTTGTCTCAATGTCCTGCCCTCCCGCGCAACTTTCAGGACGTGCATGGACGGGATTCCCCACGAAAAGACTTGACACCGTGGAACGGTCCCGCTAATATATATCCCTCAGGCAAATATAGAGTATGGGGACAGGAAAGTCAATGTTTCACAGGAGGGTTTGCCGTGAGGCGATACGGATTGACGTTGAACCTGAAGCCGGAGACCCTCGAGGTCTACAAGGAGCACCATCGGCGGGTCTGGCCGGAGGTGGAGGCCGGACTGAAGCGTATCGGCATCCGGGAGATGACCATCTTTCTGATCGGACAACGGTTGTTCATGTACGCCGTGACGGAGGAGGGGTTCACCTGGGACACGGATTTCGCCTCTTACCTGGAGGACCCGAGGTGCGCGGCGTGGCAGAAGCTGATGGACGGGTTCCAGGAGCCGGTCCCGGAGGCGAGGCCGGGGGAGTGGTGGGCGCGGATGGAGGAGGTGTATCATCTGGGGTAAGAGTCCGTACGGAAATTCGCTCTGAGGCCCGAAAGCGAGCGAGAAGGCGATGGGCAAGGCTTGCGAAGGAGGCGCATCTTCAAAGCAGATGCGGCGACTGAGCGTAACGCAGTCCATCGCCTTCGCAGCCGCTTGAAGCCCGGATGGGATTTTCGTACGGACTCTAACAGGCGTCAGAAGGGCGTATAGGCTTGACAAGACGGAGGATTGCACGTAAATTTGGTCGGCGCATTTTGAGGTAAGGGCTATATCATGCAAGATGAACTGATCATTCCGCAGATGGTGGCCCGGAGGGCGGCTGCCCTGGGCGACAAGGTGGCGCTCCAGATCTGGCGTAAGGACGGCTATCACAGGCTCACGTACAGAGAGCTGGGGCGGCAGGTGGCGGCCCTGGCCGGGGGGTTGAGGGGGATCGGCATCCGGGCCGGGGACCGGGTGGGGGTGCTGGCAGAGAACCGGCCGGAGTGGGCCGTGGCCTACTTCGCGGCGCAGGCGTGCGGGGGGATCGCTCTGCCGCTCGACGCGCTGCTGAAGCCGCCGGAGATCGCGGCGATCGTGCAGGACGCGGGGGCGAAGGTGGTGATCGTCTCGGAGAAATTCGCGGCGTCCGTCCGGGAGATGGCGGGGGTGGAACGGGTCATCTCCATGGATGACTGGGGCGAGGTGATGGGGGCCGGGACGCCGATGGCGGAGCCGGACGAGTCCGCGCCCGACGACGTGGCCTCGATCATCTACACGTCAGGGACCACGGGGAGGCCGAAGGGGGTGATGCTCTCCCACCGGAACATCCTGACGGACGCGCGCGGGGCACAGCAGGTCATTCGTCTCGGTTCGCAGGACATCTTCCTGTCGGTCCTGCCGATGCACCACGCGTTTGAATGCACGGGCGGGCTGATCTGTCCGATCGACGCAGGGGCCACGGTGACCTACGCCCGGAGCCTGAAGTCTCGGGACCTGCTGGACGACATGCGGAACACGGGCGTGACGGCGATGCTGGGCGTGCCCCTGCTCTACGAGAAACTCCACGCGGGCATCCTGCGCGGGGTGAGCCAGAAACCGCTGCCGGTGCAGGTGATGTTCCGGGGGATGATGGGGATGGTGAAGGGGCTGCGCGCCGGGCTGGGGCTGAGGATCGGGCGGACGGTGTTCCGGGGGCTTCGGGCGAAGGCCGGGCTGGGGACGATGCGGCTGTTCATCTGCGGGGGGGCTCCGCTTCCGGCCTCGATCCCGCAGGGGTTCGAGGATCTCGGCATCTCCTTCGTGCAGGGTTACGGGCTGACGGAGACGTCGCCGGTGCTCACGGTGAACCCGGCGGAGCGACCGAGGCACGACTCGGTGGGGATTCCGGTCCCGGGCGTGGAGGTGCGCATCGACGGCGAAGATCGCGACGGGGTGGGGGAGATCGTGGCGCGGGGGGACGTGGTGATGCGGGGCTACTACAACCAGCCGGAGATGACGGCGGAGGTCCTCCGGGACGGGTGGTTCCACACCGGGGACCTGGGCCGGTTCAGCCAGGACGGATATCTGTACATCTCAGGACGGCTAAAGAACGTCATCGTGACGCGGGGGGGGAAGAACGTCTACCCGGAGGAGATCGAGACGGTCCTGAACACCAGCCCACTCGTCCTGGAGTCGCTGGTCTACGGCATCCCGGAGGAGGACGGCGGGGGGGAGGAAATCGGGGCCATCCTGGTCCCTGACCGGGAGCAGTTCGAGCAGATGGGGGCCGCGCGCGGGGCGGCCTATTCCTGGACGGAGATGGAGACGGCGGTGCGGGAGGAGTTCCGCGCCCTGAACGCGCAGATGGCGGACTACAAGCGCATCCGGACCCTCGTGGTGCGGGAAGAGGAACTCCCCAAGACCTCCACACGGAAGGTCCGTCGGTTTGAGATCCCGGAGTTGCAGAAGAGCAGGAGAGTTGCCACAAGATAATCCGCAGATGACGCAGATATGCGCAGATAGAAAATCATCTGCGTCCCTCAGCGCCCATCTGCGGATATGACTTTGATTCTATGACCAAGATCGCTGATTTTTTGCGCGGCAAGACACTGTTCATCACCGGCTCAACGGGCTTCGTGGCCAAGGGGCTGGTGGAGAAAATTCTGTTCAGCGCCCCGGAGGTCGGGCGGCTCTATCTGCCGATCCGCCCGAGGCGGCGGCCTGACCGGACGGTGGTGTCGGCGGAGGAGAGGCTGGATCGGGAGGTGCTCCAGTCGAATGCCTTCGACCGGCTGCGGACGCGGCACGGGGCCGGGTTTCAGGCGTTCGTGCAGGAGAAGGTGGCTGCCGTGGCCTGGGACCTGACCCTGGATCGCCTCGGCCTGGACGCGGAGACCTACGACCGGCTGACCGGGGAGGTCCAGGTCGTGATCAGCATCGCGGGGACGGTGGTGTTCGACGAGCCGGTGGATCAGGCGCTTCAATCCAACACCCTGGGGATCGGGCGAATCGTCGAGTTCGCGAGGGCGTGTCGGGAGGCGATCCTGCTGCACGTCTCCACGGCCTACGTGAGCGGAAAGCTGTCGGGGAGCGTTCGGGAGGCGCCGATCCTGCCCGGAGAGACGGTGGCGCACCGGCTAGGGATGGGGGGAGGGGACTACGATCTGGACCGGGAGATCGAGCGCATCCTCGCGTTCACCCGACACGTCCAGGAGGCGTCTCGGCTCCCGGAGGCGCAGGGGGCGTTCCAACGGTCGATCCGGAAACAGAACGGCCGGGCGATCTCGGCGCGGCGGATGGAGACGTTGATGGAGGCGGCGCGCCACCGCTGGCTCCATCGGCGTCTGGTGGATGAGGGGATGCGGCGGGCCAGGAGCCTGGGCTGGCACGACGCCTACACGCTCACGAAGGCGATGGGCGAGCAGATGATCGCCAAGATGCGAGGGGACCTGCCCACGGTGATCGTGCGGCCCTCGATCATCGAGAGCAGCCTGGCGGACCCGGAGCCGGGGTGGCTGGAGGGGTTGAAGGTGGCCGACCCTCTGATCGTCCACTACAGCAAGGGGAGACTGTCCGACTTTCCCGCCGATCCGGCGGTTGTCCTGGACGTGATCCCCGTGGATGTGGTGGTCAATGCCATGCTGGCGGCGTTGCCGGGGGCGCGCCGGGGGGATATCCAGGTCTACCAGGTCGCCACGGGCACGGAAAACCCGCTGAGGCTGGGGGAGATGTTCGAACTGATTCACGAATATTTCCTGAAGAACCCGATGCGGACCCGGCAGGGGGAGCCGATCCCGGTACACCGGTGGTCCTTCCCCAGCCCGGGGCAGTTCCGGCGAAAATACCGTCTCAAGTACCAGATCCCGCTCAACGCCCTGCAGTGGCTGATGGAGAACCTCTCCGGCCTTCCGTGGTCGAGGCGGCTGAAACGCAGGGTCTCCATGCTGGAGGCCACGCTGGACCGGGTGCTGGCCCTGTCGGAGATCTACAGCCCCTACACCAACCTGAAATGCCGGTTTGAGACGGCGAACACCCGTCGCCTGTATCTGGGTCTGGACCCGGAGGATCAGAAGACCTTCAACTTCGACGTCACGCGGATCGACTGGCGGGAATACATTCAGGACATTCATATCCCCGGACTGAAGCGCCACGTCCTGAAAGAGAGCATCTATGGCACGCCGTGAGGACACCGCTTTCCTCCCCCTCCACAAACAGCTGTCCCAGGACCCGGAGCAGATGCTGGCCCTGTACGATCAGGGGGCCCAGGAGGTCCTGGACGTGGCCCGTTTCGAGGGATACTTCGACGGCTGGGACCCGGCGCAGCTTCGGTGGCCACCGAGCCGCAGCCCCTCCGGCCCCATCGGCCTTCCGGGTCTCCGGGAGCGGGTGCGCCTGATCACCGCCATCTCGGAGGGCGTCCCCGGCCTTCGGGACAGCCGGCTGGCCGAGGCCTACGAGCAGTTCCGGCGCGCCACGCCGGCCTATCAGCGGGCCAACCGCCTCTATTACCAGGTCCGGAGGCAGTTCCTGGCCAGGGACGCCGGGGATGCCAGGGCCTTTCTCCAGCTCTACCAGAGCCTTTACCTGGACGCCCTGGCGAACGGAGACCCGTTCGTCTCCGACGCCGGGGAGGCCGCCCTTCAGCGCGCCCGGATCGCCCGGCCCCCCCTGTCGCACGCCCAGGCCGTCGCCGAGGCGCTGTCCACGGTGGGCGTGGGAGACGATCCGAGGTGGGCCGAGGTCTACGCCTACGCCCTGGACGGGGGCACGGCAGAGGCCCCCCTGCGCGACCTGCTGCAGGAGGTCGCGCAGGGCACGCTGGACTACATCGCGGCCGGGGAGTTCCTTTCGACCCGCTACAACACCTACACCAACTTCGCCTGGTTCGGGAGCTCGGTCTGGAAGGTGATCACCGACGCCGATCTCCTGCTGTACCATCTCGAACGTTCCGATGGCCGCATCGACAGGCCCTCGCTCGACGCGCTCCGGAGGGACCTCCACGGGGCCCAGGCCATGATGGTGGAGTTCTTTCAGGCCCATCGGGAGAACCCCGATCACCTGAAGCCCATCGGCTACTGGTACGGGCACCAGTATACCTACCTGACCCGCGACATGACCGACCTGGCGAAACGGCTGATCGCCTCGGCCAACCGGCTGGTCAGGCGGGCCGGGGGAGGGGCGGGCGAGGACGCCGGGGAGGTCCGGGAACTGGCCCTGCCTCCCCTGCTGGCTGGCCGGGTGAGGGGCCGGTTTCTGGAGTACCCGCACGTGGGCAAGAGGGGCGATTTCACCCCCTGGCGGCGGGCCTTCCGGATCGGTCGATGGGTGGCCTCTTCGTGGCGGATGGGACGGCGCAAACTGAAGCTGGCCGGGTCGTCTCTGGACGCGGCCCAGCGGAAGGGGAGGGCCTGGGAGGATTTCCTGGCGTGGGGGACGGCCACCCTGCGGGCCTTTGACATCCAGGTGAAGGTCTCTGTGGATCCCCAGTTCTTTCCGATCGCCGAGGCGCTGGAGCTGCGGGACGGCAAGAAGAAGATCCTGTTTTTGCCCACGCATCAGAGCCTGCTGGACCATCCGGTCATGTACCAGGTGTTCCAGTCCCCCGAACTGCTGGCGGCCATGGGCTGGGAGAGGCCGGTCCCGTGCGTGATCCTGGCGCGCACCCGCCTGGCGAACGCCGGTCCCGCCGTGAAGGTCGGGTCCTGGTCTATGACGATGTTCGGCATCTCCGCGGAGGAGTTCGACCGCCTGCTGGAAGAGGTGGACGGGTTCGTGACCCTGGAGCGCTCCCGGGACGCCGGTCCCACGACCCAGAGGCTGGTTCAGGCGCTGGACCAGTATCCGGGCCTGACCTATCCCGTGGGCACCACCGTCGCCTTCGACATTCAATCCCCCCCCTTACAGCACGCCCTGTTCGCCGTCCTCCCCCAGGACGTGGTGATCATCCCCCTCGCCCTGCGCGGTCTCCACGCCCTGTGGCCCAAGTGCCCGAAGGGCAACCTGCGCATCAACTCCGGCCTGGTCGAGGTGGTGGTCTCGCCTCCGATGCCGGGGGAGACCACGCTGCTGCCGAGGCGGCGGTCCCTGCGCACGCAGGTGGAGTCCGCGGCCCTGTTCCAGGCGGTCCACATCACCACGCTGTTGAACCCGGAGCCGTCGGAATAAAACCATTCCAAATGCAGTCAAACCGCCAAAGTTCTGCTCAACCCCACGGAAGATTACAATCTCTAAATACGCTATCGTAAATGAAATCAGACAGCCCGAAATGGATCTATCCCGAACCGCCGAAAATAACGGCGGATGAGGCTGAAAGTTTTGAGAATTGGGGATTTTCGGACACCAAATTCGCGATTAACCAACGCGGAAACGTCGTCATTGAAGGAAATCGTTATGAGTTGAGCGGACAGGAATTGCCGCGCCTTCTGCCCTGGGTGAGCGATGTTCTTGGAGTCGAAATTGACCCCCAGGACATTCATCAAACCTCGTATCCGTCTCCTATTCCCGCGCCTCTCGAATCCCCCGAATTCATGTTCGCCGTCAAAAGATTCCTGAACGAAAATCAGATCAGTTCGGACGGCGAAATTCGCCTGAGGCACGGACACGGACATACGCAGGAAGAGATTTTCGCCATCAAATATTTCCGCATTAAACGCATTCCCGATCTGGTCATTTATCCCGAAAATGAGCAGCAGGTTGCCGATTTAATAAGAGCTGCAAAAGATCATGATGTTTCGCTCATTCCGTTCGGCGGCGGCACAAATGTGACGGATGCTTTGCGTTGTCGGGAGAGCGAAACACGCTTGATCGTCTCGGTGGATATGCGCCGGATGAACCGCGTTTTATGGATTGATCCCGAAAATATGATGGCGTGCATCGAAGCAGGCGCGGTCGGTCGACACATCGTGAAAAGCCTTGAAAGATACGATTTTACGATGGGACACGAACCCGATAGTGTGGAATTTTCGACGCTTGGCGGTTGGATCGCAACCAACGCAAGCGGGATGAAAAAGAACAAATACGGAAACATCGAAGACATTGTTTTAGACATTACCGTTGCTACAGCAGATGGAAAATTGGAGCGAAAAACGCCCGTTCCGCGTGAATCGGTCGGTTCGGATTCGCGCCGTCTGTTCTTCGGCTCGGAAGGCACTCTGGGAATTATCACATCGGCCATCGTCAAGCTTTTTCCGCTTCCAGAATCGCAGGTTTACGGCTCGGTTTTGTTTCCGAGTTACGAAGATGGGTTCGAATTTATGAAGGAACTAACCCTGACTTCCACACCCCCCGCATCGGTTCGTCTGGTCGATAATTTGCAGTTTCAGTTCGGAATGGCCTTGAAGCCTGCGTCGAGCGGTTTGAAGGTTTTGAAAAGCAACATCGAAAAATTTTTTGTGACGAAACTAAAAGGTTTCGAGCCGAAAAAGATGGTCGCCTGCACGCTTGTGTTTGAAGGAACTTCGGCAGAAGTCGAACATCAGCAACGCGAAACGTACCGCATCGCCAAAAAACACAGGGGAATGAAAGCCGGCAGCGAAAATGGTCGGCGCGGCTATCAACTCACTTACAGCATCGCCTACATCCGCGACTTTCTGATCCATCACTACATCATCGCCGAATCTTTTGAGACTTCCTGCGCGTGGAGTGACGCCCTGAAGATCTGCGACAACGTCAGGCGCGTTTTGGCCGAAGAATTCAAAAGGCGGGAATTGCCGAGTAAACCTGTCGTCATTTCCCGAATCACGCAGGTTTATCGAACGGGCGTGGCGATCTATTTTTATTTCGGCTTCTATTACAAGGGAATTCCGAATCCGTCGGCGCTTTATGTCGAGCTCGAAAACGTCGCCCGAGAAGAAATCCTGCGTTCGGGGGGTTCGCTTTCGCATCATCACGGCGTCGGCAAAATTCGCCAGGCATTTTTGCCCGATATTATGTCCGAAACGGCTTTGAAGTGGAGACAGGAGATTAAAACGAGTTTCGATCCGCAGAATATTTTTGGTGCGGGAAATCAGAATTTGAAATGATCAACATCCACATTGAAATGTCTTCGATGAAAAAATGGGTCCTCATCACAGGTGCGTCTTCAGGCATTGGCAAGGCGTTGGCGTTTGAGTTTGCGAAAAATGGGTTCAATCTCTTTCTGACGGCGCGAAACGAAAACGCTTTGACCGAAGTTTCGGAAGCGTGTCAGCGCAAGTTCAATATCGAATCAGAGGTTTTTCCAGCCGATTTAGCGGATGCCGGTTCAACCGATGATTTGGTCAAAGAAATTTCAGGTCGAAAGTTTGACGTTTTAGTGAATAATGCAGGTTTCGGGATAAAAGGCGATTTTGTCGAAACGAACATACACGATGAATTGAAAATGCTCCATGTTCAACTCATCGCCCTTCTCAGATTAACCAAAGCGGTTTTACCCAAAATGGTCGAATCCAAAAGAGGGAACATCTTAAGTGTTGCCTCCGTCTATTCGTTTGCCCCCGCTCCGATGCAGTCAGTTTATAGTGCGAGTAAAGCATTCATTCTTCATTTTTCTTCGGCTTTACAGAATGAAGTAAAGAATGCAAATGTGCAAATTTCAGTCGTATGTCCGGGGATCACGCAGACCGAATTTCGCACACGCGCGGGAATCGCCGACAAAAAAGCTTCTGGAATGACGGCCGAAAAAGTTGCCGAAACTTCGTTCTTACAGATGATGAAGGGCAGACATATCATCATTCCCGGGTTTCAAAACAAATTTTTTGTGTTTATGGCAAAATATATTCCCTCTGAATTATTCACTTCCGTCGTGAGGTGGATTAATAATCGACGCGGCGTGAACCAGAGAAGCTGATTTTAGTCGATCCAGAGAGGTATACGGAGAAATTCCAGTATACCTCTCTGGGGTAGTCCAGGAGAACGTCAACATGCAAACCTGTTTTACGCCCAGGTGATTAAGGTCTGGTTATGGAGATAGACCGGCGGGTGGCGGCGTTCTTCGACGTGGACGGGACGATCCTGAAGACCATCATCATTCATTACTACGTCCATTTTGCCACGGAGGGACGCTCCCGGTTCCGGCGATGCCTGTTCTGGACGGGCTTCGTCCCCCAACTTCTCTCCTACCTGGTCATCGATTGGATCAGTCGGAGCGCGTTCAACCGGCTGTTTTACCGCCGCTACCGGGGGATGGAGATGGCGCGGCTTCAGGTGATGGCCGAGAGGCTCTTCGCTGAGGAGATGACGCCCCGGCTGTTTCCGGAGGCCGTCGCCCGGGTTCGGGCGCACCGGGCCCGAGGGGAGCGGGTCGTGTTCGTGACGGGGTCGCTGGATTTCATCATCACCCCGCTCGCCCGCCACCTCGGCGTGGCGGACGTGATTGCGGTCCGGATGGTGGAGCGGGAGGGACGGCTGACCGGGTATCTGACGGGGCCACCTGTTGGAGATGAGGAGAAAGCGCGTCTCATCCAGAAATTCGCGCAGGCGGAGGGGATCGACCTGGCGGCGAGCGCGGCCTACGGAGACAGCAGCGCGGACCTGCCGATGCTCCGTTGCGTGGGCCATCCGGTGGCGGTGAATCCTGGAAAGCGGCTGAGGCGAGAGGCGGAAGCGAGAGGATGGGAGATCGTTGGCTGGAGGGTGTAGGCTTTCACCCCCATACATCAAGAGCGTGCCGCGCGATCTCGTGGTGCGCACGCTGAGGGGACGGTGGAACGGGCTGCGAACCAGCCCGTTCTCGTGCATCCGGTTCGATGGATACCACTCTATGAAGGTGCAATAAGGCATTCAGATGCTGACGAGCGACTTTTTCCCCCCGGAGGTGTTCGAGCGCCTCGACGAGTCGGACGACCCGGTCTTTTACGCGGCGCCCCGCAAGGCGGTCCACATCGACGAATGGGCCGTGGGGGCTTTACGGGCGTTCTACAAGGAGGTCCTGCCTTCGCGCGGGGTGGTGCTGGATCTGATGAGCAGTTGGAGGTCGCACCTGCCGGAATGGGTCCGGTACGGCCGGGTCGTGGGCATCGGGCTGAACGCGGAGGAGATGGCGGACAACCCCGCGTTGGACGAGTACGGGGTTCAGGACCTCAACCGGGACCCCCGGCTGCCGTTCGGGGACAGGGCCTTCGACGGGGTCATCGTGAGCGTGTCGGTGCAGTACATGACGAAGCCGGTGGAGGTGTTCCGGGAGGTGGGGCGCGTCCTGAAGCCGGACGGGCCGTTCTGCGTGGCGTTCTCCGACCGCTGCTTCTGGGACAAGGCCATCCGGATGTGGCGGGCGTCGGACAATGAGGGGCACATCGCCATCGTGAGGCGGTACTTCGAGATTTCGGAGATGTTCAGGGCGCCGGAGGTCGTGCGGCGGAACGTGACGCCGGACCGGTCGGTAGATCCCATGTTTATTGTGTGGGCGAGGAGAAGAGAGGAGTAGGGGCGCGGTTCACCGCGTCCTCATAACTCACCTTACGCAGCGCGGGGAGAATTGATTAAATTTGGGGTATGACCAACAAAGACCTTCTTGACCTGTATAGCGATTACCTCATCAGTTCGTTTGGGCAAACGACTGCGACTGGTTTGGCATCGCTGCTGGGCGGGACAGTT
>SICM01000146.1 GCA_009694805.1 Candidatus Latescibacterota bacterium
GGCTACATCAAACTCGAACTGCTGAAAGTCTCGACCAAACTCAACCACTTTGCGCTCAAGTCCAAACTCTACCTCAACGCGCTTCAGGTATCCTTCGATACTTTACGTCAACTCCAACCTGTCCGGTTGACTGCGTAAGGTGAGTCATGTCACCTCCTTACGATAAGATGAAAAACAACCCTGCGGAATTCGAAACACAGGATAGGGCGTACCGGCCCTCAACCGGATGCCCCCTCACCCAGCAGGTCTCTCAGGGCCGCCTCCACCCCGCTGTCCCTCATCTCCGCATAGGATCGCTGGATGGCCCCCCTCCCTGCCACACACAGGCGGACGCCCCACAGCGAGGCATCCGACAGGATCGGGTCCAGGGCCGCGTCCAGGGCGGGCCGGTTAAAGGTCGAACCCAGCGGAAGCCCGCTCAGGAGGTCGGCGCGCGGGTCGTCGATCAGATAGGTCGCCCCGTCCTCCCGCCGCCCCAGGACGCCCCGTCGGAGGACCCCCTTCGCGTCCAGCGCCTCTCCCTGGCCCGCCGGCGTGAGGTACCGGAGGAGGGCCGCCACGGCGAACGTGAGATGCCAGGGTGTCGCGCCGGTCTTCTCGATGTATCGGACGAGGGAGGGGATCAGGCGGTGGCGGGCCTTTGTGGAGCCGTCCGTGCAGATCTGATAGGTGGTGTGGTCCAGGTGGGGATTGGCGAAGCGGGCGAGGGCGTCGCGGGCGTACTGCATCGGGTCCTCCCCGGCGATCTCGAAGTAGGGCGCGACCTCCCGGAACATCAGCCGCTCCACGTGAGGCCGGAGCAGCGGATGGCAGACCGCGTCCCGCACGTGGGCGACGCCCATCAGGAAGGCCGCGTGAACCAGGCCGGTGTGCGCCCCGTTGATGATCGTGATCTTCATCCGCTCGTAGGTCCTCACATCGGTCACGAACTTGACACCCGCGGCGTCTATCGCAGGTCGGCGCTCCGGGAAGCGGTCCTCCACGACCCAGAGACTGAACGGCTCGGCCAGGACCATCGCCTCGTCCCGGTAGCCGAGGGCCTCCCAGTGGCGGCGGCGGACCGCCTCATCCCGGGGGAAGCCGGGGACCATCCGGTCCCCCAGCGTCACCGGGAACGTGACGCGAGCCCGGAGCCAGTCCCGGAACCCGCCCTCCATCCCCCATGCATCGGCCATCGTCAGGACCGCCTCCTGCGCCTGCTCCCCGTTCTCCGCCACGTTGTCACTGTCCAGCACGGCCAGGGAGGACTGCGGCCGGCGCTGCCAGCGCCGGTGGAGGAACGCCGTCAACTTCCCCATCGCAGACCGGGGCGGGGCTACGGGGTCGAGGCGGTCTTCTGGGTCGGGCCGGATGCCGCTCTCCGTGACCACCATCGTCACCAGGTCGATCTCCCCGTCGGCGTAGGACATGGCCTCGGCCCATCGCTCGCGGGCGGCGACGGCGCAGGCCAGACTGCTCACGATTTTGTACCGGAAATCGGGCCGCTCCGCCGTCCCGCCGACCGAGACGACGGTGTAGAGGTTGTCCTGGACGGCCAGCCGGTGCGGCGTCTCCGCGCTGTTGGGCTGGATGGCCGCGACCCGCCCCCCGTATGTCCCGGAAGTGATGGCATCGTGCAGAAAGACGTCCGCGTGCCCCCGGATGTAGCCTCCGAGCCCGATCTGAAAGACCCTGACGGGCAGGTCGAACACCCCCTCACGCGGAACCTCCAGGTCCGGCCTGTTCTGAAAACGCGCCTCCCGGATCAGGCCCCGATTCAGCAGCGGCAGGGATTCAATCCCCATTTCCCCCTCCTCCTCACCCTGAGAACCCGATAGAACCACCAAGACACAAACTGGATTCCGCCGACTTCGCAGATGAACACAGGCGGTTTTCTATCTGCGCATATCTGCGCCATCTGCGGATTGTTTTGGGGGTTAGATTTTATTCCGACACCGTGATCCTCCGCTGCCCCTCCCCGGCCACCTCCATGCGGATGCGGAACGCCTCCTCCGGCAGGAGGTGGGCGGCGCGGTCGGCCCATTCCACCAGGCAGACGCCGTCGCCGTAGAGATAGTCCTCCCACCCCAGATTGTCCAGGTCCTCGGGGCGTTCGAGCCGGTAGAGGTCGAGATGGTAGACCGGGAGGGATGAGCCGTCCGCGAGCCGGCCGGCGTGTTCGTTGGCGATGATGAAGGTGGGGCTGTTCACGGGCTCGGCCACGCCGAGACCCTCGCAGATGCCCTGAATCAGACAGGTCTTGCCCGCCCCCAGGTCGCCCGAGCAGGCCACGATGGCGCCCCTGCCCAGCCGCTCGGCAAGGCGATGGCCGAAGGCCCTTGTCTCCTCAGGGCTGTGGGTGGTGATCGTCACGGAAGGCGTTGGATTTTAGGTAGGTTTTGGCTATATTACGAGCGAACAGAAACGAGCAGGGGTTCAAAAAATAGGGGTGAGGATTGGGGGGTTGGGATCGAGGATTCCTCATCCCTCATGCCTCATGCCTTCACTTCGCCGTCAGCGTGACCACCGGCAGGATCATCTCCTCCATGGAGATGCCCCCGTGCTGGAAGCTGCCCCGGTACTGCCGCTCGTATTCGTGGAACCGGCTCGGATAGACGAAATAGTAGTCCTCTTTGGCGATGATGTAGTTGGTGCTGATGCCGAAGGTCGGGAGGCCGTAATCCTCCGGGTTCTTGATATGGAGGGCGTGCCGGGTGTCGCACCGGAGGTTTTTGCCGCACTTGTAGCGCAGGTTCGTGGTGGTATCCCGGTTGCCGTGGGCCACGGTGGCCCGCGTGCCGTACACCGAGCCGTGATCGCTGGTCAGGACCACGACGCTGTCCGTGCTGGCCAGGCGGCGGAGCATCTCGAACAGGGAGGAGTGGAGGAACCAGGACCGGACCAGGGACCGAAACGCCGCCTCGTTGGGGGCCATCTCCTGGAGGAGTTCCGATTCCGAGCGCCCGTGGGCCAGCATGTCCAGGAAGTTCACGACCACGGAGACCACGGGGAACCGGCGGTAGTCATTCAGTTTTTTGACCAGGTTCATCCCCTCGGCGATGTCCAGGACCTTGATGTAGCGCGTCTCGATCTTGAGCGTCGGGTCGATCAGGGAGAGCTGCCGGTCCATGAGCTGGTGCTCGTGCCGGTTGCGGCTCTGGTCGTCGTCGTTGCCCTCCATCCACTCGCCGGGGTAGAGTTCCGCCAGTTCGGAGGGGAACAGGCCGCCGAAGATGGCGTTGCGGGCGTAAGGGGTGGCCGTGGGCAGGATGGAGCAGTAGAGCTGAGATTCGACCTTGAAGAGGTCCTCCAGCAGCGGCTGGATGCTCAGCCAGTGATCCAGGCGCATGCAGTCGATGACCACGAAGAAGACCTGCCGTTTCTGCTGGATGTGAGGGTAGACGAACTTGGGCACGATGTCCACCGAGAGGTTGGGGGAATTCTCCTCATCCTGCAGCCAGGGCGCGTAGACCCGTTCGATGTACTTCCCGAACTCCAGGTTGCACTCTTTTCTCTGATCCCCGTACATCTGGCGGAGACCCGCGTCCCTGAGGCGGTCCAGCTCCAGGTCCCACCCGGCCAGCCGCTGGTACACGTCCGTCCACTTGGACCAGTCCATCGGCCCGGAGAGCGTCGCCCGGATCTCGGAGGAATCCGCCACGAAGTCCCGGCTGGCCCGGTCCTTCAGGATCTGCCGGGCGTCGAAGAGCTTCTTGCAGGCCAGGAGGATCTGGCTGGGGTTGACCGGCTTGGTCAGATAGTCGTCGATCCGCTGGCCGATGGCCTCCTCCATCAGCCGCTCCTCCTCGTTCTTGGTGATCATGATCACCGGGATGTGCGGGTTGATCTCCTTGATGTCGGCCAGGGTGGCCAACCCATCCTTTCCGGCCATCATCTCGTCCAGGAGGACGACGTCGAAAGGGATCTTGCGGATCATGGCGACGGCGTCCGCCCCGTTGGTCACGGGCGTCACCTCATACCCCCGCTCGTTCAGGAAGATCATGTGCGGCTGCAACAGGTCGATCTCGTCATCAGCCCATAAAATACGTTTCTTTTCGGTTTCCATAATCGGCAACTCCTCTTTCAGTCCAGAGTCCAAAATCCAAAATCCAGGGTCCGGAGTCAAAGCCTTTGACCCAGGACTCAGGACTGTTTTATCGGCAGCAGGATCTGAAACGTCGTCCCCAGTCCAGGGGCGCTCTCCAGGAGGGTGACCCGGCCCCCGTGGTAGTCCTCGACGATCCGTTTGACCAGCGTCAGGCCCAGGCCCCATCCCCGCTTCTTGGTGCTGTAGCCGGGCTCGAAGATGCGCTTCTGGTGGCGGGGGTCGATCCCCTTGCCGTTGTCGCTGACGAGCGCCTCCACGAACGACTCGTTCCACCTGCGGGTGACGACCTGGATGGCCCCTTCCCGGTCCTCGATCGCGTCCACGGCATTCTTCAACAGGTTCTCGAACGCCCAGCTGACCAGCTCCCGGTTGATCGGGATATCGTAGGGCTTCTCATACTCCTCGACGATCCGGATCTCCCTGCCGAGGCGGGGGACGCGGGCGCGCAGATAGGCCGCCGTCTCCGCGATGACGGCGTTCAGGTCGCCGGGTCTCAGTTCCGGGATGGAGCCGATCTGGCTGAAGCGGGAGACCACTTTATTGATTCGCCCCAGGTCCCGGTCCATCTCGACCATCGCCCGCTCCAGTCGCCTGACTTTCGGGGCCTGTTCGTCGCCGTCCGTGTCGGCGGACTCGGCTTTCAGAAGCTCCAGCCAGCCGTACAGGGAGGAGAGGGGCGTGCCGAGTTGGTGGGCCGTCTCCTTGGCCATCCCCACCCAGATCGACCGCTGTTCCGTGTTCTTGATGTTCCGGTAGCCAAGGTAGCTGACGGAGATGAACAGGGCGATGACGCCTAAAGCCATGAACTGGAGGTAAGAGAGCAGACGGATAATCGGGGAGTCACCGTAATGGAGTACCCACGTCCCAATGCGGGGGACCTCAAACTCTATCGGCTCATTCTTTTTGTCCATATCCAGCACCGTCCGTCGGAGACGCTCCATCGTGACGGCGCTGGTGTCACCCTGAGCGAGTCCGGGGATGTTGACGTTTTTCGATTGGATATAGTCCCCTCCCCGCTCGGTGACAATGACAGGGAATTGGATGCTGGTCAGCGTCTCAAGGATTAAGGCGAGATCTTTGCTGTCTTGTATATAGTCGGCGGCGGCCAGGCGGTAGAAGAAGGCGTACTGTTTGGAGGCGAAGCGAGCTTCCTTGCGCATCTCCCCGATCAGGAAGAACTGGATGTAGAGCAGAAAGCCGAGGACAATCAGCACTCCCACGACGAAGTAGACACCGGACCGGGGCGAGGTCCCGATGGTCCCGCCCCAGGCCTCCAGTTCCGCCCGGACCCGGCCCCGCAACGTCCCCTTCGCCTCCGCAGGAGAGGCAGGATGAGGCTCCCGCTCGATCTCTTGCGGGTGGGTATCGGTCTTCACGAGCATCGGCAGGTCCTGCTCAAGATAGTTGGTACATCAACCGGAACCTGAAACCGTCCTTCTGTGGACGCCTCAGGAAGAAAGGCGTTCCATACCTTTAAAGAAAATAACGACATGGGAAGGGGTTGTCAATAAAACTTTACGAATTGCGAATTGCGATATTCGACATTCCGAAATCTGTTTGAAAGGGAGGGCCTATGATCCGGGACTACCGGGAGTCCGACCGGGAGACGCTCAAGGCGATCACGGCGATCTGCTTCGACAGCGTCTCCATCGACCAGAACATCGAGCGGCGCTACGGCGTCATCGCCGGGAAGGGGTGGCAGTGGCGCAAGGCGAGCCACATCGACACGGATGTGGCGGCCCATCCGGAGGGGATCTTCGTCTATGAATCGGAGGGGGAGGTGATCGGCTATGTCACGGCCAGACCCAACCGGGAGACGCGCATCGGCTGGATCCCGAACCTGGCGGTTCTGCCCGGCCATCAGGGTCGCGGAATCGGGAAGGCACTGATCGGGAAGGCGGTCGATTACCTGAGGCAGGAGGAGATGCGTTTCGTGCGGATCGAGACCATCGAGCAGAACGAGACGGCTACGGCTTTATACCCGAAGTTCGGGTTTCAGGAGATGGCCCGGCAGATTCACTACGTGATGCCGATAGAGGGGTGAGGTCTCACTTCTTCTCCTCAATCAGCCCCACCGACTTTATCCCCTGCAGCGCCTCGGTCAGCCGGCGATGCCGCGCAAGGAGGTCCATCAGGGCGTCGGAGCGCCCCTCCTGCTGGGCCTGCCGCATGGTCCCCTCCACCTCGGCGAGCTGTCTCTGCACAGAGGCGCGTCGGAGGCTCTGGATCTGCCCTTTCAGGACGCGGTCGGCTTTGGACTCATCGAACCCCTCCATCGACAGTTCCGAGATCAGACCTGCCAGGGAGGCGTCTTCGCCCATCGTGACCAGGGAAGCGGCCCTGGCGCTCCGGCCTTCCGAACGCGCGGAGACGATCATGGTGAAGATGCGCCGGTAGACCGCGTGGGAGAAATCTTCGGGGGATACCTCCGACCGCACCCGGTCAGCGGTCCGGTCGTCTGCCAGCGCCATCCCCACCAGCCTTCGTTCCCAATCCGGACCGTGATTCAAGGAAGGTTCTTCCAACCCTTCTGCCCCTCTGCTCTTCTGTCCCCCCGCCTCCCGCCTCGCGCCCCCCGCCTTTTTCACCGCCTGCGCCACGACCTGTTCGGCGACCCCCAGACGTTCGGCGATCTCCCGCACCAGGACCCCCCGCCGGATGTCGTCCCGCACGCGGGCCGTCGTCTCGGCCAGGGCCGCGACGGCCCGCACCTTCCCGTCCGGCGTGCGGAGGTCCTCCTGAGCGCCCAGGGCCCGCAGCTTGTAGTCCAGGACCGGCTCGGCCTGCTCCACCAGCCTGAGAAAGGCGTCTCCCCCCCGCTCGCGCACGAAGCTGTCCGGGTCGTGCCCCTCCGGGAGCGCCACCACGCGGGCGCTCAGGTCCCCCTCCAGCAGCACATCGATCCCCCGCAGGGCGGCGGCGGAGCCGGCCACGTCCCCGTCGAACACCAGCACGGCCCGGTCGCAGAAGCGCCGGAGGAGGCGGGTGTGGTCCGGCGTCAGCGCCGTGCCTGCCGTGGCCACGGCGTGCTCGACCCCGGCCTCCGCCAGGCGGAGGAGGTCCATGTAGCCCTCCACGATCACGACCGTACCCCGCCGCCGGACCGCGTCCTTCCCCTGCCAGAGTCCGTAGAGCACGGCCCCCTTGTGGTAGATCGGCGTCTCCGGCGAATTGAGGTACTTGGGCTCCTCCCCCTCCTTGAGCGCCCGTGCCCCGAAGGCCACTGTCCTGCCCGTCGCCCCCACGATCGGAAACATCAGGCGGTCCCGGAACCGGTCGTAGTGCCCCTCCCCGGATTTTCGGGGGAGCGCCAGCCCGGCCCGTTCGAGCGTGGCCGGGTCCAGAGACCGCTTGGCCCCCACGCGCAGCAGGCCGTCCCAGTCCGGGGGCGCACAGCCGAGGACGAACCGCTCCGCGATGGCCTCCGACACGCCCCGCCGGGACAGGTAGGCCTTCGCCCCCTCCCCGCGCGGGTCCTTCGTCAGGAGGTGCCGGTAATAGTCCGCCGCCAGTTGACTCGCGCGGTAGAGGACCTCGGAGGTCTCCTTCTGGACCTCTTCCCCGCCCGTCTTGGGGAGCGCGATGCCGGCCCGCTCGGCCAGGCGCTGCACCGCCTCCATGAAGCTAATCTTCTCGATCTCCATCAGAAACACGAAGACGTTCCCGCCCGCCCCGCACGCGAAACACTTGTATATCTGCTTGTCCGGGGCGACGTTCATCGACGGCTTCCGGTCGTCGTGAAAAGGACAGAGGCCGACGAAACTCCGCCCCTTGCGCGTGAGTGCGACGTGATCCGAGATCACGTCCGAGATGTCCACGCTGTTCCGGATCCGGTCGATGAGTTCGTCGGGCAGGCGCATAAATGTAATGCCCCATAAGCAAGCAGCGGCCAGCGATCAGCGAAATCGGATGGGTTCTCCGACGGCTGACGGCTGACCGCTGACGGCTGTGCGCTACGTGTTACTTGGTCTCTTCCATCTCCGCCGCCCGTTTCTTCACGGCCTCCACCAGCACGTCCACCATCTCCGACTCCTTGACCTTCCTGACGATCTCCCCCCGCTCGATCAGCAGCCCCACCCCGCCACCGCCCGCGATGCCCAGGTCCGCCGACCGGGCCTCCCCCGGCCCATTGACCTCGCACCCCATCACGGCGATGTTCATCGGGACCCGGATGTCCTTCAGCCGCTCCTTCACCTCCGCCGTCACCCCGAACAGGTCGATGTCGCACCGGCCGCAGCTCGGGCAGGAGATGATGTTCACCCCCCGCTGCCGGAGGTGGAGGGCCTGCAGGATGTCGTAGGCCACCTCCACCTCGTGTACCGATTCCGCCGTCAACGACACCCGGATCGTGTCCCCGATCCCCTCCAGCAGCAATGCCCCGATGCCGATGGCCGACTTGACCGCCCCGGTGGGCATCATCCCCGCCTCGGTCACGCCCAGGTGCAGGGGGTAGTCCGTCCGTTCCGCGATCATCCGGTAGGCATCCACCATCATCGGCACGTCGGACGACTTGAGGGAGAGAATGATGTCCTGGAAGTCGTTCTCCTCCAGGAACCCCACCTCCTCCATCGCGCTCTCCACCATCGCCTCCGCCGTGACCCCACCGTGCTTGGCCAGCAGGTCCTTCCGGAGCGACCCCCCGTTCACGCCGATGCGGATCGGGATGCGCCGCTCCTTGCAGGCGTCCACCACGGCCTTGATCCGGTCCTTCTTCCCGATGTTGCCGGGGTTGATCCGGATCTTGTCGATCCCGAAGGAGGCGCACTTGAGGGCCAGGACGTGGTTGAAGTGGATGTCGGCCACGAGCGGAACCTTCACCTGTTTCTTGATCTCCTCCAGCGCCTCGGCGGCCTCCATGTCGGGCACGGCCACGCGCACGATCTCGCACCCGGCCACGACCAGTTCGGCGATCTGAAAGATCGTCTTCTCCACGTCCCGCGTGTCGGAGATCGTCATCGACTGCACGGCCACGGGCGCGCCTCCGCCGATGGGGACGTTCCCGACCATCACCTGTCTCGTCTTGCGTCGTTGCAGCATGAACCCTCGATCTAAAAAAGCCCTGAGTCACGGATCACGGGTCGGACGGCTTTTGACTCGTGACCCGCGACTCGCGACTGTTTTCTACTCCTTCGCCCCGAACTCTCCGGCGAAGGCGAAGAAGTCCTCGAAATCCACCTCGCCGTTGTTGTTCAGGTCGAAAAGCGCGTTGAAGCCCTTATCGCCCTTCTGCAGACCGAACTGCGACGCAAACGAGAAGAAGTCCTCGAAATCCACCACCCCGTCGCCGCCGAAGTCCGAGACCGGCCCGGCCTTGCCCACGTTGTCCCCCGTGACCTGAGCGTCGAGGCTGCCCGTGACCAGCTCCTTGATTGTGGCCCCCATTCGCAGCGTGACGCTCGTCACGGACAGCGTGGCGCTGCCCTCAAAGTTGGCGCTGGCCTTGAACGTGAACGTGGCCAGCAGCCCGCTCCCGGAGGAACCCGTCGCCGGGAGGGTCGATCCCCCGCCCGTGATGGCGCCGCCTGCGGCCTGCGTCAGCGGGATGAAGGTTGCGGTGGTCGGGGCGACCAAAGAACCGTTGGCATAGGCCGGCGTCCCGATGCGGGCCGAGTCGTAGTTGACCTTGACCGTGTAGCCCGTCACGCCTGAGACATCCTTCACAAACACCTGGAGGGTGATCGGGTCACCCGGCTTCACGTTATACACAAGCCCCACGTTCTGGTTGTCCGCCGCCGCGTCCAGGTCCACGGCCACCGAGGCCGTGGCCGACGGCGGGGCGATCACCTTGAGCGTCTGTGTGAGCGTGGACTTCGCCCCGTTCTTGTCCGTCACCGCCAGCGTGATCTCGACATTCGATGTGGCCCCCCCGGAGAACTGCACCTGCGCCACCCGGTTCGTGTCCGACGTGGCCTTCTTGAACGTCCCCCCGGGCACGGACCACTTTAAGGTGATGGGGTCCTTGTCCGGGTCCGACGACCCCGAGGCGTCCAGCGTGACCAACCCCTTCGCGTCCCCGGCCTTGATCGCGTCCGGCTTGATTGTGAACTTGACGACGGGCGGGGCGTTCTTGAGCGCCTTGAGGATCGCGTTGGAAGTCTGGATCGTCTGCGCCCTGCCCCCCAGTTTCAGCTCACTCACCTTGACCTCCGTGTACCCATCCGTGAACTTGTCGCTCACCTTGAACACCGCCGTGCCCAGGAACCCGTTCCCGGACACCGGCGACCCGCCCAGAAGCGCTACCCCGAACGTCACCACCGTCGCCCCCCCGGTCGTCGAGACCAGCGGCGACAGGGCGATGCCGCTGGAACCGAGGTAGTCCCCGGCCTTGGACCTGGTGGGGTCGGTCACGAAGGTCAGGACAGCGGGGTCATACGCCAGCGTGAACCCGAAGCTGGTCGCGGAGGTCAGGTTCCGCCCGAACACCTGGATGGTGACCTCCACCCCAGGCCCCGTGCTCGCCGCCGCCACCATCTGGTTGCCCGCCGAGGTGTTCAAATCCAGCCAGACTCCCAGCTTGGTCGAATCCTGTTTGGCCGGGTCGGGGACCGTGGAGACCGGCGGTGTCGTGGCCGCGACGCCCACGCCGCTCAGGGAAACGGAGGCCGGGCTTCCCGTTGCGTTATGGGCAACGGATAAAGAAGCGGATTTGATGCCAGCGGATGAAGGCGTGAACGTCACCGTCACCTTTGCGCTGTCCCCCGCCGCCACCGTCGCGGTCGCGGGAGAGGCGGTGAACTGCGAGGAGTCCATCCCCGTCACCCGGAACCCCGTGACCGACAGGCTCCCGCTCCCCGTGTTCTTGATCGTCAGCGTCTTCTGGGAGGTCGCCGCCACCTTCGTGCTGTCAAACTTCAGTGCCGTGGCCGACAGGCTGATCGCGGGCGCCGCAGGGGCCACGTAGGTGGACTTGTAGACGCCCGTGCCCGTCCCGGCGTAGACCGTCTGGCTGTTCGAGGGGTCCACCGCAAAGGCGTTGCCCGTCGTCTGATCGGGCAGGCCGGCGTTGAAGGCGGCCCAGGTCGCGGCCCCGTCCGTGCTCCGGAACACGCCCCCCTCGTCCGTCCCGGCATAGAGGGTCGGAGGACTCGACGGGGCGATTGCCACGGAAAGGATGCCGGTGTTCGTCAGGCCGGTGTTGACGGCCGTCCAGGAGGTCCCGCCACTCGTCGTCTTGAACATCCCGACGGCGGTCCCGGCGTAGACGGTCTGCGGGTTGGAGGGGTCCACCGCGATGCCGTAGGTGGTCGTCCCGTCCGGGATCCCGGAGTTGACGGCCGTCCAGGAGGTTCCTCCGTCGGTGGTCTTGTAGACGCCGTTGCCCCGGACCCCGGCGTAAAGCGTTTGCGGCGTCTTCGGGTCCACCGTTAGGGCGAAGGCCGTGATGTTGGACTTCAGGCCCGTGGCCGCCGCGGTCCAGGAGGTCCCGCCGTTCGTCGTCTTGTACACATTGGAGGATGTTCCCCCCACCGCAGCGTAGAGGGTCTGAGAATTCACAGGGTCTATCACCAGGGCGGTGACGCTCCCCAGAAGCCCTGAGTTGGCCAGGGCCCAGGCCGTCCCCCCGTTCGTCGTCTTGAACGCGTTCCCGCCGGCCGTCCCCCCCCCCCGCATAAAGGGTCTGAGGATTGGAGGGGTCCATTGCCAGGGCCTCGACGCCCAGGTTTGCCAGCCCCGAGTTGACCGCCGTCTAGGCCGTCCCCCCGTTCGTCGTCTTGAACACGCCGCCGAGCGTCCCGGCGTAGACCGTCTGAGGCGTCTTCGGGTCCACCGCAAGGTCGCCGACACTGGTGTTCGTCAGGCCGGTGTTGACCGCCGTCCAGACGTTCGAGGCCGGCGGAGGCTGCGTGGACGCCTGCCTGCCCGTCCCGGCAACCGTCGTGATCGTCCCCGGGGCCTGCTGTGCGATCAGATGACCCGGAAGCAGGCAGAGCAGCCCGACTGCCGCCCACAAAATAACACGTCTATTTGCGCCCATAAATGGACACTGTTCACTTACCATTCCCAACTTATGCCCCCCGAAAACCTCGGCAGAAAGCTTTCGGGCCTGAAATATAGGCGTCAGCTTCACCAACGAATACGGCTCTCTAAGAGGCGGTTCCTGCGATAATCCAAAACTGCTATTTATA
>SICM01000147.1 GCA_009694805.1 Candidatus Latescibacterota bacterium
GGGACATTCGAAAAGAGCGGGCGTTGGACTCCACTATGATGGGCCTGCTGGGGGGGCGGACCGTCACACTCTTCTTAGCCGTGAAACGATGGGGACCTTGGCAAAGACAAATCCTCATCACAGCAATTTTCTAACCGGACAATACTGAGCCGGACCTCCAAAAAAGACTTGCTTTTCCCCTCCCGAACCTGTAAATTTTTGATCTCTCACGACATTTCACGGAGGTCAAGCGATGTCTCTCAGATGTGACGTATGCGGAAAAGGCCCCCTGAGGGGGAACAGCGTCAGCCACGCCAAGAACCGGACCAAGCGGCGGTTTCTCCCCAACCTGAAGCGTGTGCGGGCCCTGGTGGACAAGACCCCGAAGCGTCTCTGGGTCTGCACCCAGTGTCTCAAGTCCGGCCGGGTCGCCAAGGCCGGCCGGGTCGCCAAGGCGGCCTGATTCTCCCGCGAACTCCACGCCCCTAAAGCTCATCCGAAAGGATGGGCTTTTTCGTTGGGATCGCGCCCAAATCTCCGATTGACAACAGGTCGCCAATCTTATATCTTGCCGATGTAAGATTTGTCCTTCATCCTTCATCCTTCTTCATCCTTAATAGCATGCCCTTTCCTGCCACCCGCCTGCGCCGTCTCCGGCGCACCGAGACCCTCCGCCGGATGGTCCGGGAGACCCGCCTCTCCGTCGATGACCTGATCATGCCCCTCTTCGTCTGTCCGGGCGAAAAGGTCCGCAGGGAGATCGGCTCCATGCCCGGCAACTACCAGATGTCCGTCGATACGCTGGCCGAGGAGTGCCGCGCCATCGCCGACCTCGGCATCCCGGCGGTGATCCTGTTCGGCCTGCCGGAGCGCAAGGACGAGGTCGGATCGGAGGGCTACCACGACCACGGCATCGTCCAGCGGGCCATCCCTGAGATCAAGGAACGGGCCCCCGGGCTCTGTGTGATCACCGACGTCTGCCTCTGCGAGTACACCAGCCACGGGCACTGCGGCGTCATCAAATCGGGCGACGTGGACAACGACGCGACCGTGGACCTCCTGGTCAGGGAGGCCCTCTCCCACGTCCGCGCCGGGGCCGACGTGGTCGCTCCGTCTGACATGATGGACGGCCGGATCAAGGCCATCCGGGACGCCCTGGACAGGGAGGGTCATACCCATATCCCGATCATGGCCTACGCGGCCAAGTTCTGCTCCGGGTTCTACGGACCCTTCCGGGAGGCCGCCGAATCCGCCCCCCAGTTCGGGGACCGGCGCTCCTACCAGATGGACCCGGCCAACGGGGACGAGGCCCTGCGGGAGGTGGCGCTCGACCTCGAAGAGGGGGCCGACATCGTCATGGTCAAGCCCGCCCTCGCCTACCTGGACGTCATCCGCCGCGTGAAAGACCGGTTCGGCGTCCCCGTCGCCGCCTACAACGTGAGCGGCGAATTCTCAATGATCAAGGCCGCGGCCCGGCTGGGCTGGATCGACGAGGCCCGCATCGTGGACGAGGTCCTCACCTCCATCCGCCGCGCCGGCGCGGACCTCATCCTCACCTACTTCGCCAAGGACATCGCCAGGAAAATAAGTCGTGAGTCGTGAGTCGCGGGTCGCGAGTCCACTGTCTCCACGACTCTGGTTTTGACCCGTGACCCCTGACTCGTGACCCGTGACTGTTTTTTTAGGAGGCCTCCCATGGACAACCATCTCAAGATATTCTCCGGCAGCAGCAACCTGGCCCTCGCCAAAGAGATCTGCGACCACGTGGACGTCAACCCCGGCAAACTCGCCATCCACCGGTTCAGCAACGAGAACATCACGGTCCAGATCGAGGAGAACGTGAGGGGGGACGATGTCTACATCGTGCAGACCTCCTGCCCGCCGGTCAACGATAACCTGGTGGAGCTTCTGATCATCATCGACGCCCTGAAATACGCCTCCGCGGGCCGGATCACCGCTGTCCTGCCCTACTACCCCTACGTGCGGTCCGACAAGAAGGATAAGCCCCGCATCTCCATCACCGCGCGGCTCGTCGCCGACCTTCTGGAGACCGCCGGGGCCGACCGCATCCTGACCATGACCCTCCACGCCCCGCAGATTGTGGGTTTCTCCCGCATCCCCGTGGACCAGCTCCTGGCCACCCCCCTGATCGCCGACTACTTCTCCCGCCGGGACCTGACGGACTACATCGTCGTGGCCCCCGACGTGGGCAGCGCCAAGAAGGCCGAGGTCTATGCCCGCCGCCTCGACCTGCCCATGGCCATCATCGACAAGCGTCGCTACGCCGACGACGAGAAGGCCGTGGCCAAATACATGTTCGGCGATGTGGAGGGCAAGAACGCCCTCCTGTTCGACGACGAGATTTTGAGCGGCGGGACCATGTTACAGGCCATCCACATCATCCGGGAGCACGGGGCCAGGCGCGTCTTTGCAGGGTGCGCCCACGCCATCTTCTCCGGCCAGGCCATCCCCAGGATCATCGAATCCCCGATTGAGGAGTTCGTGACCACGAACACCATCCCACACGCCCCGGAAAGATTGGGCTCAAAATTCACGATCCTCTCGGTGGCCAAGATGTTTGGAGATGCCATCAAGGCCATTCACCAGGGGGATTCGGTGAGCAAGCTGTTCAACGACTGAGTAGGGGCGACCCGGCGGGTCGCCCCTACTTTTCGCGCCTGAAATAAAAAATGACCAGCCCTGGCTGCTCAGCAGGACTGGTCCCGGAGGGCAACGCGCATGCCGGCGAACGTCGCCACTATGCCTTTAGAACGTATCCGTTACGTCGAAGTTCCCTACCTTTTTGACCTTCTCTTCACCAAATATACTGCTCTTTTGTTCATCTGTCAAGCGAAAAATGAAAGCAATAAGCCCCAAGTAAAAAAAGCGCCTAACCCGCCAGGCGCCGAAAATTATTTGTAGAAGTTCCACTTTTCAGTGGAATAACTTCCGGTTGGGTCGCCCTACGCAGATTCAAGGCACTTTTCGGAGACGAGTCTCCTGCGTCCAAATATACACAATGGTCGATGAAAGGTCAAGCGTAAAACATGGGGGTGAGGAGTGAGGAGTGAGGGATGAGCAGCGGCCCTCATTCCCCATTCCCTACCCGCTCTTGGTTTACATTTTTAGCGCATGAAGTTCTCCATTTTCATCCGCTGCAATGACTTCTGGAATTCCATCCCCATCTATATCCGCCGCGCCGAGGGTCAGGACCGCGCCTCCGGCCCCAAATCGCCCGATCTCCCGGCCATCCCCATTCGCCAGCACACGCACGACCCCATCCTCCCCTCCCGATGCCACCTCCGGCCTCCCGTCGCCGTTGAAATCCCCGACGGCGATACACCGGACCACCTCTCCCAGGTTTGCCCGCCACAGCAGGGACCGGTCCCCCTTCACGACATACACATTGAAACTCATCGAAGAGGCCACCACTTCATCCAGCCCATCCCCGTCCACGTCCGCCACCACCACCTGCGTCACCTCGTCCCCCGTGTTGAACGGCCACAGCAGCTTTCCATCCGCCTTCAGCAGGTGAATATTCCCATCCGCCCCGGCGAAGACCACCTCCTTCATCCCATCCCCATCCACGTCCCCGGCGGCCACGGAGTTCGTCCGGGGGCCGGTCGCCGGGTGGTAGGACCACCGGATCTCCCCACCCCCGTCGATGCAGTGCCACCGATGATAATCCGTCCCGGCGATCACCTCCGCCTTCCCGTCCCCATCCAGATCCGCCGCGCATCCCGTCGAGGAGGGGCGCACCGTCATCTGGTGCCAGAGCTCCTGCCCGTCGTGCGTGAAGGCGTAGTAGCGCCACGACTCCACCGCCGCCACCACCTCCAGCAGCCCGTCTCCGTTCAGATCCCCGGCGAACACCGACCGCACGACCGGCGTCTGGAAGTAGAACGGGATCGCAAAACGCCACCGCTCTTTCCCGGCGGCATCCAGGGCATAGACGTGTGTGTCCGCCGACCCGGCGATCACCTCCGGCTTCCCGTCCTTCTCCAGGTCTCCGGCCCACACCGACCGCACCTCGCCCTGGGTCCCGAACCGCCACAGCGCCCGCCCATCCTTCACCGCGCAGACCCCCTGCCCCCCGGCGACCACCTCGGCCCGCCCATCCCCGTCCAGGTCCGCCGCGCAGACCGAGAGGAATGCCCCCCCATCCCGGTAAGCCCAGACCGCCTTCAGGGCCGGGATCTTCCCCCCTCTGCGCTTGATCAGCGTCGGGGGCGTGAGGCTCGGTTTCGCCTTCCCGGCCACTGCCCGGCGCAGGCCGGACACCGCGTCCGAGACGAGCGCGATCCGGTGAGTTCCCTTCGGGACGCTGAACGTCAGGACCCCGCCGGAGGACCGCGCCTGGGCGCGTTCCCCGTCCACTGTGATGCCCTTCCGCCCGTCGCTCGCCAGCGAGACCTTCGCGGCCCTCGGCGCGAGGACCATCCCCTCGCCCCTGGCCACATTGTACTCCACGGACACCGGAACGTCGCTCTTGAAACTCAGCCCCCCCCAGGACAGGGCCGTCCCGTCCACCAGCGCAAACCCCGACGGCGTCGCGTGGAACTGCGCCGCGGCCACGGCCGGCCCCGACGGAATCTTCTGGACTACGTCGGCCTTCCAGACCCCTGCAAACGCCACCTCCTCCCCTCCCGCGATGCGGACCGCCCCGTCCGTCAACCGCTCCATCTTCAGGTTCTGAGGCTGTTCCCGGTCACTGCAATAGAGGAGATTGAAATACGTGTAGGCCTGCCCCTGCTCCAGGCGCACGTCCGCGATCTGCTGGAGGATGCGGACCACCGGCGCCGCGTGGGGGTACGCTTCCCAGTTCTTCCCCGTGACCGGGTCATCCGTCAGCTTGAGCGTCGGGCCAGGCAGCCCCTTGATGAAGAACTGCTCCCCGTCCTGCGCCACGGCCAGCCCCCCTCCCGCGCCTTCACATCCCCCAGCGTCTGCCAGATGCACCGGAAGGTGTAGTCCCCCGGCTCTACCGCCTCCATCTTATCCACCACCAGGAAGTAGCGCCCCCGGTTCCAGAGGATGTTCCGGTGCCAGTCCACGCCGCTGTAGGACCAGAGCGTCGTCTCCGAGAACCCGGACCCGTCGAAGTCTGCGACCCGCTCCAGTTCCGTGAACGGCGGGATGAGCGCCGACTGCCCGTCCCGGAAGATGAGCACCCCGTTGTGGAACTTGGGCAGGGACTGGATGTAGTCGCAGTCCGCCAGCCAGATCCGGCCGTTCTCCGTGATCCGGCTGATGGAGTTTCCGTCATAGTGCTTATGCCCGCCGTTGGACAGGCCGTCCAGGAACAGGTACTGCTCCTCCGGGTCATACCCGTCCCGGAACACCACCTTGTCGAACGTCTTCTTCAGCGGCAGGTGTTTCTCTCCTTCGTTCGAGGCATAATACAGGGGATCCACCGGAAAGACCTGCGTCCCGGACAGGTCCTTCGGCTCGACCGGGGCCGCGCGGCGGTGATACTCATAGGCGGCCCAGCGCGGCTCCACGGCCGTCTTCTTGTCCAGCATCCATTGATACCGTCCATCCCCGGTCATACAGACCACCGCGCGGAGGAAGGGCAGTTCAGACCACCACCCGAAAGGCGATGCATTGTCCCCGTAGGGGAGGGCGTAGCCCAGGTTGTCCGTCGTCATGAGCGAGTAGTCCGCGTCCCGCCGGGCGTTCCCGTTGTCGAAATAGGTCAGGTCCCCCGTCGAGAGCGAGTACTTGGTCAGGTGATAGTGCGTCAGCCACTGGTAGCCGCTGCAGTCCTCGCTCGGCTTGAACGCCTTCGCCTGGTACTTGAAACACCTGTCCGACAGCGCCAGCCAGTCGTCCGCCTCCTTCGCGTTGTAGTATTTGTGAAAATAGACCCCGCAGTAGTGCAGGGCCAGGGCCGCGAACGTCGTGTGGTTGTGCCGCACGCGGTCCACGTCCATGTCCCCGACGTGCGGGACGCAGGCCGTGATGAACTCGAACAGGATGCGCGTGATCCGCAGCCGGTCCGCATCGTAGAGGAGCGGGCTCTCCTCCACCAGGTCCCACCCCGGCATCACCTTGTGGAGCGCGAAGTCCCCGTCGAACCCCCAGATCCCGCCATAGTTGTCCGGCTTCGACATCGCGTGCTCGTACATCCGGAACACAAGCCGCTTATAGAGTTCCGCGTAGACCTCCCTGCCCGTCAGCCCGTAGAGCAGCCCATTCTCCCCGATCCGCCCCCACAGCCCCGTGTGCTCCCCCCGGCGCAGCGCCTCCTCCGCCCCTTCCATCTCCGTCGCGAGGTCCGGCTCGTCCAGCAGCTTCGGGATGCGCAGCGCCTCCGGCCCGAACTTCACGTCGAACAGCCGGCCCACCGAGACCGTCGCCCCCCCTTTCAAGCCGCCGATGAACCGTTCGACCGCCGTCCGGACCCCGTCGAAGTCGCTCCCAAACAGACCGACCGCGTTCTGCCCGTTCCCCCAGGGGTCGTGGATCGTCTGGACCAGATACCCCCCGCGCCCCGGATACAGGTCGTCCGCAGCCGTGTAGTTGTAGCCGTAGAGCCTGAAGATGACCCGGTTCGTGTTCACGTTGCCCAGGAGAATGAGGTTCTTCTTCGGGACATCCACCTCCTCGTCCGTGACGACCGGGACCTTCGCGCCGGACAGGTCCAGAAGCCTCGCCTGCACCTGTTCCGCCAGCGGGGCATAGCGCACGTCGCCGGGCCGGACGATCACAGAGGCCGCCTTCCCATCCTCCACCAGGGTCGTGTTCGGGTAGAGCCGCTTGGGCTCCTTCAGGTCCTTCAGCGACATCTTTTGCGACGGCATGGCTGGTCCCTCCCCAAAAGAATACCGTTGACATCCCCGCAGAAACGGCTATAATAGAGCTATTTGTAAAACAACCTCCTCAAGTTATGATGAAATCGCTCATCCGACAGACCGTAAGCCTGCTGTTGATCGTCCTCGGCATGCTGTCCGCCGCGCTGGGGCTGAAGGGATTCCTGCTGCCGAATCACTTCATCGACGGCGGGATCACGGGGGTCTCCATGCTCATCTCCACCCTGTCCAGGGCCCCCCTCCCTCTCCTGCTCCTGATCATCAACCTTCCCTTCATCCTCATCGGCTACCTTCAGATCGGCAGGGCCTTCGCGCTGAAAAGCGCCCTGGCCATCGGCGGCCTGTCCGCGTGTCTGGCGTTCGTCCCGTGCCCCACGGCGACGGATGACAAACTGCTGGCCGCGGTCTTCGGAGGGTTCTTCCTGGGCGCCGGCATCGGCCTCTCCATCAGAGGCGGCGGGGTGCTGGACGGGACGGAGGTCCTGGCGCTGATCCTGAGCAAAAAGGTCGGCGCCACGGTGGGGGATGTGATCCTCGTCCTGAATATCTTCGTCTTCGCCGTGGCCGGCGTCTTCCTGGGCCTTGAGCCTGCGTTATACTCCGTGTTGACCTACATGTCGGCCTCCAAAACCATCGATTTTCTCATCCACGGCATCGAGCAGTATAACGGCGTCATGATCGTCTCTGCCCGGAGTGAGGAGATCAAACTGGCGATCTTGAACGATCTTGGACGCGGCATCACCGTGTTCAGGGGCCAGGGCGGGTTGACGGAAGCGGAGCAAAAGATTCTCTTCTGCGTCCTGACCCGGCTGGAGCTTCCCAGGGTGAAACAGATCGTCACCGGGATCGACGAATCGGCCTTCATCGTCATCCATCAGATCACAGACGTGCAGGGAGGGGTGATCAAAAAGCGGGTGGTGCATTAGTCACCACCGTTCCCCGCGCTTGAACCGGATGCTCTCCCGGCGCTCCTTCTTGGTCATGGGTCCTCTGTGCGGGATCGGGGCCGGTTGCAGGCGCATCTGCTCCTTCAGGGCGGCGCGTCTCTGCTGGCTCTCCTCCGTCTCCTCGTAGAGCCGCGCGGCCTCCGGGGCCGGCCCTCGCCGCGCCGACAGCCCCCGCACGATCACCACGTGCTCGTAAGGGGCCTGCGTGATCGTGATTTCATCCCCGACGCGCAGGGACTTGGCGGCCTTCGTCCGTGCGCCGTTGAGGTGGACTTTCCCCCCTGTCACCGCCTCTGCCGCAAGCCCCCGGGTCTTGTAAAACCGCGCGGCCCACAGCCACTTGTCGAGACGGGTCTTTTCGTCGTCATGATCTTCAGACACAGGAATAACCCAGCATAAAAACAGAAGTTTACTTATTAATTTCGACAGCCTCCCGCTGCATCGGCAGCGCGAACGCGAAGGTACTCCCCCGGTTGACCTCCGACTCCACCCAGATCTCTCCCCCCTGAAGCTCCACCAGGCGTTTCGTCAGGGCCAGCCCCAGTCCGGTCCCCTCATAGTTGCGGGCATAAGAACCGTCTGCCTGTTCGAAGGCGTTGAAAATCCGCGCCTGGTCTTCAGGCCTGATCCCGACCCCCGTGTCCGACACGGCCACCTCCAGCCATTCGATCTCCCCATTTCCGGCGGCGGAAACAGCAGAATCGGAGAAACGGGGAGTTGGAACGTCGGGGACACGTTTTTTCTCCGTTTCGTCTTTCCTCTGCACCCTCCTCGCCGTGATGCCGATACTGCCCCCCTGGGGCGTGAATTTCACGGCATTTGAGAGAAGATTGTACATGATCTGTTTGAATTTAGTCTCGTCCGCCACAATGGACATCTCGCCGTCCGGGATCGAGCAGGCCATCTTCAGTCCCTTCTTGGCGGCCAGGGACCGGATCAGAACCTGCGCATCCTCCAGGGCGCGGGGCACGTCGAACGCCCTGAAATGGAACTCCACCTTCCCCGCCTCGATCTTCGACAGGTCCAGGATGTCATTGATGAGCTGGAGCAGGTGCCGGGCGTTGCGCAGGATGGTGTCGATGTAGTCTGTCTGCGCCACCGTCAGAGGCCCGAATGCCGCGTTCAGCATCAGCTCGGCGAACCCGATGATGGAATTCATCGGCGTCCGCAGTTCGTGGGACATGTTGGCCAGAAACTCCGACTTCAGCCGGCTGACCTCCTGAAGCCGCTCCACGGTCATCTGCTGCTGCAGGTAGAGACGGGAGTGCTCGATCGCCACGCCAAGCTGATCGACGATGGGCTGCAGGATGTCCAGGTCCCGCTCCGAATAGGCCATCTCCTGCCGACTCACGACGTTGAGCGCCCCGAGCGCCCTCCCCTTCGAGACCAGGGGCAGTTGCAGGGCAGACCGCATCCCTTCGCCCACGCTCACCGCGTCCATCGCAAATTCCCCGAGGCTGGTCCTGATCAGAGGCCTCCCGTGATCCACGACCCAGCCAGCGCCCGTCCCTTCCCTCAGAAATCGTGTCCCCGACGAAATCCCTGCCTGTTCCCCCTCGGGGTTCAGACGAAGGAGTACCTCAAACGAGGACTCGTCCTCACTCAACAGGAGGATGCTGACACGGTCGAAGGCGATCAGGCGCCGGACCTCCTGGGCGAAGGTGCGCCCGATCTCGTCCAGGTCCAGGCTCGATGAGATGACATTGGTGATCCGGTTGATCACCCCGATCCGCTCCAGCGAGGCGGCCAACTCCTCCGTCCGCTGCGCCACCTGGTCCTCTAACGCTTCGTTCAGCCGCTCCAGGGACTCCCGGGACCTCCCGGAGGCTCTCCGCCATCTGGTTGAAATCCGCCGCCAGATGCCCGATCTCATCCGAAGAGGGGACCTCCACCCGGGCCGTCAGGTCTCCGGCGGCGATCCGTCCCGCCGCTTCCGTCAGGCGGCCGATGGGCCGGGTCAGCCCCCGGGCGACCAGATAGCTGGACACCACGGCCGTGGCGATGCCCACGAACCCAAGCGCCGTCAGCAACCATTGGAGTTCCTCCAGGAACTTCTCCTCGGGGCGAAGGATGATGTAGACCCCGGCCGACTGACGGGCCCCGTCCAGCAGATCCCCCCACTTGCCCTGATATCGATTCTCACCCGCCCTGACCGAGATCTCCGACGTTTCGCCTTTCCCCTGTAAGACATGGGGCAGCGCCCGGCTGACCTCCTGCCACTCCTCCTGAGGGAGGGTGGAAGCCGTGGCTCGCCCATCCTGGACGAACACAATGTCGCTCCGGGTGACCTGTTTGAGGATCCCCGCCAGGACATCGTCGATCCGAAAACCGATGCTCAGGGTGCCGATGACCGAGCGCGACTGCGGGTCGAACAGCGGGGCCGAGGCCACCTGGTACAGCTGCCCGCCCTGGCTCAGAGGCTCGGCCCCCACCTTCTTGGCGAGGGCCTTCCGAATGAAAGGGAGGGACGAGATATCCCCTCTTGGCGCATCCGGCGCATCCGTCCGGGCCAGGACTTTTCCGAGTCGGTCGGTCACCGTGAACAGATCTGAGCGAATGTTCTCTTGAAGGGTCTGGGCGATGTCGAGGACAGTGGAGGGATCGCGGGTGTCCACCGCCGCAACCAGGCGGGGGGAGTCTGCCAGGAGGCGGCAGCGGGAGGTGAGGTCCTCGTAGCGGAGCCGGAGGTATTCCAGAAAGACCTTCTCCGTCGTACCCAGGTCGTGTGAGGCGACGTCATGGGCACGGTGCTCTGCCCACTGGCCGAGTACCACGAAGAGAGAGGCGATGAGCCCCAGTACCAGGCAGGAAAAATAGAGGGTTATACGACCACGTAGGCGGAGTCGCAGCATAAAAAGTCGTTTGAGCGCAAAGGCCCCGGATGGGGAATGCTTCTACAATTCGAAGTTGACCTCCACGACCCCCGATTCCGGAACGAAGACCTCCCTCTCCTGGCGTGGCAGAGTGGGGTGCCACACCTTGATCCGATGGCGTCCGGGAGACAGGTTGCGCAGGACGAACTCCCCCTCCCGATCCGGCACGGTGAAGAAGGGGGTCCCCAGAACCAGGATGTAGGCGGACATGTTCTCGTGAATCTCACAGAAGAGCTTGACCACGCCCGACTTGTCGAACGTCACGCTCCTGGAGGAGCCGGGGGGATAGCGCCCCAGTTCAAGCCGTTTGGGCTTGGCGTAGGAGAAGACATTGTGATAGATCGTATCTTCGTTCGGGAAGTCCACCGTGGTCCCGACCAGGACCGGAAGCACCGGCGGAATGAAGGTCTTGGCCCGCTGAGTGACCCGGGGATGGGCCGCCGGGGGCGAATAACGCAGGGAGTCCTTCACCTCCACGAACAGGACCACGCTCTGGGCCTCGCTGAATTCGGGCTTCGGCTCCGACTTCCCCTCGAACGCCCCCCCGTGTCCGTAGCCCCCGCCAGGTCCGGACTCCCCTGCCGATGTGCGACTCCTGACCTCCACCCTGCCCCGGACCTCCCCCGCGCCGGTCAGACTGGAACAGATGAGAACCCCCCCCGCCACACCCATCAAAATCTTTCTCAAACCCGCCATAGAACTCCTTTCACAATCTGGTCCCCTCCCAGACCCTCCCAAGAGATGTGGTCCTCAGAAAGATACAGACAACTGCCCCGCGTACAGATCGACCCGCTCCAGGGTCTCCCCCTCGGAATAATTATACTGCCAGACCAGCTTGAACCGGGCCATCGGGGTGATACGATAACCGATACCCGACTCCACCCGCCTGGTCGGGCTATCCCAGGGTACTCGCGCCCCCTTGCCGTTGTCGATCTCGTCAAAGTGCATGCCGCTGTAACGGACCGCTCCATAGAGCCCCGGCCAGAACGTGTACTTCCACTCGATATACCAGGAGGTGTTGGCCAGCCCCTCCGGGATGAACGGCGAATCCCACCGGTTCCGGACGAACTCCGAAAAGAAGAGGAAATGCCCAATGCTATATTCCAGGTCGAACCCGAAAACCGTCTGCTTATAATCTTCCAGCCGTGCCCCTGGCGGCAACCCCGTTGTCCCGAAAACCAGGTAGGGGCCGTAGGCCCCCGATGCCCCCATTCGAAGCCCGATGGCCGGCTTGAGCCCCACCCGTCCAATCACCTGAAAGCCGTCATTGGTCGAAGCCTTCATAGTGGAGGGAGTCCCCCGTCCTACCCCGACGTTGTACTCCCACTTGCCCGCGTCCCCAAAGGCCGCTACCCCTAGGTTCCAGCAGGAATCATAGAGGATCGGCATCCCCCCCCTCGTCCCCCAGTCTGCCTATATTGGATGAGACACTTGCACCCCGGAGTTTACTGAGCAGGGCGGAGAGGAAAGATATAGATGAACGGGAAAGGTGAAGCACGTGAGCTGGGTTTGCCGTTGGGGGAATCGGAGTGTAGTGGAAGCGTCCCCAAC
>SICM01000148.1 GCA_009694805.1 Candidatus Latescibacterota bacterium
CGGCGATAAAGCGTGCACGCTGTTCCATGGGTGAGTTCTCCATCCAGGCCATCGACCAACCTCCTTTACTAAAGAGTTGGTCTTAAAGGTACGGAGAGTGTCACCCATCATCCCGGTATAATCTGTTACCAATCTACCCGGTTTGTACCCTCACCCCGCTCTTCTACGCCTGTCCGAACACGACCTTCATCGTCCTGCACGGCGCCTACCCGCGCACGGAGGACCTGGCCTATGTGACCGCGACCATGAGCAACGTCCGGGCGGAACTCAACTGGGTGGCCTTCCTGGCCGGGCTGGATTATCCCAACCTGCTGGGCAAGTGGATCGACGGGATGCCCAACGACCGCATCCTCTACGGGACGGACGGCGGCGGGCTCTACTGCGCCCTACACGACATGCTCACGCGCGAGGCCCTGGCCGAGGCCCTGGAGCTGCGCATCCGGAAGGGCTTTCTGTCTGAGCGGATCGCGCTGGAGATCGCCGCCAAGATCCTGAGAAACAACGCGATCGATACCTATCGGATGGATCTGCCCAAATTCTCTTTCTCCTGAAGCAGACGCTTAGTCGGTCCGCTTCATCGCTTGGCTGGATAGGGAAGAGACCCGGATCTCCTCTCCTGTCGCCAATCCTCCGCGCCCATCGCCACGCCCCTGCGACTTCAACACCACGTCCACATCATAGTCAAGGATTTGAAGCAGGGCCAGCAACTGGCGCATGGATTTCCGATAGTTGGTCTGATCGAGCAACCTGTAAAACTGCGCAGGAGAAGTGCCCAGCCGCCGGATCAGCTCCCGCGTGCTCAACTTCGACTTCCGGATGGCCTCCCAGGCGCAGATCGTCAGGTTATAGAGCAGCATGTCCGCCATGTACGCCGGGTCCCGGTTGTACTCCAGCACATGATCGATGTGTACCGCTCCTTCATCCCCCGATGCCAGCTTATAGACAAACCCCTCCCTGCCCATCTCCGCATCCACGTCCACGCTGACGACGCCATTCTCCCGCGTAGGGGCTGGGCGGGCCACCGCGTAGGGGAATACATAGCGCCCCCCTCGGGTATCCACCTCAAACGCCTTCCTGCGGTTGTTGGGCGACACTTTGCTGATCTTCACAGCCGGCCCTCGTTTCGTAAGTCCTCGATATATCCAAGAATCTGTTGCGTCGCCCGGCCCTTCATTGCCCTGTTGTGTTCCAGGTCCCACTTGACGACAAGCTTTCCATCCCGATAGACGTGGACGTGTCGTGGGGGGTGATCCCCTTCCCAGGACACAAAGATGAAGTTGCCCCGTCGTATCTTGCCCATATAAAATGTTACCTTATAAGGTAACGGTTGTCAAGGATCTTTTTAGCCGTGGAGGAACGCCGAAAGCGATCTTCATGTTTCCCTCCCCACCTAATGGTCAGACGACGGGCGAACATCCTTAACCGGCCCACTCCAGGAATCCCACACCGCCCTGGCGACCTGGGCGATGACCGCTTCCCGCGCGGCCTCGTCCGCCATGGAATCGGAGATAAAGACCGCCACGGCCAGGTGTCGCCCGTTCGGCAGCGTGACCAGTCCCACATCGTTCGTGGCGCGCGTCAGCCCGCCCATCGTGCGTGAAGTGCCGGTCTTATGGGCCACCACCGTCCCGGCGGGCAAGAGCCCCTTGAGGCGACGCCGCCCGGTGGTCGTCTCCGTCATCCGTCGCAGCAACAGCGCCCGGCTGTCCTCGGAAAGGCCCCGGCCCTCGTGAAGCGCGCGCAGCAGGGCCACCATCGCCTCCGGGGAGGCCCAGTTGCGATACTGGACGGCTTCGTCCTGCCCCATCTCCTGCTCCGTGGTCGCCACCACGACCCCCTTCACCCCCAGGCCGCGCAGGTATCCGGTGACGACCTGCGCCCCCCCCACGAGCCGCAACAGCACATCGCAGGCCGTGCCGTCGCTTTCAGACACCATGAACCGCAACAGGTCGCCCACGCTCAATTCCACGCCCTGCGGGTACTTATCCCGGATCGGACTGTACTGAAGCGCCGTCACGAAATCGTTTTTCTCCACGCGGACCCTCTGGTCCAGTTGCAGCGCGCCCCGGTCCACCTGGTTCAGCACCGCCATCCCGATGGGCATCTTGTAGACGCTCTGCATGGGGAACCGCTCGTTTCCGTGGAAGGCCACGGATTC
This sequence comes from Candidatus Latescibacterota bacterium, assembly GCA_009694805.1. Classification (GTDB taxonomy): domain Bacteria; phylum Latescibacterota; class UBA2968; order SICM01; family SICM01; genus SICM01. The sequence goes on from SICM01000148.1 coordinate 2,159, forward strand.
GCCGGTCTCCAGCACCGTGGCCGCAACCCCCACGCGCCCCTTAGCCGCGCGGGAGATCTGCTCGATCTGTCCGCGCACCCCCCCTTTGGAGGACGCCTGAGCGAACGCGGAGGCGCAACAGAGAACGAGCGCCAAAGAGACGCGGAGGCAGAGTCGGAACCCGGGCGAGAGCCGGGCTGAAACCGTTGTCATGGGAAACTTCCTATCTCGATAAAAAAGGCCCCGGAGGGTTATCCTCTGGGGCTTTGAGGGAGTCACATCTTGGGGCATCTTCAGTTTCCGCGTCACACTGCCACCCCGGGATGATTCAGGCGCTGACTCGCGAAACGGAGGCACGCCGCAATGTCTTCAGCCTCAAGGTCCGGCAACTCTTCCAGCACCTGATCCGGGGTAAGCCCATTGGCGAGTAAGTCCAGCACGTCGGTCACGCGAATACGCAAACTCCGGATGCAGGGTCGTCCCCCACACTGCTCTGGATCAACCGTAATTCTTTTTGCCAGATTAGCCATCGAATACCTTTCTGAATAACCCTTACAATCATCTCCCCTTCTTCTACAGGACCGCATCCAGGACCGACGAATGTCCCCATCCCGGCAGGACGAGTTACGTCATTTATCGCCCAATTTTGCACACGTGTTCAAAATTCAGGGGTTGTCGCACAACGAGTTACGCCGATATCGGACCGACGACACGATTTTATGGATTTGCATCGGGGGCCGGATGAATATTGTCCACCCAGTGTACCTCCTCCGGCTGTTCGACCCCGGGGATGTCCAGGTTGACGACCACCGGCTCCTGGCCACTGCGCACGAGCACGCACGACAGAGGTTCCTCGTCGCTCGCGTTGATCTCCTGGTGCGGGACAAAGGGCGGCACGTAGATGAAATCCCCCGGCCCGGCCTCCGCGACGAATTCCAGACGGTCTCCCCAGCGCATCCGCGCCCGCCCGCTGACGACGTAGATCACGCTCTCGACCGGCCCGTGATGGTGGGCGCCGGTCCTGGCCCTGGGATGGATCACGACCGTCCCGGCCCAGAGTTTTTCCGCGCCTGCGCGTGCGTGGGTGATCGCCGCCGCGCGGGTCATGCCGGGGGGTTGCGGGGTGTGGACGTCGAGTTCGTCCCCGCGCACCACGCGCACACCGTGGTCGCGCCAGGGGGATTCAGGTGGGGTTCCCAATTCCAACCTCCGTTCAATCCTTCCCCAGCCGCTCGTGCGGCTTGGCCTTCAGGTGCGGCAGGCGTTCCCAGTAGCGCGCGGTCGGGGAGTCCCGCCAGTCCTTATCCAGCACGTCCCACGAAAACGGGTCGCCCAGCCAGTGGAAGTGCGGCTTCAGCCAGGGCTCCGTGATCGTGTGGCTCTCCCCGGCGTACCGGAAATCGACCGAAAGCCGGAGCACATCCGGCGTGTGGTTGTCCGCCGCCGCGTGGACAGCGAGCGACTTGAACAGCAGCAGGTCCCCGGCGTAATAGCCGGACTGCACCCACTCCAGCGTGGGATCGAGGGCCACCGCGTGGCCCCCCGGCCCCGGCGCCGGACGCGGGCGCAGAAATCCCGCCTTGTGGCTCCCCTTCAGAAGCTTCAGCCCCCCCACCGCCTCCGGGACATCCCCCAGCGAAGCCCAGCACGAGAGGATCTCCGTGGACCCTCCGACGTAGAGCCAGTCCTGGTGGGGTTGCGTGGCCCGTTCATTGTCCCGGGGAAAGGCGATGCGGGCGATCGTCATGGGCAGGGCGAAGACGGACTCCTGGAAAAGGTCCTCCATGACCCTCCGCACATTTTCGTGCAGCTTCAGCCGGTGGAAGGCCTCCAGGGCCTGGAGCTTCGCGTACACCGGACGCCAGACCTCTGCGCCTTCCAGGATCGGCGCGTGATCCGTCAGACCTGCCATCAGGTCAGATCCCGGGCGCAACCAGCCGACCTCCCGGCAGAATTCGAGGATGCGCCGTCTCAGGTCCAGCACTTCGTCTTTAGGGAGAATACCCTTCAGGAACAGATAGCCGTCGTCCCTCAGACGCTTGCGGAGGAGAGGGGGGTTGTCGAGCAGGTCGTTGGATTCGGTGAAGGGTTTCATGGTTCGGCCTTTCTAGAAATGAAATCTACGCACTCTCTCACGCCCCCGGCCTGGCCTCGGCCAGGAGGGCCGCCAGATCGAGCGGGCGCGAGTACATGGCCAGTCCTCCGTCCCGCGTGCGGGGCCACTCGGCCTCCGGGCGGTCCCGGTAGAGCTCGATGCCGTTCTGGTCCGGGTCGCGCAGGTAGAGGGCCTCGCTGACGCCGTGATCGCTCGCCCCCTCCAGCGGGATGCCCGCGTTCTGTAACCGGCGCAGGGCATCGGCCAGCGCGGCCCGGTCGGGATAGCGAATGGCCACGTGGTAGAGCCCCGTGGTCCCGGGAGGCGGCGGGCTGCCCCCCCGGCTCTCCCAGGTGTTCAGCGCGATGTGGTGGTGGTAGCCGCCCGCGCTGAGAAAGGCAGCAGACGTGTCCATTCGCTGGGTGATCTCAAAGCCCAGCACGCCGCAATAGAAGGCCAGGGCCCGATCCAGATCCGCCACCTTGAGGTGGACGTGACCGATCACAGTGCGGGGATCGATGGGGGTGGACATAACGCCTCCGGCAGGTTATAACCTGTAGGGGCAGGCCCCTGTGCCTGCCCGTTCAAACAGGGCAACCACAGGGGGTTGCCCCTACTCCGTCATTCAGGGGGCATCGGGCGCGGGTCCAGCCCCATGCGCCCGCGCGCCGAATCGCGTTGCCCGGTGGCGGGCACGAGCCGGCTCGCCCTGCCCAGGCCCGTCGGCGGCATGGAGCCGTAGACCGTCTCGTACTCGCCCGCGCGCACCAGGTAGGTCTCGTGCCAGATCCCCACGTCCCCGCTCGTGCTGCGCACGTATCGGTTGAAGGCCATCCACGCCGGCCAGTGCGCGTGATCCTGGCTGCGGGCGTAGGCCTCCAGGTGATCGAAGCTGCGCCAGTACTGCACGATGACCCCGAGCGAAGAGATCGCCCCCAGAAACCCGCTCTCCGGGTGCGCCGAAAGCTCCTTGAGCATGCGTGGCATGGCCAGGAAGACCCGGAGCCACTTGTGAACCTTCCATGGCTTGTTGATACGCATGCCGATCAGGAAGACGACGAAGTCGCCCTCGATCTCGGCGGTCCAGCGGCCCTTGTGGATCGTCGCCATGCTCACCTCCAGAAAAAAACGTATCTCGTATTTCGTATCTCGTAAGACCTCACCCTTCGCTTTTGACCGCCTCTGCAACCCAGTTCAGATAGGGCCTGTGGCTCTCCTGGAAGACGGGCAGGGCGAGGATGCCGGGAACCTGGTAGCTGTGGAGTTCTGCCACGCGAGAAACGAGCTTTTTGAGACACCCCCGCGTCGTCTTGATGACCATGAGGGTTTCATGCCGGTCTTCGACCTTGCCCTGCCATCGGTAGAGCGACCGGATGGGCTGGGTGATGTTCACGGCCGCGGCCAGGCGCACTTCGATCAAAATCTGCCCTATCCGGACGGCCTCCTCCTCGGAACTGGTGTTCACGAAGACCACACAGACGATGCCCGATCCCGCCCGGATGAGCGCGCGCAGCCCCAGCAACGCCACGACGATGGCCGCAACCGTGGCCACGCTGACCGCGACATCCTGGGCAGTGACGGTCAGGAGGACGACGTTCAGGACGCCTCGGTTCCCCACGGTTTCACCCTCCTTCCTGACGAGGGCGATCCGCCCTCTCCGTTTCGCCGTTCCCCCCCGCCTCCCACCGGACGATTTTCAGGTCGAGCACAAAGATGGCGTAGATCACCGGCACCAGCAGCAGGGTGATGAAAGTGGCCAGGGTCAACCCCCCGATCTGCACGTAGCAGAGCGGCTCCCAGAGCGGCCCTCCGTGCGAGGCCAGCGGGAACAGGGCGAACACGGTCGCGGCCACGGTGATCAGGACGGGACGCAGCCGGACGATCCCCGCGTCGAGCAGGGCCTCGACCAGCGGCGCCCCCCGCTCCCGGGCCTCCTCGATGAAGTCGAATAGCACGATGACGTGGCTGACGATCACCCCCATCAAGCTGGCCACGCCCAGAAAGGCCATGAACCCGAAGGGCGTGTCCATGGACCCACAGAGAGGCGAAAGCCCCCACAAAGCCGTAGGGGATGGCCGCGAACACGATCAGCGGCTTGACAGCGTTGTTGAACTGGAGCACCAGGGCCCCGAAGATGGCCAGGATGGAGACCACCATGACCACGCCGAGCTGGCCGAAACTATCCGCCTGCTGTTTGCCCTCTCCGACGATCTCCATGCTGTACCCCGGCGGCAACTCCTTCTCAAACGCCTCCAACTGGGGCATGGACGCCTTGAGCACCTCGGAGGCCATCGCGAAAACCACAGCGCAAAACACTCTGAGCATGGCCTTCTCCGCAACACGACCTTTCGCGTCGTTCGTATCCCGTATCCTGTCCTGTTCTCAACGCCCGCTGGGCGAAACCCCCGCCCGCTTGAAAAACGCCTCAAACCTGCCGTAAAAGGCCCCCCGTTCCTCCTCCCCCCGCAGGAAGTCAAAAGCCCCGACCGACCGCTCCACCCCGAGCCAGTCCAGCAGGAAGTTGTAGACCGCGCTGGCCGCGCCCTGTTCGGCGGTCACCGCCAGGTTCTGGGCGTCCAGCAGGTCGATGATGGAGGCCACCCCCTGGGAGTAGGCCTCCGTCACCAGCTCCAGGTTCTTCCGGGCCGCCTCCGCCAGGTGCTCCCCACCCGCGAAAAGGGGGTAAGAGACGTTCAGGCCGACGCTCCAGTTCCGGTCGTTCGCCCTGGGCAAGGTGAAGGGGATCGTCGGGGGGAGCCGCAAGCCCCCGGCCCCGGCCCCCGATTTCTTGAAGGTGTTTCCCAGTTGCCCCTGAGCAGCCACCGTCGGAAGATAAAATTTCCGCCGCGTCGCAGCCTGGAACCGCTCCTGCGCGGCGATCCCCGCGTCCAGACGACGGACTTCCGGGGCCCCCCTCAGCCCCTCCTCCGCCATAAAATCGCGCAGGACCCGGAAGGCCTCCAGGTTCCCCAGACAGGAGAAGAGCCTCTGCCGGGAGCCCATCGTCACGGGGTCATTCAGGTCCGTCTCGGCGGTCCTCACCGGCTGCTCCAGGGGCCGGGCCAGGAGACGGTTCAGTTCCATCGCCGCGATGCTCCGCTGCGCGTAGACCCTGGCCAGGTCCCTCCGGTTGGTGGCCGCCTGGCTCTCCCAGCGGAAGACCTCCGCCGGCCGGGCGGCGCCCACATTCCGCCGGATGCGCGCCAGGTCCAGGTTGGACAGGGTGCCCCTCAGGTTGCTGATCTGGATGCGCTCGAAGGAGCCTGCCCGGAGCAGGTTCAGGTAGGCCGCCGCGGTCTGCACGATCAGGTCCAGACGGTTCTGCCCATACTCCTCTTCCCGCCCCGACTGGACGTACCGCTGGATGCGATACCCGGCCCAGGCCGCATCCGAGAACAACACCTGCGTCACCGTGGCCGAACCGGTGAGGGTCCGCTCTCTCAGAGCGCCCAGGCTGGCCTCCGCGCGATCCGCGTCGATGACCGCCCCGCGCCCCGCAACCTCCACCTGGGGCAGCAGCGGGGCCCGCGCCCGGCTCACCAGCGCCTCCCCGGCCACCACCCCCCTCGCCAAAGCCGCCAGGTCCGGGCTCCGGTCCAGCGCCTCCCGGACGGCCTGGCTGAGCGACAGGACCTGGCCCGAATCCCGCGCAGCGTCCTGGATCAATTCCGTCTCGACCAGCACGGACACGTCCGGGGAGACCCCCACCCGGCGGGCGGTGGCCATGTTGATGCAGGGCCGTTCGACCGGGGCGATGAAGAGGGTGAGGGACTCCGGAGACTCCCCCAGCAGGATACGCTGGAGATTCAGGCCCGCCCTCCAGGCCAGGCGCTCGTAGACGTCCTCCGGGGCCAGACCAATCAGGAACCCCGACGCCACGGCCCGCTTGCCATCGAACGCAAAACTCGGTATTTTATGTTCAGCGAGACCGGCGGCCAGCCGATGCGCCTCATCCTCCGAAAGTCCGGCCAGCGGCCCGACGTACACGGCCTCCACCCCCTCCGGGAGCCCTTTCAGAAAAGCCTCCACGGGCCGGTCCAGGGGAATCAGGCCCCCCGTGATGTCCAGGTCCTTCAAAACCCTCTGGACCTCCTGCGCCATCCCGGGAACGGCCCGGACCAGCGCCCCCCCGACGAGGATGTCCACACGACGAAACCGGACCACGTCCCGAAAGACCTTCAGGTCCCTGGCCAGTTGATCCGGAAGGGTCAGGTAGTTCAGGTTTTTGACCCCGGTCCCCCCCGCCTCCGTGCGGGGCAGCCCCTGCAGGGAGGCGTCCATGACCATCGCTGCAATGACCGGTTTGGGCAGGGGCCCCATCCGGGCGGCCTCCTGGGAGGCCACGTACCCCAGCGCCAGGACCAGGTCCACCTCGGGGTCGAAAAACAGGCGGTGGAGCGCCTGCCGGGCCCCTTGCGGGGTCCCGTCCCCGGCGATGCGCTTGCCCTCCGGGAACTGCGCCGGGACACTCCCGGAAATCACGCGGGAGATCTCCGCGACGAACAGGCGCGCCATCTGTTCCTCGCGCGCCCCGGTTCCGTCCAGAACGATACCGACCCTCAGCGTCGCGGGCTGGGCCTGCAGGCCGGCGACGGGAACCATGAACAACGCCGTCAGGATACCACAGAGTCTCCATCTCATGCTCAAACCCTTTTGAAAGACCTCTTTCACACGGTTCAGGACCCCTATTTATCGCTCTTTGAAGGACCGGCGTCAAGCTTAAAAACACATGACCACCCTCCTCGACCTCCTGCCTGAGATCCGTCGCCTGGGCGACCGCGAGGCCAACCGATTCTCCGACGGCCTCCGGACCTACACCCTCTCCTACCGGCAGCTCCACGCGCGCATCGGCGGCTTCGTCCGGGAACTCGACCGGAGAGGTTTTCGCAAGGGGGATCGTCTGCTGCTCTGGGGGGAGAACCGGCCCGAATGGGCCATCGTCTTCTGGGGCTGTCTGGCGCGGGGCGTGGAGGTGGTCCCCATCGACTTTCACACCTCCGACCGCCTGGTCCGGCGCGTGCAGCAGGAGGTCAACGCCCGACTCCTGGTCTACGGCCAGACCGTCCAGCCCGGGGAGATCGGCGGGGAGCGGCTCTCCTTCAGCCAGATGGACGCCCTCGGCGAAGCCGACACCTTCGAGGTCAGCGCCGTCTCGCCCGACGATGTCGTGGAGATCGTCTACACCTCCGGCACGACCGGAGAGCCCAGAGGGGTCATCCACCGGCACCGGAACATCTGCGCCAACCTGCGGCACTTCAGGCCGGAGATCGACCGGTATAAGAAAGTCCTCCGCCCCCTCCAGCCTATCCGCATCCTGGACCTCCTCCCCCTCAGCCACATGTTCGGCCAGTCCCTGGGCCTGTTCATCCCCCTGCTCGTCGGGGGCGCCGCGGTCTTCATGCTGGACCTGCGCCCCGGCGCAATGATCGAGACCGTCCGCCGCGAGCGCGTCTCGTTCCTCGTCTCCGTCCCGCGCCTGCTCCAGAACCTCCAGAACGAGGTGATGCGGAGATTCGACCTCCCCCCCTCCGGAAAAGAGCGGGGCCTCCTCAGGCGCTGGTGGCGGCACCGGCGCGTACACACGGCGTTCGGCTGGAAGTTCTGGGGGTTCGTCGTGGGGGGCGCCCAGGTCGAGGCCAGCCTGGAGGCCTTCTGGTCCCGGCTCGGCTTCCTGGTCGTCCAGGGCTACGGCCTGACCGAGACCAGCCCGGTGGTGGCCGCGAACCACCCCTTCGCCCCGCGCCGGGGGTCCCTGGGAAAAGTGGTGAAAGGGCTGGAGGTCAAAATCGCCCCGGACGGCGAGATCCTGGTCCGGGGGGAGAGCGTCGTGTCGGAATATCTCGGGCCGGGCGGAAGCGTGGAGCAGGTCTCCGAGGACGGCTGGTTTCACACGGGTGACATCGGGGAGATCGACGGCGAGGGCGGCCTCCATTACAGGGGCCGGAAGAAGGACGTGATCGTCCTGGCCAGCGGCCTCAACGTCCATCCGCAGGACGTGGAGGCCGTCCTGAACAGACTCCCGGAGGTCCGGGAGGGCGTCGTGGTGGGCGTCCGCAAAGACCTTGAGGACCAGGTCCACGCCGCGCTCATCCTGCGGGACCCCTCGGCGGACCTCGAAAGCCTCATCCAGAAAGCCAACTGGGACCTGAAGCCCCACCAGCGCATCCGGGGCTGGTCGATCTGGCCCGAGGACGACTTCCCCCGGACCCCCTCCACCCTCAAGGTCAAACGGCGGGAAGTGGCGGAGCGCCTCAGGGCGGATCAGGGTCCTAACCCGCAGAAAAGCGAGGCCACCGGCCTGGAGGGCATCCTCACCCGGATGACGGGCCGGTCCGACATCCAGCCGGACCAGCGCCTCGTCGAAGACCTGGGCCTTTCATCTCTGGAGCGGGTCGATCTGCTCTCGGAGCTGGAGGAACAGTACGGCGTCGAGCTGGACGAGGAGACCTTCACCCGCCTGTCCACCGTGGGAGAACTCAAGAAGTGGCTGGAGCGGACGGAAGACGCCCCCCCTCCCTCCCCCAGCCCGCCCTGAGCGGAGCGGCGCTTTCGCGCCGCGCAGTCGAAGGGTGGGGGGAGGGAGGGGAAATGGGGGTGGAATGGGGGCGTTCACCCCTCGCCCTCCCCCGCTGGGCCTGGTCGTTTCCCATCCGCTGGGCCCGCCTCGTGGCGCTTCAGATCGTGTTCCTGCCGGCCTTCCGGCGCTTCACGCATCTTTCGGTCGAGGGCATCGAACACCTCTCGACGCTTCACCCACCCGTCCTCTTCGCGGCCAACCACACCAGCCACTTCGACACCCCCGTCCTCCTGGCGGCCCTCCCCTTCCGGTGGCGTCGGCGTCTGGCCCCGGCCATGATGCAGGAACACTTTCGCGCCCACTTCCAGCCCCGGGGCTTCTCCCTGAGGCAGAGGCTCTGGAGCGCGATCCAGTACGCCATCGCCTGCGGCCTGTTCGGCGGCTACCCCCTGCCTCAGGAGATGGGCGGCGTGCGCCGCGCCCTGAAATACACGGGCGAACTGACCGACCGGGGCCTCTGCCCCCTGGTCTATCCCGAGGGCCGGCGCACCCCGGATGGACGCCTCCACCCGTTCAGGCCCGGCGTCGGTCTGATGGCCGTGCGCCTCCGCGTCCCCGTGGTCCCGGTCCACATCAGCGGCCTGTTCGAGGTCTTCCCGATCCATCACAGATGGCCCCGCCCCGGGCGTGTCCGTGTCCGGTTCGGCCCCCCGCTCGATCTCCGGGAAGTACAGGACTATCAGGAAGCGACCCGCCGGGTGGAAGAGGCGGTCAGGGCACTGGACAGATAAAAAGAAATGGAGAAGACAAATGCAAAATGCAAAGTGGAGAATGCAAAATACAAAGTAAAGAACCCCGCAGCAGAGCTGCGGGGCATTAAAACCCAAAACCCCTAAAACGGCAGCTCTAACTGCATATTACTGCTCTGGTGCTGATGATAGGTAATGTACTTGCGGATCAAATCGGTAGTCACTTCATCCCCTACCCACC
>SICM01000149.1 GCA_009694805.1 Candidatus Latescibacterota bacterium
ACCACATGCTTTGGCGAGACGTTCAAGACCTTTGACTGTCCGACCTGCAAGAACGCGGTTGACTTCGGTTTTATCCGAGGGCAGCGCCGGTTCAGGCGGGTCATGGCCAGGGAACAGGCAGAGCAGGCCGGAAGGGAGGCCGCGCATGTTTCCTGATCCCGAACCCTTCACGACCGAGGACACCGGAGATTACTTCGACGGTCACGACGACCCGAAGCCGGAACCGGAGGCCGAAGCCTACGAGCCGCCGATCTGTCAGACGTGCAACGCACCGGCAGACGATTGGGATTCCCATTGCCCGCGATGCGGACACCCCATGACAACGTGGGGCGAGCTTCACGATATGATGAGGCTGGAGGACTGGAAAGAGGACTTCGCAGTTCAGGCCGCAGCGTGAACCGGACAGGGAACAGGGGGGCAGAACAACGCCCCCCTTTCTCTTTGGACTGACAGGGGAAACGAGATGAAAGTTACCGAGAAGGCACAACAGGCCCTTGACGGCATCCTGTCCGCGTTCGAGTCCGGCCAGGTCCCGGAGGCCATCGCGCATACTGTGATACCAATGTATGACGCGCCATGTAACCGCTGGTCGCTCAACAACCGTATCCTGACGTTTCTCTCCGGCACGACAGACGCCAGAGGGATAGATCAGTGGCGGCAGATAGGCCGCTGGCCGAAGAAGGGCAGCAAGGCCCTTTACATCCTGGTCCCGATGATCTACACCAAGCGGGATGATGAACGGGGCATAGACGAAAACGCCCTGATAGGCTTCCGGGCCTGTCCGGTCTTTCGCCTGGAAGATACAGACGGCAAGCCGCTGGACCGCCCCCAGGTTGAACCGCCTGAACCGCCGCCGCTTCTGGACATCGCCCTTGCTTGGGGCTTGAGCGTTCGATACCTGCCCTGTATCGGCAACGCTTACGGCTTCTATTGCGCCGGACGGCAGGAGATAGGACTCTGTCCCCACGATGAGGCGGTATTCTTTCACGAACTGGCCCACGCAGCACACGACCGGGTAAACGGGGGGCTGTCGCAGGTTCAGAAGTGGAAGAAAGAGGTTGTTGCAGAACTGACCGCCGCCACGCTCATGCACTTGTTCGGACGGAGGCCCAACGACGGCGGGGCTTACCGCTACATCCGGCACTATGCGGCCCAGGATGGGAAGGACCCGCACCGGGCTTGCTTGGCCGTCATCGCAGACGTGAGCCGATGCCTGGACCTGATCCTGAAGGCGAAGCAGACGCCGGTTATCGAGGCGATAGCGGCAGACTGAGACGGCAACGGTTGCCAGGGACGGCATAGGGGGCCAGGGACGGCCCACCAACGGGAGATAGCGACAATGGAAGGTATCAACCTGGACGTGTTGACCCGGCCCTTTGACCCGGCGCAGATCCGCCAGCGCGAGGGCAGGGGCGGCAAGATGCTGGACTACCTCGAAACCCACAGCGTCATAACCCGGCTGAATGAAGCCTTTGCCGGGGCCTGGAGCTTCGAAGTCCTGAGCCACGAAGTCACGGAGACGGAGACAATCGTACACGGCAAACTGAGTGCCGGGGGACAGGTCAAGACGGCCTTTGGAGGTTCCGACATCGCCCGTCACCGGGAGACGCAGAAGCCCGTCAGCATAGCCGACGACCTCAAGAGCGCAGCATCGGACGCCTTGAAGAAAGCCGCTACCCTGTTCGGCATCGGCCTACAGCTTTACGCGGAGAAGGGCCAGAGGCCGCAGCAGGGGCAGCGCCCGGCACAGACGCAGACCCGACCGGGCAGCGTCAACGGGCGGTATAGCAGGTAGGAAGGCAGGAAACGAGGCAGGAGGCCACGTTGACCGGGAGAGCCGGACCCAGGGACGGGGAAGGCCCTTTCACCTTTCACGACGGAGGGTAGCTTATGGCAGTACGCAAAGATGAGAAGTCCGGTAAATGGCTGGTGGACGTGTGGATCGGCGTTCACCGCGTTCGGCGGTTGTTGCCGGACAAGCGGACGGCTGAACTCGTGGAGAAAGACATGAAGCTGAAGGAAGCACGCGGGGAGTACCTTGGCATCCGGGAAATCAAGGCCGTCACGTTCGAGGCGTTCAGCGTGGACTATCTGAAGTACGTGGAGACGAACCTCTCCCCCGGTCGATATGAGCAGGTTACGACCGTCAACCGGGCCGTCCTGGTCCCCTTCTTCGGTCCCCGGTATCTGAAGGAGATCACGCCCCGGCTGGTTGAGGACTTCAAGACGGAGAAGGTCAAGACGCTCAAGCCGTCGTCCGTCAACGAATATCTGTCCGTCCTGTCTGCAATGTTCAGCCTGGCCGTGAAGTGGGAACACGTCAAGGACAGCCCCATGAAGCAGGTCAAGCGGCTGAGGCTGGACGCCACAGAACCCCCGGCGCTATCGGCTACGGACGCCAACCGGCTGCTGGACGCCTGCCGGGAGGATCGGGACCTCTACACCTTCACGGCCCTGGGGCTGAACACCGGCATGCGAATCTCAGAGATCATCAATCTCACCTGGGCCGACGTGGACTTGCAAAGGGGGGTCGTCAAGGTGAGACCCAAGACGAAGGCAGAAGGGGTCGTGGTGTGGAGAGTTAAGACCGGGGAAATCCGGGACATCCCCGCCAACGACTTCCTGGCCGACGTGCTGGCGAAGCACCCCCGGCACATCACGAGTCCCTACGTCCTGCATCGCCCGAAGGGGAGGCCGTTCAACGATTGGACGATGCAGGGGCGCTTGGCAAGAGCCGGTAAGAGGGCCAAGCTGACCGTCCACGTTCACCCCCACCTGCTGCGCCATACCTTCGGGACGGCGCTGGCAGCCGCTGGCGTGGACCTCGACACGATCCGGCGGCTGATGGGGCATACGGACATCCACATGACCATGCGGTATCTCCACGCGGCCCCGGACCGGATGCAGGGCGCGGTCCAAACCCTGCCGTTTGGCAGGCCGATTGCACAGAATTTGGACAGTCAGGAGAAAGCAGATTCCGTAAGGCGTTGAGGCTGAAACGCTTGAGCCAAACGGTCGCTTTTGCCAAGTGAATGTTACGTTCAGGACGGGGAGGCGATGATCGCTCAAAAGGCGCCCCTTCCCGGAGCCCAATGTCTGGGATTCATCAGGCGAAAAATATAGCAAATAAAAGTAATTATTATTCTTATATGTTTTATATTTTATGCTATATTCTTTGAAGAGAAGCGTCACGGTAGAGATCCCATCCTGAATTCCACACTGTTCCCCCACGTGGGAGAGATTTGTCATGCCCGATATATTGTCACAGGATGAGATCGATGCCCTGCTGACGAGTGTGGGGACCTCGGAGAGCCACGCGACCCAGAGCCAAAAAGTGGCCTGCATGCAGCCGGTGGTCACCTACGACTTCAAACACCCCAACCGGGTGTCCAAAGATCAAATCCGAACCCTCGAAAACCTCCACGGCAACCTGTCCAGGCTCCTGGCCTCCTCCTTCTCCTCCCTTCAGCGGGCCGTGATCGAGACCGACATCGCGTTCGTGGACCAGACGACCTATGCCGAGTTCATCATGTCCCTGTCCAACCCCTCCTGCTCCTATGTGTTCACCATCGAGCCCCTGGGCGGGCCGGCCATCCTGGACTTCTCCCTGCCCGTGGCCTACTCGTTCATCGACCGGCAGTTCGGGGGCAAGGGGACCACGCCCATGGGGGAGTCCCGCACCCTCACCTCCATCGAGCGGAGCGTGATGTCCAAGGTGGTGCAGCGCACGATGGAGGACCTGGAGGCCACCTGGGAGGCCTTGCTGAAGATCCAGATATCCGACGCGGAGCTGGAGACGAACCCGGAGTTCATGCAGGTGGCCGCGCCCTCGGACACGATGATCCTGATCGCGTTTGAGGTCAACAGCCAGCACGCCTCCGGCCTGGTGAACCTCTGCTATCCCTTCTTCACCCTGGAACCGGTCATGAAACTGCTCAACCCGAAGACCTGGGTGAACCGCGAGAAGGGGCGCAGGGAAAGTGAGCGGGAGCACCGTCTGGCGCAACTGGCCGGGGTGAAGGCCCCGGTCCGGGCGGTGCTGGGCAAGGTGGAGATTCCGTTCGGGGACGTGCTGAATCTCCGTGTGGGGGACGTGGTGAAGCTGGACACGGAGATCAAGGACCCCACCGTGGTGTTTGTGGGTTCCAAACCCAAGTTCCTGGGCCATCCCGGCCTGTCGGGACGCCACAGGGCCGTCCGAATCACCACTCAGATCCTGAAGGAGGACGAATACCTCTACGATTGAGGGACTCTACGGGATCGCCCCTTGAACCTGTCCAGCGACGCCCTCCACCGCGATACGCTCAGCAGGTCCTTCGCCGACAGGTTGGCCCCCAGGAGCAGGATCATCGAGGAGATGAAGGCCCACATCATGAGCGTCACGGAGATATAAAAAGGGCCGTACGTCCCCTTGAAGTCCAGCCAGGGGAATACCCACCAGAAACACACGACGCGGGAGGCCTCCCACAGAAACCCGGCCACGGCCGCCGCCGGCCAGACCTGTCTCGCCGGGATACGCTGGTGGGGCAGGGTGAAGTAGAGCGTGAAGAAGATGACGAAGATCAACGGCAGGGCCAGGAGTTCGACCATGATCCCGCGCAACAGGGTGGCCACCCACCCACCCGGGAACACCGCCGAGATGATCTGATGGAACAGGGCCAGCAGAGAAGTGGAGGCCAGCCCCATCAGCCCGCAGGCCATAATAATGAGGAAGGCCATGCCCTGATCTTTGAAGTCTTTGATCAGTTGCCCTTTCATATCCTGGGGTTTCGCCTTCACCCCCCAGGCCCGGTTGAGGGCGATCTGGATCGGGATCAGAATGCCTGAACTCGTGAACAGGAGCAGGATGAAGGCGAAGATCTCCCCCTTCCCGAAGGTCGAGGCGGCCACCTGAAGGTTCCGGACGATGAAGTCCTGCCCCGTCGGCAAATAGTCTCGAAGCATCGCCAGGGTGGCGTCATAGGCGGGTCGGGAGTGCAGCACGTGGCGGCAGAAACTCAGCAGGAGCAGGACGAACGGAAAGAACGACAGCAGGGCATTGAAGGCGATGGCCGAGGCCAGCACGTAGACCTCGTTCGTGAACAGATCCCCCACGGCCTGCCAGATGCGCATCCGCATCCTGTCCAACGAGGCGGGCGCGCCGGTGGATTCCCGGACCAGCCGATCTCTCGATCCTCGAAGGTCTTCCTCCATAGTCTCCTCGTATCTCGTATCTCGTATCTCGTTCCACCCCTCCCCACGCTTCACGCTTCACGATCTCTTCCAGAACTTCCACCCGGCCCTCTTCTGTGTCTCACCCGGCTGAGACATCGGCACGACGGAGAGACGGTTCAGGACCTGTTCCAGCGCCCCCTTGAACAGGGAGGACGCCTTCTCCGGGTCCGTCTCCACGACGCGCAGGCTCAGTCGCACGATCTGCTCCACGTCCGACGGGAAGACGTGGGGGGCGATCTCCTCGTCGTCCGGCGTTGTCTGCCCCCCCATCCGAAGCCGGTAGGCCGCGATGGCCGCCTTCCGGAACGGCTCCACGTCCCGGCCCTCGATGGACTCCTGGATGCCCTTCTCCAGCGCCTCCGTGATCTGTTCCGTCATCTCGTCCTGATTCATGGATGTCTTCCTCCTCTAAAGCAGTATATACCACCTCACACCGAAAAAGTCAAGGGCAAGACGGGCCTCACCCACCATTCCCCTCCCCCGCAAAGTGCCACGTTCCACGTATCACGTGTCACGTAAAACCTTTACCCGGCACTTGGCACTTGGCACTTGGCACTGTCTTTTTCCCTTGACATTTCCAGGCCGTTTTTTATCTTACCGAATCAACATATATAAATATTTGAATACACGATTAACGGAGTGTCTATGCGCGACATGGATGAGATGGCCGAGGTCTTCAAGGCCCTCTCAGACCCTCTGCGGCTCAGGCTCCTGGAGGTGCTGTCAGGCGCCGCCGGGGTGCAGAGCAAGGACATCTGCGTCTGTGACCTGGCCGGCAAACTGGGCGTCTCCCAGCCCAATGTCTCCCATCACCTCAAGATCCTCAAGATCGCCGGCCTGGTCCGCTGCGAACGGAACGCCGGGTTCTCCTACTATCAGGTCAACCGGCAGAAGATCAACGAGGCCCTCTCGTCGCTCAACGAAAAACTATAATCCGTTCTTATGCTCACTTCCCCTGAATCGGACCTGCTGCCCTGCCGCACGGTCGAAAAGCGCGTGGACCTCGGCCCCTATTCCATCAACCTGCTGACCGTCGCCGACGTGAACGACCTGCTCGACCGGACCGACCTGAGCCAGGGGGAGCCCCCCTACTGGGCGGAGCTCTGGGCCTCGTCCGTGGGCCTGGCGCAATACCTCTGCAGGGACAATGGCCTCCTGGGTCGGCGCGCCCTGGAGATCGGATGCGGTCTCGGCCTGGCCGGCATCGCCGCCGAAAAGGCCGGGGCCTCCGTCCTGCTGACCGACGTGAACCCCGACGCCGTGACCTTCGCCCTGCACAACGCCCGGCGCAATGCCTGCCGCAATGTGGAGGCCCGGCGTCTCAACTGGCGCTTCCCCGCGCTCGAAGGGATGTTCGACCTGATCCTCGGCTCAGATGTCATCTATGACCTGGACAATTTCGGACCCATCGTGCAGCTCATCCAAACTCGCCTCGCCCCCAGGGGCCGGGCCATCTTCTCCGAGCCCCGACGCGACATCGCGCACGACTTTTTCGACGCCATGAAGGAATCCTGCTTCACCTGTGTCCGGTCCGTCGAAGAAGTGGAACTGTCAGATCATACCCACAGAATCGGAATTGCAGACTTTGATCGCAGCTGAACGCAAGGAGGTCTCTATGGATGATGAACTGAAGGAACCGAAGTCAGGCCTGACGCGCCGTGGGTTCCTGAAGGGCGTGGGCGGAGGGCTGGCCGGCACGGCCGTCCTCTCGGCAGCCGCCCTCACGGCCCCGGAGGAGGCGACGGCCGCCGGAGTCAAGGCCCTCGGCCCCGGCAAGGTCCCGATTGCCCTCAAGGTCAACGGCAAGACCATGAAGCTGGAGGCCGAGCCTCGCGTCACCCTGCTGAGCGCCCTGCGGGACCAGCTCGACCTGACCGGCGCCAAGCTCATCTGCGACCGGGGGGAGTGCGGCGGCTGCACCGTCCTGCTCGACGGCAAGCCGGTCTACGCCTGCATGATGCTCGCGGTGGACGCCCAGGGCAGAGACATCACCACCGTCGAAGGCCTGGCCAGGGGGGATCAGCTCGACCCCGTTCAGACCGCCTTCGTACAGCACGACGCCCTCATGTGCGGGTTCTGCACCCCCGGCTTCGTCATGTCCGTCCGGGGCCTGCTCAACCGCAACCCCAACCCCAACCTGGACGACGTGAAGCGCGCCTGCGCCGGCAACATCTGCCGGTGCGGGACCTACCCGAAGGTGTTTGAGGCCGCCCTCGCCGCGGCGAAGCTCCAGAAAGGGGGTGCGTGACCATGGCCGTCGCATGGGGAAAGCCCGAAGAACGCTATCTGACCGGACACGACGTGCCCCGCGTGGACGGAGCCATCAAGGTCACGGGCAAGGCCAAGTACGCCTACGACATCAACCTGCCGGGGATGCTCCACGGCAGGATCCTCCGGAGCCCCCACCCGCACGCCACCGTCAAGAGCGTCAACCTGACGAAGGCGAAGGCGCATCCCGGCGTGAAGGCCGCCATCCTCCTCCCCACCGACCAGGGGAGGCAGACCGTCCGCTTCGCGGGCGAGGAGATCGCCGCCGTGGCCGCCGTCAGCCCGGACATCGCCGAGGAGGCCCTGAAGCTGATCGAGGTCGAATACGGGAAGCTCCCCCACGTCGTGGACGAGGACGAGGCGCAGAAACCCGAGGCCCCCAAGATCCACCAGGACGGCAACGCCCAACCCCGCAAGGGTGACCCCCAGCTCAGGGGCGAGCCGGATAAGGTCTTCGCCGACCCGGGGACCGTCTGGACCGAGGGGATCTACCGCACGCAGGTCCAGACCCACACCAGCCTGGAGACCCACGGCTGCGTGGCGAAGTGGGACGGTGATAACCTGACCGTCTGGGCCTCCACCCAGGGCGTCTTCAGCGTCCGGGACGACATGGCCAAGTTCTTCAACATCCCCCCCTCCAACGTCCACGTCATCACCGAGGTCATGGGCGGCGGGTTCGGCAGCAAGTTCGGCGCGGGCGTGGAGGGCACGGCCGCGGCCCGGCTCGCCAAAGAGTCCGGCGCGCCCGTCAAGCTGATGCTCTCCCGCCACGAGGAGCACCTCGCCGTGGGCAACCGCCCCTCCTCCATCCAGAGGATCAAGATCGGCGCCACGAAGGACGGGGCGCTCGTCGCCTTCCAGTCGAAGGTCTACGGCACCGGCGGCATCGGCGGCGGGGCGGGCGTCCCCCTCCCCTACGTCTACGAGAGATTTCCTCATAGCAAGACCGAGCACACTGAGGTCCGCATCAACGCCGGGTCCTCCCGCGCCATGCGCGCCCCCGGCCACCCTCAGGCCGCCTTCGGCATGTGCTCCGCCCTGGACGAACTGGCCGACAAGCTGGGGATGGACCTGCTGGAACTCTGCCGAAAAAATGAGTCCACGCAGAACGAGATCCGCCTGAAGCAGTACGAGATCGGCGCACAGCGCATCGGCTGGGACCGCCGGAACAAGACCCCCGGCGCAGGCCCCGGCCCGAAGAAGCGGGGCATCGGCCTCGGCTTCGGCAAATGGGGGGGCGGCGGCGGGAAGGGGACCAGCGCCGAGGTCGTCATCCACCCCGACGGAACCGTGGAGTCGAAGTGCG
This sequence comes from Candidatus Latescibacterota bacterium, assembly GCA_009694805.1. GTDB lineage: Bacteria > Latescibacterota > UBA2968 > SICM01 > SICM01 > SICM01. The sequence goes on from SICM01000149.1 coordinate 8,789, forward strand.
GTGTGCAGGACATCGGCACCGGCATCCGCACCATCGTCGGCATGATCGCCGCCGAGGAGCTGGGGCTTCAGATGAAGGACGTGAAGGCCCTCGTCGGGGACACCGTCCTCCCGCCCGGCACAGGCTCCGGCGGCAGCCGGACCTCCCCCAGCGCGGCCCCTGCCGTCAAGCTGGCCGCGGTCAGCGCAAAACAGAAGCTCTTTGAGAAGCTCGCCCCGGTCCTGGGCGTCACGCCGGACCAGCTCATCGCGAAGGACGGGAAGATCAGCATCGCGGGGGACCCGTCCAAAGCCCTGGACTGGAAAACCGCCTGCGCGCAGATCGGGAGCATGCCGATCTCCGGCCAGTCCGAGTGGGCCGAGGGCCTTTCCGGCGGCGGCGTGGCCGGCGTGCAGTTCGCCGAAGTGGAGGTGGACGTGGAGACCGGCGCCATCCGGGTCCTCAGGGTCGTGGCCGTGCAGGACTGCGGCCTCGTCCTCAACCACCTCACCGCCGTCAGTCAGATGAACGGCGGCATCATCCAGGGCATCAGTTGGGCGCTGCTGGAGGACCGGATCATGGACCGCCCCACCGGCCTGATGGTCAACCCGAACATGGAGGACTACAAGATCTCCGGGACCTTCGAGATGCCGGAGTTCGACGTCGTGCTGATGGACATGCCCGAGCGCGGCGTCATCGGCATCGGAGAGCCGGCCGTCATCCCGACCGCCGGGGCCGTGGCCAATGCGATCTTCAACGCCACGGGCGTCCGCCTCCGGGAGATGCCCATCACCCCCGACAAGGTGCTCACCGCCCTGGCGCAGAAGCAGAGATAGACCTCACCCCCTCCATCCCCCTCTCCCACGGGAGAGGGGGAGAGATACAGTAGTACAGATAAAAAGAGGGCGCGACGCCAGAAACCCCCACCACCGGAGTCTGGCAGAAGCACCCCACATGCCGGGGGCACAAATTTCGGTGCGACTGCTGAACGTCAAGGTTGCCTCGCGCCAAAGCCCCTCGCGGCGTCTGAGCGAGTGCCCTTTCTTTTGTCCAACTTTTCTTTGGGCAAGCAAAGAAAAGTTGGAATCGGAAAGGGGCAGGGGGCAGGCCGATTTTACAGGAGATCATCATGAAAGCCTTTGAATTCGTCAATCCGTCCAGCCTGAAGGAGGTACCCGCCCTCCTCGGCCAGAACCGGGAGAAGGCCGTCCTCCTGGCCGGGGGCATCGACCTCCTCGGCGAGCTCAAGGAGGGTCTGATCGAGCCCGACCGGGTGGTCAACCTGAAGGCCGTCTCCGGCCTGAACGCCATCAAGGCCGACGGCAAGGGCCTCCGGATCGGCGCCCTCACCACGCTGGCGCAGATCGAGGGCGATCCCACGATCCAGAAGACCTATAAAGCCCTCGCCGATGCCGCCGCATCCGTCGGATCGGTCCAGATCCGGAACGTCGGGACCCTCGGCGGAAACCTCTGCCAGCGCCCCCGCTGCTGGTACTACCGGGGGGAGGCGTTCCACTGCCTCAAGAAGGGCGGGTCCACCTGCTTCGCCGTGGACGGGAACAATAAGTACAACGCCATCCTGGGCGGCGGGCCGAGCTACATCGTCCACCCCTCGGACACGGCCCCGGCCCTGATCGCCCTAAACGCGAAGGTCACCCTCCTCGGCCCGAAGGGGTCCCGCACCCTCCCCCTGGAGGACTTCTTCGTCCTGCCGGGCGAGATCCTGCGCCGGGAGAACGTCCTGGCCCCCGACGAGATCGTCACGGAGGTGGAGGTCCCGGCCCCGGCCCCCGGCGCGAAGAGCGTCTACCTCAAATTCCAGGAGAAGGATTCCATGGACTTCGCCCTCTCCGCCGTGGCCGTGGCCCTCACTATGTCGGGCGACACGATCAGGACCGCCCGCGTGGTCCTCGGCGGCGTGGCCCCCAAGCCCTGGCCCGCGAAGGAGGCGGACGCCCTTCTGGTCGGCCAGAAGCTCAGCGAGGACCTCCTCCGAAGGGCAGCAGACGCGGCGCTCGCGAAGGCCCAGCCCCTCGGCTACAACGACTACAAGGTGCCCCTCACCCGGACGCTCATCCAGCGGGCCGTGATGGCCGCCGCGAAGGCGTAAAGGAGGATTCCACCATGCCAGATACCTTGCTCAAGCCTTACTGCCAGCACCTGCGCACGAAACGATATTACATCTCCGACGCCCCGCCCGCGACCTACCTGGCCGAGGAGACCGCCACCACCGGCTACTGGTGTCTCCAGACGATGGGCGTCGTCGGTCCCGACGACAACTTCGTCAGCCCCGGCGAGTGCAAGGCCCACCGCGCCTGCTGCTGCCCGACAGGGCTGTTGACCATCGCGTAGGAGGGGCGACCTCTGTGTCGCCCTATATCTGACCGGCCGTGTCCCGGGAGGAGATCGGTCGGCAGGAGACCCGTACGCTGGTGTCGCGCATCTACAACGGGTCCTTCGGCGCCCTGGTCAGCCACCTCGTGGACTCCGATGCGCTTTCGCAGGCAGAGCGGGACCGCATCAAGGCCCAGATCGAGGCCAGGGATCGAGAGGAGCGGAAGAAAGGAACCCGGTGACATGGAACCGATCAGCCGTTTTGCCGACGCCTGGATGCCCATCTTCGGGATTCACACGATCGAGGTCTCCGCTTCATGGATCTATGGAATCGTAGGGGCGAGATATGCTTCGCCTCTGCGCCAAAATGTCATTCGGGGTCTGGACGAAACGCTTGAAGAACTCACCTTACGCAGCGCGGGGAGAATTGATTAAATTTGGGGTAGTACGTTACCGGGTAGACGGGTACCCTGCTACGACTCCCCAATATAGCAGGGATCGCCTATGAGATATAGGGGTGGGTGGGAGTGGGAATGGGCAGAGGATGGATCAAGGAGGCCGAGGATAGCCCTCC
>SICM01000150.1 GCA_009694805.1 Candidatus Latescibacterota bacterium
GGTCATAGACGGCATGGGATGATCTTTGGATAGCCATACCGTCAATATATCAAACCCAAACCACGATTATCAACTCAAAACCCCCGCTTTCCTCCCCTCAGTAGAACTGAGGGGCATCCAGCGGGTCTTTTAGTGAAACGGAGAAACGGGGAAACAGAGAAACGGAGACGCCCCGATTCCCCGGCTCCGGGCTGGGTGGAGGTCACGGTATCAGACACCGGCCCAGGCATCCCGGAAGACGTTCGCCCCCACATCTTCGAGCCGTTCTACACCACGAAGGTCTCGGGGACGGGTCTGGGCCTCGCGATTGTGAAGCGGGATATCGAACGCATGGGCGGGACCATTGAAGCTGGCATTCAGGACGGACAGGGCGCCGTCTTCATCATCCGGCTCCCCGGAGGAGATCATGAACGCTAAAATCCTGATCGTGGATGACGAACCCGCCGCCCGGCACGGCCTGAGGCGCGCGCTCGGATCGGGGCAATACGAAATCGCAGAGGCCTCGGACGGGACCGCCGCGCTGGAGGAGGTCGAACGCTCCGCCCCCGACCTGCTCATCTGCGATATCCGCGCGGCGCTGGAGCGTCACGCCGGAAACGTCAACCAGACCGCCCTATCGCTCGGCCTGAAACGCCAGGCCCTCCAGCAGAAACTCCGGGAGCTGGGGATCGACGCGCAAACGTATCGGCATTGAAGCTTCTCCCTGCCACCTTCTTCTTGCGCCTGCAACAAAAAACTTGCGCCTCTCGGCCACTGATCAGCCTCAAGACATCCTTCGCTTCTCCTCTCCCCTTTCGCCTTTCCCCTTGTCCCGCTTTCAGTTACCATCTCATGCCTCACGCCTCACGCCTCACGCCTCACGCCTCCTCCCCTGGCACACCCTTTGCGATCTCCTTCTGAACGGAAGCCAAACCCTCAGAAAAAGGTCCAGTCCGTGTCAAAAGGAGGTTCCCGATGCGTCAGACAATCCTGTTCTTCAGCCTGGTCCTGTTCGTCCCGCTTGCGGATCTGGCGGCAAAAGAGATCCCGCTGATCGCCCCCGGCGCGAAGGTGCGCCTCTATGCGCCCTCCCTGATCGAAGGACACTTCGTGGGAAAAGTGGTGAGGTTAAACGCTGATACCATGACGGTGGCTCTGGGGGGCCGGAGAACCCCGTTGCAGGTTCCCATGGCTTCCGTGGAGAGCCTGGAGATTTATCAGGGGACAAAACGGAAAACAGGTAAGGGGATGGCTATTGGAACCACCATTGGGGCAAGCATCGGTGCATTCGTCGGATATGGGCTCAGCAAAGCCTTTGATGATGCCTTTGATGATGGGTATGAAGAGGGGAATTCAGACCGATCTGCCTATTTACGTAATGCAGCAAAAGGGGCCTTTTTTATCGGCCTTCCAGGGGCTCTTATCGGCGCCGGGATCGGCGCATCGTACCGGGACGAACAGTGGAAAAAAGTGCAGATAGACAGCATCTATATGGGCATCGCACCGCAGCGCGGCGGGGTCCAGATCGCCGCATCGTTCAGGTTCTGATCATGAAGCTGCTTCCACTTTACGAGGCATCAGCTCCTTTAAAGAGACATCAATCGCATCCATGTCGATGACTTTGGAGGCATCCAGGATCTCGATCTCAAGAGGAGACCGGGATTCGTCATTGTGGACGATGACACCCTCACACAGATCACTGGAATCGTGAGGAGTTCCGGCCCTGAGCTGGATCATCAGCACGTCTGCGTCAGGAGAGTATCTGATCTGCATAGGTGCCACCTCCCTGGAAGTAGCGCTTGGCATAGGGAAAGTAGACGGTCACGACCAAAGGAATGTCTGACTCATATTCGTAAACAACTCGAAGGACGTGTTCATTGTATCCGCGATGGGCGATAAAGAGGTCCTCTGCCTGTTCCTGCGCGAGCCGGTGCAGAGTCACAATCTGGTGGAGATCCTCGCGGAAGTGGAGGGACAGGGAGGGCTGGCCATCGCCGCGCACCCGTTCGACTATCGCAGGCCGGCCCTGGGCCGATCCCGCGACCTGGCCGAGTACAGCGGCCGGATCGGGGTGGAGATTCTGAACGGAAGGGGCTATGCCGGGCTGGGGAACCGCGAGGCGGCGGAGTATGCCACGGCGCACGGGCTGCCCGTCACAGCCGGGAGCGACGCCCATACCCCTTTTGAGGTCGGGAATGTTTACGTGGAGGCGGATGTGGAAACCCTCGCGGGCCTGAAGCAGGCGATCCTGAACCGTCAGATCCAGGTCTGCGGCCAGGTCTCTCACCCGATCTACTCCCTCTGCTCAGGGCTTCGAAAGTTCGACCTCAGGGCACGGCCCCTGGCGCCTCCTTCTCCGCGCCCGGGATGATGACCGGCCACCGGATGACCCGGTCCCAGTCCGCCAGATACGGCGCGGCGGCCTCCCGCCACTTCGGAGACAGCGAGAAGTCCACCTCGGCCACGGCCACCCCCTCCCCGGACGGGATCTCCGCCAGAATCTCCCCCCAGGGCGCGATGATCGCGGACTGCCCGACCCCGCGCAGATAACCCGTGGGGTCACACACGCCCCAGAGGTTGGAGGAGGCGAGATAGACGGAGTTCTCCAGGGCGCGGGTCAGGCCCTGCGCGCGGTAGGCCATCGGGGAATACTTCCACCGCTCGCAGTCGTCCGTGGTGACCCAGGCCGTGGGGTGCAGGAGCAGCTCCGCCCCCCGCTCGACCAGGCCGTGCACGTAGTGCGCGAAGATGTAGTCGTAGCAGATCGTCACTCCGGCCACGACAAAACCGAGGTCCACGAGGCACGCCTCGCTCCCCCGCGTGAGCACCTCCCGCTCTCCGAGGTAGAGATAGACCTTGCGGTACCGGGTCAGCAGGTCCCCATCCGGGCCGAGGACCACCGAGGCGTTGTGGAGCTTGCCCGTCTGCTCGTCCTTTTCCGCCATCCCCGCCACCACGCAAATCCCGTGCTGCGTAGCCGCATCGCTCAACCGCTGCGTCGTGGGGCCGGGGATGGGCTCGGCCAGGCGGGGCAGGTCCTCCAGCGGAAACCCCGTGGTGAACATCTCCGGGAACAGGACCAGGTCCGCGCCCTGGCCCGCAGCCTCGGCCACCATATCACACGCCCTGTCCACGTTTTTTTGCACGTCCCCCACCGCGCACTCGATCTGCGTGATCGCAAGCCTGGGCACGATAAGACCTCCTATAGAATCTCTTCCCCATACGCAAACAGCGCCGGCGTCCCCCCCGTATGCACGAATACCACGGTCTGGCCTTTTTTGAACTTCCCCTGCCGGATGTGTTGTATCAGGGCGCCCAGGGTCTTGGCCGTGTAGACCGGGTCGAGCACCAGCCCCTCCGTGCGGGCCGCCAGTTGCACGGCCTCCCGCGCCGCCGGGGTGACGACGCCGTAACTGGGACCGGCGTACTCCCCATAACTCTCGATATCCTCCGCCGTGAACGTCAGATCCAGGCCGAGGATACGGGCATTCTCGTTCGCGACTCGGGCCAGGTGGGCGTTCGCCTCCGCATCCTTCCGGGGGCTGGGGCTGATGCCCACGATGCGCAGGGGAATGCCCAGCGCCCGCGCACCCACCACCAGCCCGACGTGCGTGTGCGCCCCGGAGCAGACATAGAGCGCGTCAGGGTGGATGCGCCGCGCCTCAAGCTGCCCCCAGAGTTCCAGAAACCCGTCCACATAGCCCACGCTGCGGAGGGGAGCGCCATCCGTGCTCGTGTTGTAGACCCGGTGTCCCTCGGACCGGAGGCGCTCGATCACGGCGACCTTCTCCGCCTCGTTCTCCACGAGATGCACCTCCGCCCCGAACAGGTGCGTGAGCAGAAGGTTGCCGTTGATCTGGTCTGAGTGCGCGTCCTTCTTCCCCACCATGACGGCCTTCAGGCCGAGCCGGGCCGCGACCGCGGCGGTGACCCGGGACTGGTTGGACTGGGAAGCTGCCCCGTGCAGGAGCACGTCGTAGCCCTCTTTCACCGCCGGGGCGATGGAATACTCGAACTCCCGAATTTTATTCCCCCCGAACGCCATCCCGGTCAGATCCTCCCGCTTGACCAGGATGCGGGGGCCGCCCAGGGCCTCGGACAGCCGGGGGCAATCGAGCAGGGGCGTGGGCAGGTCGGCCAGGGAGAGCCGGGGGAGCCTGTCCAGACGGGCGCGCAGTTCAGCAGGCGTGACCACAGGTTTGAGATCGGACATGGGAATGCCTTTCTGAAAAAGGTGAAACGGCAAATGGCAAACGGCAAACGTAAAAGACTCTATCTTTTGCTTTCACGTTTCACGTCTGCCGTTTGCCTGGTTTTCACAGCCTGACGCACAGAAACGGGATCAACATCTCCTCCTCGCGCAGCCCTCCGTGACTCCCGCCTGCCAGGGCGGACGGCTGGACCCCTTTTCGATAGGGGTAGAACAGAATGCGCGAATCCCGCATCAACAGAAGCAGGTCCCCCACCCGCCCCGGCAACTCGGCCCTCGCCCTTCCAGGCCCCCAGAGTCCCTCTGCGAGCGCGTCTTTGGACCGCAGCGCCAGAACGCGGTCGCCCAGCGTCCGGTTCAAATAGGCCTTCAGGGCATCCGCCATCCCCTCCCTCAGATGCAGGTAGGGCGACCGCCCCGTCCCGGTCGGAGGCGCGGCCAGGGCATCTCGAACCCGTCGGAATTTCGTCAGGGGGAGAATGTCCCCCTCGGCCACGTGGATATGACCGTGGTCCGCGGTCAGCATCAGCGCTGCCGCGCATCCCTTCGATCGGTTCAGGGGCGCCACCAGCTCCGTCTGAAGCGAATAGGCCAGGCTCCGCACCTCCGCCGCCGGCTCCTCTCCCCAGGTGCCATAGTCGTGCTGGATCGTATCCAGCGCCCCCCAGTAGGCCCAGATGCACGCCGGTACATCGGGATCCATCTCCACCAGTTTCCGAATCTGAACGAACAGGTCGGAAGAATTGACGTAAGGGATCGTGGCCGTCGCATCGCGGTAGAGCATCTGAGACAGCCCGCTCCGGAAGATCGCCTTCTCGATCAGACAGATGGACAGCACACCCGCCCGTGTCAGCCTCCGATGCACGGTCGGCACGCCCAGCAGCGCCGGACCGTCTCCGGGCTCGCAGAGCAGCCGGTTGGGCCGCTCATCCGCGTCCGGGCTGAGGCGGATCATGTTCGCCACCACGCCCCGCTCCGGCAGGTACATCCGATACCCCACGATGCCGTGGCCGGAGGGAGGAAGCCCGGTGTGCAGCGTCGAAAGCGTGGCCGAGGTGGTGGACGGAAACACCGACGTCAGGGGCACATAACGCCCCCGGCGCACCAGGTCGTTCAGACTCAGTTCCCGATCTGAGGCCATCTGCGCGGTGAGCGGAAGGTAGCCCAGGGCGTCGATCAGGAGGACCACCAGCTTCCTCGCCCCCTTCAGAACGTCGCCCACGACCTCCGACGCCAGCGGCGGCGTGGGGAGACCGGACACGCCGAAATGCGCCAGGGCGGTCGCCGGGATGTTCGCCAGACTGTAGCCTTCATAGGCCGGCAGTACGAAGCGGTCGGGCAGCGCCGCGCCACCCAGCGTACGCCCTGCACGAAGGCGGCTCAGGACCTGCTGGGCGATTTCGTTCATGATCCCTCTGAATGCCTTTCCATGTCGAATAGGGACAGGGTGTTCCGGCTCAGGATTTTCTCCAGATCCTCCCCGCTCAGGAATGGGCAATATGCCCGAACGCAGGAGAGGGCCTGCGCATACGTGCAATAGCGCTCCACGTTGGGCATGTCAGAGCCCCAGATCAGGCGGTCCGGGCCGAACCGGTCGTAGAGCTGCCGGGTATGGCCCTGAGCGCGCAGATACGGGAAGTCCATCCTGCCCCCCCACGCGATGGGGTAGAGCACCTCCGAATGGACCGGAAAATCGCCCATCATCCGGGTGACGGCCTCGGGAAGATGAATCCGGTCCTGCGCGTCGGCAAAAAGCCCGGTGGGGATGCCGTGTACCAGCACGGAGGGGACATCCGGATACCGCTCCAGCCATCTCAAAAACAGGGCCATCTCATCCGAAAAGTCGCCCATCGGGGAAGGGCACAGGAACACCCAGAACACCGGGATCTTCAGCTTCTGAACCGCATCCCAGAAGGGACGGAATCCTGGATCGCTGTAGTACTCCCGGTAACCGTTGCGAAAAAAGTTGACGGTGGTGAAATACAGCCCCTTCATGCCCAGCCTGTGGATGGCGTCCTCCAGGACCGCCATCTGATCGTCCCGGTAGGCGAAGGCCTCGTCCACCCTGGCCAGCCCGATGAACCGGCCCGGATGCTGCCGGATGGCCTCCGCAAAATATCCCGTCAGATCCCCGTAGATGGGGTCGTTCTGCAGCACGACGGTCCGGACGCCGGCATAGTCCATCTGGACGGTCATGAACTCGGGGGGAGCGGCCATCGTCTGCAGGCTGGGGGGAAGGAACTGCACGTAATAGCCCTCCCCGTCCTTCTCCCATTCAAAACGCCCGCAGCGGCCCACCCGAAACCGGACGTCCCGGGCCCGGCCGGCCTCCGATGGATCTTCCGCATCCCACAGGGGCCTCTCCCGGACGATCTGATGGTCGCGCAGCCTCCGCACCGGCTGGTTGCCGTGGAGATGCATGGCCCGCTGTTGGTACAGGAGGTGGGTTTCGACATCCTCAAACCCGCACGCCTCCCACAGCGGCGGGAAGATGTGCGCGTGGCAATCGACGATCTCCATTTCCGGCCCCCCAAGACCCGTCAGCCATCCCCTGCGCCCCCTCCCCCTCCTTGCGGCGATAGCGAAGCGTCAGATAGACATGCACACCGATGAGCGCGGCCCAGTTGGGCCAGAAGATCAGAGGATGGCTCCAGCGGATCCCCTGGAAGGTCCACGACGAAAAGGGGTAGAGGAACGGCGTCTGAAACCGCTCGTGCGTCGGGATGTCCATCAAGATATGCAGCGCATAAGGGATCGCCAGCCACAGCCACCCCCGCTTTCCGGTCAGATACAGGAGTCCCGCCACCATCCCCAGGATCACCAGGCTGTGCGTGTAGACGTAGTAGTGGTTGTAAATGTCCGCCCATTCCTGCGGCAGGGGGGGGCCGCCCACGCGCCACATGCCGGGCCCTCGGGGGCCTCTGCCCGGCAGGCCCTCCCAGCCATGTTCGCTCACCCGCACGACCATGGGCGGGACGAAGGCGAGCAGGTCCGGCGCCGCGCCCGCCAGCGCCCCCCACCAGGCCGTTCGCCGCCCGCGCCAGCGGAGCGCCGCATACCCCCAGCCTGCGTGAGAGACGATGTCCATCACGCCTCCAGCAGCTTGAACGCCACCGCCGACAGGAACCCGGCCAGCGTGCTCGGCCCCACGACGCTGGCGCCGCCGAGGTGGACCGCTTCAGGGATCATCGCCTGCGCGATCATCGTCAGCATGGCCCCCGCAGCGCCCCCCTCCATGCCCACGACGACCGTGTGATCCACCTGGGCCCCCAGGGCATAGCCCACGACGCCCCCAACAGACGCCATGACCACCAGAGACGCCCACATCCCCAGGATCTTGGGCGCTCTCCAGCCCTGGTCCCGCATCCCCACGCTGCTGGCCATCGCCTCCGGAAAGTTGGACAGGAACAGCCCGGCGATCAGGGTGTAAGGGATGACCTCCGTGAATCCAGGTGTGCCGTGAGCCGACTTCTCCACCAGGATCGCCAGAAAGCTGGACCCGATCACGAAACTGCCGGGGATGCCATCGATGAAGTTGCCCAGCCAGATGGCCAGTGGAGCGCCGGAGTGTTCCTCCGCGGCCTGCCGCACCTCCTGGGGGGTCGGCACCGACAGCCCCTGGCGCAGGGCGTCTGCGGCCTGCTCCGCCCACACCTCGGCAGCGCGGGCCGCCGCCGCGTCGATCTGGCGATTTTCTTCGAGGCGCTGGCTGGCCAGTCGTGCCATCGCCGCCTCGAGTTCCGGGGAGGCCTTTCGGATCCTGTCGAAGTCCTCTTTGAGCAGCGCAAGGGCACCGGTGTGCGTCCGGGCCACGGCCTGCGCCGTCCGGGGCGCGCCGGTCAGCAGGGCGATCTCCCCCAGCACTTCTCCCGCGCCCAGGGTCTTCAACTCGGCGCCGCCCCGCGCCAGGGCGACCTCACCCCGCTCCAGAAAGAACATCCGGTCGCCCCGGTCCCCCTCGCCGAAGATCCGCTCCCCCGGCGAGAAGGTCGTGGGGCGCACGTATTCCACCAGCATCTGAACGTGTTCGGGAGGGATGCTCCGCAGGAACTCGATCTGGGCCAGCCGACTGAGCATCCGCTCGATTCGCTGTTTCCGGCGACGGGCGAGATAGGTGATCGTGGTGGCCGATTTGCGCAGGTACCCGCCGTGGGCGCTGACCACCTGATCCAGCACCACGAACAGGATGCCTCCTATGGCGCTCCCGGCCAGCAGGGCGATCAGGCCGGACAGCCCACCGCCGTGTCCGCCGCCTTCGACGGCCCCCCCGCCGTGTTCCACAGCCGCCATCACGGTCGGGGCGACCAGTTCCAGGCTCAGGGCCGCCAGCAGCGCCCCCCCGCCGAAGGCGATCATGGCCGCCGTCACCCCGGTGCTGGGTTTCCAGACGACGCCCAGGAGCGCCCCCGCCGGCAGGGAGACGGAAGCCAGCGCGCCCAGCAGGGAGGCCCACAGGGCGTATTTGACGACAAAGCTCGTCGAGGGGCTGGCGGTTGTGGAAACCGGGCTTTCCGCATAAACCGAGCACGCCACGATCACGAGGCACAGCAGCCCTATCACGAAGGTTCGGGTCATATCGTTCCCCCCAGAATGCCTACTGGTAGACGTACTGCGTGAAATAGACCTCTTCGGCCTTCCCCTTGGTCAGCTTGACGGAGACCTCCTGCTTGATCGTCTCGCGCAGCCGTTCCTGGTCCTGGACATCGTCCAGCTCCTCGCCGGGCTTGACTGAAACCACGTGAAGGATGATGTCCCGGACCCGGGAGAGATTCTTGCCCACCTCCTCGGCGGTCTCCGGCGAGTCGAACTTGATCTTGGCCGTGAGGATCACATAGTGCAGTTCTCCCCCCTGGACAGTGCTCACCGTGACCCTGCCGACGTCGAGCAGATCTCCGTGGACATTCGGGTTCCCCTTCTCTCCGCCCTCCTTCTTCTCACCCCCGTGTCCTCCCCCCCCTGCGCCCTCTTTTTCCTCCGGGACAATGTGTTCCTCCGCCTTCTCGGAAGGACTTTCTCCGACCTCCTCCGCCTTCATCCTGGGCAGGAGGAGACGGTAGACCGCCCAGTAACCGACCCCGATCTGCCCGATCAGCACGACGAGGATCAGGATGATGAACTGTTTGGACCGCCCGCCGGGAGGAGGCGGCGGGGGCGGTTCCTGGGGAGCGGGTTGTTCCGCAGCCATCGACTTCTCCCTTGATTTCCCTTAACCTGCGTATTATCTTCACATTCTGAAGCTACATCTATAATACGATCCCGACGCGAACGCAAGGAGATTTTCATGACCATAGATAAAGTGGTCATTCCGGTGGCGGGGCTGGGCACGCGCCTCCTTCCGGCGACGAAGTCGCAACCCAAGGAGATGCTCCCCATCGGCCGAAAGCCCATCGTGCAGTACGTGGTGGAGGAGATGATCGCCCAGGGCCTCCGGAAGTTCCTGTTCATCACCGGCCGCAACAAACGATCCATCGAGGACCACTTCGACCGGGACCCGGAACTCGTCAACCGGCTGGCCGAGGCGGGCGATCAGGACGCCCTGGACGAGATCCCGTATGAACAGGAGGGGGTGGAGTTCTTCTACACCCGCCAGTCCATCCCGGCGGGCCGGAGCGCCCCGGCGGGGCTGGGGGCCGCTGTGGGGCTGGCCGAGGAGTTCGTGGGGCGGGAGCCGTTCGTGGTGGCCCTCGGCGACACGATCATCCGGTCCGGCAACCACGCCGGCCTCGTCAAACGGATGATCGCCGCCCACGTCAAGCACAACGCCGCCTGCACGATCGCGGTGTTCGAGGTGGAGCCCGACCAGGTCAGCCGATACGGCATCGTGGCCCCCAGAGGCCGGATCGGCAGCGAGTTCGACGCACGGGACGTGGTGGAGAAACCCGCCGCAGCCGATGCGCCGAGCCGCTTTGCCATCGCCGCCCGCTACGTCCTCCACCCCGACATCTTCGACGCCATCCGCGTCACGCCGCCCGGCGTCCACGGCGAGGTCTGGCTGACGGACGCCATCCGCATCCTGATCAAACAGGGACGCACGGTCCGCTGCGTCCGGCTGAAGCCCGACGAGGTCCGTTACGACATCGGCAACCCGGAGTCCTACTTCCAGGCGTTCGTCGATTTCGCCCTGGCCGACCGGCGCTACGGCTATCTGATTCGACAGTACATTCAGAAGCGTCTGAGAGAGATCTGACGATGCCGTCCCCTCAGGCCTTCCTCTGCACCGCCCCCGGCCGGGCCGGGATCATCGGCAACCCCACGGACATGTACGGCGGGACCGTCATCTCCTGCTCCACGGCGGAGCGCGCGGCCGTGCTGGTCGAGCCCTCGGATCGGATGACCTTCGAGGTGGCGGGCCGGCGCTGCACGATCCGCACCCCTCGGGACCTCGCCCTGGACGGCAGCACCTTCGACGTGGCGAAGGCCGTCGTGGACTTTCTGGACATCCCCGACGTCGCCTGCCGCATCCGATGGGCCTGCGACGTGCCGTTCGCCGCCGGGCTGTCCAGTTCCTCGGCCATGATCGTCGCCCTGATGAACGGCCTCCTCGCCTTCCTCGGCCGGTCCTATCACCCGTTCCAGCTCGCGGAGATGGCCCGCTGCGTCGACCTGCACTACATGGGCATCCTGTGTGGTTACCAGGATTCCTACATGTGTACCTTTGGCGGGCTGAACTACATGGACTTCCGGGACAAGGAGTTCTACCGGAGCATCGGCGAGGAGCCCTACGGCACGGTCGAGTCCCTCACCCCCTGCGTGAAAACCATGCCATTCGTCCTGGCCCACACCGGCGTCCAGCGCATCTCCGGCACGGTCCACAAACCCATCCGGGAGCGGTGGCTGGAGGGCGACGCCGAGGTCCGGCAGGGCTACCTCCGGATCGCCTACCTGGCGCGGGTGGGCAAGCGGGCGCTGCTGGCGGAGGACTGGGACCTCCTGGCGGAACTGATGACCGAAAATCACGAGATCCAGAGGGACTTCGGGGGGTCCGGCCCGGAGAACGAGCGCCTGATCGAGGCGGCCCTGGAGGGCGGGGCGCTCGGGGCCAAACTGGCCGGGGCCGGAGGGGGCGGCACGATCATCGCCCTCTGCCCCGAACCGGAGCGGCGTCGGCGCACCATCACAGCGCTCAAACGGGCCGGGGCCTCGCGCATCCTCTTCCCGGAACCCCGCGAGGGCGTCACGGTGACGCCGCTGAAAGATGCCGCCGCGATTCGCGCAGCCGAAGAAAAATTGGCCCTGCGAGCCAGGGCGGCGGATATTCATTGAAAGAGACCGTGGGGGCATGACCAGAATCGTATCTCCGTTTAGTCAAGTTGTCAATTTTCGACACTGTTCGGTCACTGTTCCCAGAAAACGGCTATTGTGGGGTATAACTTGTTGTTGGTATTGAAATAGAGAAGGGCTCCTTCCGATAGATATGGTAGCCAGCCACCTATCAGGAGGAGCCCAGATGAGATACGTTGATTTTATCGG
>SICM01000151.1 GCA_009694805.1 Candidatus Latescibacterota bacterium
TTCGGGCCTGAAATATAGGCGTCAGCTTCACCAACGAATACGGCTCTCTAAGAGGCGGTTCCTGCGATAATCCAAAACTGCTATTTATATCAGCTAAAACAATATCTTGCGTCAATTTTTGGTAATCGTGAGTGAACAGTGTCGAAAATGCGAGAACCTCTCACATCATCCCTTGCTTTCCCCTTCCGTGACATTCCGTGTGATTCCGTGGCCATGAGGGTCAGCGCTGACACGCCCGGCCCAGCCTGAACAGTTCCAGATTGCATTTATAAAAAACTAAAAAGGGATCGGAGAGTCAAGGTTAATCTCCACATCTCACTCCCCTTCCCCCCTCTCCAACCGGACGCGCACCGCCCTTCCATCCAGCCAGGCCACGGCCCGGACGCCGCCCCCTGCCGCCACCGCCGGAGACGCCCCCGCGAACGTCCACTCCGCCCCCCCGACGTCGAGTGCGCGACCGGCGAGGACCACCCGCTCCCCCCCCTCCCTGGAATCCAGCCAGGAAACGTAGACCGCCCCGTCCGGCGCGACCACGAGGTTGTGGAAGTTGTGCGAGGCCGGCATCCCCCCCGCCTCGGCGGTGGTCCGGTACCCCTTCGCATCGTCATTCACCGTCACCGCCGGACCAAAGGTGCGCCCCCCGTCCGTCGAGCGCGCGAGGCGAACGTCGCTGGCCGGAAATCGCCGCCCCGCCACGGCGGTCTGATTGACCCAGGCCACATACACGTTCCCCTCCGGCCCGACGGCCACCTGCGCGGAGGCCTCTTCGTGAAATGCAACATCCCCGGGCACATCGTTCACCCGGGTTGGCGGACTGAACGCCCCGCCCTTTTCGGACCGCGAAAGATAGACCGTCTTGAGGCTGTCGGCAAGACCCACCCAGGTCACGTAGACCGTCCCTGTCCTGCCGTCCACCCCCACCGTGGGGCTTCCCACCGCTGAATCGGCCAGGGTGGTGACCGCCGGGATCGACGCCGCCCCGGCCAACGAGACCAGGCCGCCGACAGCCAGCGCGACGATCAGCAACGAGATCAGAGGTGCCCTATGTCTTCGATTCATGGTCAACCTCATCTTTCAACATGGTTTGAGGGGCGACCGGCCGGTCGCCCCTCGTCCCCGCTATTTGTGCCAGTTGTACTGCAAACCTCCGAACAGCGTCCGGGGCCTTCCCGGCGCAAACAGCTCCCCTTCCGCCGCCGTATAGGAGGTGGACTCCGCATACCGTCTGTCTGTCAGGTTGGACAGCCGACCGAAGCCCCCCCACCCCCGGCCCACGGGGCAGTTCACCACCAGGTTCACGAGGCGATGCCCCTGGTACTCGTGGTCGTTGTCCGGATTCATGAAGTACCTCCCCAGCCTCACCCACTCCAGCGAGAAGTCCGCGCCTTTCAGAGCGGCCGGCGCATAGGCGATGCGGGCGTTCCCGATCACCTCCGGGGCCATCTCCATCCGCTTCCCTGCATAGGCGAGACCCGCGCGGGGCGTCCACTCATCATACGTGTGGCGCGCGATGGAGAGGCTCAGGTCAAGACGGAGGAATCCCACCGGCTCGGTCCGCATCCCGACCTCGACCCCCCGGTGAAGCGTCTTTCCGGCGTTGAGGGTCTCCCGCGATCCGTCCGGGTTGGTGAAGGTGAGAATGTCGTCGGTCTTGGTCAGGGAGTAGACCGACACCTCGCCCTGCCAGCGTTGACCGGCCTGCGCCCGGAGGCCCGCCTCCAGGTTATCCGCCTTGATCGGCTTCAGCCCGAGGGTGTTGAGCGTCGACCCCTGCCGGAACATCTGGCTCTCCGAAGGCACCCGGAAGGCGTGGCTGTAGGAAACGAACCCGTTGACGTTCGGGCTGAACGCGAAGGTCGCCCCGGCCTTGGGACTGAGGTGATTGTACCGGATGTCCGTGCTGGCCGGCCTCCGCTTGCTCCCGGTTGTCACCACATCCAGGTGGTTCCGGTAATCGTACCCGAGGTGGTCCGCCCGGAGGCCCGCGCTCACCCGGAGCCGGTCCGACGGCGAGGTCTCCGCCTGGATATAGGGTGAGGCCTCAAGGAAGGTCACCCCGTAATCGTAGGTGGTGACGCCAGGGGTATACGTGGTGTAGATGCTGCCCACCTTCGTCGGCTTGATGGCGTATTCCACCCGTCCTCCGGGGCTCCGATCCACATCCAGGCCCGCCATGACCCGCGTCCTCCCCCCTGTCACCAGGAGACGCCCGTACCCGAAGGCCCCTCCCTCCGTCGAAAGGCCGAACTCGGGCTGCGGCGGGGCGGGCCGGGTGGAAACATTAACGATTCCGCCGATGGCGTCGGTCCCGTAGAGCGCCGTGCCCGGACCCTTCATGACCTCGATCCCGCCGGCCATCGGCACATTGATCTCGTAGAGCGCGTTGTGGTTGAAGAACCCCGTGGACCGCGTCGGGACCCCGTCCTCCAGATAGAGGTACATGGGGTTTGTCGTGAGCGGCTTCCGGATGGCCGTCATGTGCCCCTCTCCGCCGGTGGCGCTGACCCAGACGCCGGGGACGAGCCGCATGATCTCGGAGGGGTGCGTGGGCCTCACCTTCCGGATGTCCTCCCCACCGATGATATCGACGGTGGCCGGGGTCTCTGCGCGAGACTGCCCCTCGCGGGTGGCGGTTACGACCACGTCGGGCATCAGAACCGCCCGCTACACCAGCTTGAAGTCCATCCGCGCCGTCCCATCCTCCCGGACGGCCGCCTCCCGCCGTTGGGTCTCATAGGCCACCGACTGGACGACAAGCGTCTTCCGGCCCGCCGGAACCCCGGTGATCCGGTAACGCCCCTGCCCATCCGTGGACGCGCCGATCTTCGTACCCTGAACCAAAATACTGACCCCCGGCAGCGGCTCCCCGGTCCTCTCCGCCACCACCACACCCTCCAGCACACCGGCATGAACCTCCTGGGCCAGGGAAACCCCAGGATACAAACCCAAAATTCCCAGCACACTCACCACCGCCACCCGGCACAGCAAGGCGCGAATAGCACTTTTCATGGATAATACCCTTTCCTTTCTTGGACGTAGGTGCGCCGCAGAGAACACCGGTCCCCTTCAGCGCGCCCAACATAGACACAGAGGTCTGCCTGCCTGTCGGAAGGACCGGCCAGGCATACTCTTTCTGCTTAGAGTCCGTACGGACTCTTAATAGAATATCGGATCAGATTGTCGAAGGAGGGGTTACGCTCTTGGCGGACGATAGACGGAGGGCTTGAGTGGATCGGAAAGGGCTGGGGTGGGAAGTTGAATAGTCTCTGAAATGAAAGGCGTGTAGGACAGCGCTGCCCGAGGAAGCGGAGAGGCGAGGTTCTTCGTCGCGGTAGGTTGGGGAACCCCGGTCACCGGGTCACAGTTTGCGGAACGCAGTAGACAGGCGGATCGCCTGGAGGAGCTTTCAGGACCCACGCCGAGATCCGCCGATGCGCCCTTCACCTCACACCCGCTGCTGTCTTCCGGGAGGTCGCAGCAACAGGGGGTTGCCTCGCAGCACGAAGCCTGGGCCTGGTTCGGAGGACGGCTGCCGGATACGGCCCGGAGAGGGCCGTCAGAATAGCTGACGAGAAGACAGATCAGCAGGGCAGCCGAAAGGATCTTCTTCAAAACCCGTTGACGCATGTAAGGAACTGACCTTCTTTAGCCCCGGCTGTGTTAAATGGGGCCTCTCTTGATACCATAAACTCCGGGCGCTGTCAAGACGTGATTCGTGATTCGCGCAGTCCTCATCTACCCACCCCCTCCCCCCTCATTCCTCACTCCTCATTCCTGTCTTTATCCTGGAGAACCGCACCTCTCCCTCCTCGCCCCCGCTCGCAATCGTCACCTGAAAGGCCGTGCGCGTGGCCTCGCCCGTCAGCACCTGCCGGGCCGGGCCGTCCGCCGTGGCACGACCCCGGTCGAGCAGGATGGCGCGGGGGAAGAACCGCCACACCAGGCGCAGGTCGTGCATCGCCGCGATGATCGTCTTCCCCCCGGCGTGCAGCCCCGCCAGAATCTCCATCAATTCGAGCTGATGCCCCACGTCCAGGGCGCTGGTCGGCTCGTCCAGCACAAAGATGGCCGAGCCCTGCGCCAGGGCGCGGGCGATGAAGACACGCTGCCGCTCCCCTCCGGACAGCGTCGGGAGCGTCCGGGAGGCCAGGTGCGCCAGGCCCACGCGCTGCATGGCCGCCTCCACGGCCTCGAAGTCCTCCTTCCGCATCGCCCGCCACGCCCCCAGGTAGGGCAGCCTGCCCATCCCCACGGCGTCCGCGACCGACACGTCGAAATCCGTCCAGGTGTTCTGAGGAAGGTAGGAGAGCCGGCAGGCGATCTCAGGCCGCGAAAACGCCTGGATCGGACCCCCCTCCAGCAGGATCGTCCCGCTCGTGGCCCGCCGGACCCCGGCCAGCAGCCTCAGGAGCGTCGTCTTCCCCGAACCGTTCGGCCCCACCACGGCGGCGAAGTCCCCGGCCTGAAACGAGACAGAAATATCAGACAGGAGCGAGCGACCGTGGATTGCATACCCCGCGTCGTCCGCGCAGAGGAGCGGAACCCGGCTCATACCTCCATCCTCTTGGTCCTGTAGAGCAGATACAGAAAGTAGGGCGCACCGAGAAAAGCCGTCAGGATGCCCAGGTGGATCTCTTCCCGGCGGGACAGCAGTCGGGCGACCAGATCGCACAGCGTCAGAAACGCCGCCCCCCCCAGGAAGCAGGCGGGCAGCAGCGCCTTCGCGCGGGGCCCCGCCAGGAACCGGACCGCGTGCGGCACGATCAGCCCCACGAACGCCACCGAACCGCTGACGCTGACCGCGGCCCCGCTCACCAGGGCGCACAGGGCGAGCAGGATCATCCGGGCGCGGATCACCGGGAGCCCCACGGACAGGGCGTGCTCCTCCCCCAGCGCCAGCGCGTCGAGGTGACGGTGTCTCGCACACAGCGCCAGCGTCCCGAGCAGGATCGGAGGGGCCGCCAGGGCCACGTGCTCCCAGGACCTCCCCTCGGCCCCGCCCACGAGCCAGAACAGGAGTTCCCGCAGACGGTATTCGTCGGCGCGGATCAGGACCAGGGAGACCCCCGCCCCGGTGAGCGTCCCGACCGCCACGCCCGTGAGCAGGAGCGAGGCGGTCGAGGGCCTCCCGCCCGCGTGCGCGATCACATAGACGAGGAGGCTCGCGGCCATGGCCCCCGCGAAGGCGCACGCAGGGAGCGACAGAAAGGCCCGCTCCGCCAGCCCGAGATGGATCGCGGCGACCGCCCCGAGCGCCCCGCCCCCGCTCACCCCCAGGATGCCGGGATCGGCCAGCCCGTTCTGAAACGTGGCCTGCAGCGTCGCCCCACAGACCGCCAGCCCCCCCCCGACCAGCGCGAGCAGCAGCACGCGCGGGAACCGGACCTTCAGGAGGATGAGCCGCTCGGTCTCCGGGACTGAGGAACCGTCAGCCAGCCCCAGGCCCGACAGCGCCGTGCGGACGACCCGCCCCGGCGGGATGTCCACACTGCCCAGACTCACGGCCAGGAGGATCACGACCGGCAGGGCGAGGAGGCAGAGGGGGATCGTGTTGGAGGCTTTCATATTCACGGTTTTTGGAAACACTCCGGGTGCAGCTTCCGGGCCAGGTGCTCCGCCCCGTCCACCGCGAACTGCGAGACCGCGCTCAGATAGCGGCCCTCCACAGATAAAACGCGCCCCTCCCGGACCGCCCTGAGTGCGCGGAGCGTGGGCGGCAGATCCTCCGCCGTCGCCGGTTTGCCGGCCTGCCACGCGACCAGGAGCAGGACATCCGGGTCCGCCGCCAGCGCCCGCTCGATGGAGAGCTCCTTCATGCCCTCCAGGTCCGCCGCCACGTTGACCCCGCCCGCCCGCTCGATCATCTCCCCGACCGTGGTGCGGCCCCCGGCGGTCCAGCCGTCGCTCCAGTAGAGCACCTTCGGGCGAACGCTCAAAGAGTCGAGGGCCGTCCGGAGCTCGCTCAACCGCCGCTCCATGTCCGCCACCACGCGCTTCGCACGGGCCTGCGCCCCGACCCGTTCCCCGAGCGCCGTCAGGGCCTGCATCACCCCGGCCAGCGAGTTCGTGTCCCCGTGCTTGAAGACGGGCAGATTGGACTTCCCCAAGAGTTCAAGGAAATCCGCGGTGTTGTAGGAGGCCACGCAGACCAGGTCCGGACGCAGGGCGATGATCCGCTCCAGATCCGCGCGGATGCGCGGGATGGAGGCCGGGTAGCGCCCCACGACGTTCGAGATCCCGGCGCTGTCCACGAACCGGCTGACCCCCACCACCCGCTCCGGCTCGACCAGCGCCGCCAGCATCTCGTCCGTGGCGAGGGTGAGGGAACAGATCCGCTTCGGGGGCGCCTCCTCGCCCCGGCCGGGCGTCCCCCAGCCGAGCAGCCCCGCCGATAAAATCAGCAAACCCCATCTTTTCATCCCTGATCCCCTTTCTTCGCGCCTGCCACAGCCCGCTCCAGCGCGGCTCTGGACGAGCGAAAGTCGTCCTCGTTGAAGATCTCCAGCGTCAGCACGCCCGAATAGTTCTCCTGAAACAGCGTCCGGATCACGGCCTGGAGTCTCTCCTCCGGCGCGTGCGCGAGCGACTGGTGGTCGCGCCCCGAGACGCCGTGAATATGAATGACGCGGGTGCGCGGGAGGGCCTGTTGAAGATACGGGACCGGGTCGTGGCCATCCAGCCACAGATGCCCCACGTCCACGCAACGACTGACGGGCACGCGGTCCAGGACCGGGAGGATGAAGCCCAGGGGATAGCGCTCCAGGTTCTCCACGGCCAGCCGCTCCAGGCCCCCGGCCCATCCCCCCACGACCTCCAGCGCACGGACGGAGCGGGTCTGCCAGGCCTTCACTGCGGGGGTCTCTTCCGGCGGAAACGCCCCCGAGTCCCGCAGCTCCCGGCCGTCGAGGTGCAGCACGTAGGCCCAGGGGTTCAGGGGACGCGTGCAGTCGATGACCCGGCGCGCCTTGACCAGGGAGATGTCGGAAGCCTCTCCCTCAGCGCCCAGCTTCAGGTCCAGCGGCAGATGGACCGTGAAGGTCATGGCCTGGGCCTCCGCCAGAGCGGCCAGCTCCGCCACGACACCGGGGGACGGCAGGTTGTTCGGGCCATCGTCCACCTCAAACAGGATGAGCTGAACGTCCTGCACCTGACCCGCCAGGAAACGCACGTTGGGCAGGATGTCGTCCGGGATGATGTAGGAGGTCGTGCCGATCCGGAAGGGGTACATATAATAAAAGAAATATTATTCTGGCCACGCGCACAGCGCCAGCGCCGGGACGATCTCCGCCAGCTCGCACGCCGCCCCCAGGGTATCGCCCGTCGCGCCGCCGATCTTGCGGTAGGTATAGACAGCAAAAAGCAACGTGAAGACGACCGAAATGGCAAAGACCACCAGCCCGGCCAGTCCCGCGACGACCCAGCCAGCCAGCCCTGAAAACAGGACCGCCCACACGGCGTCCAGCCGCGAACGCCCCCTGTAGAACAGCGCCCCGAGCCCGCCCGCCGCCCGCGCGTAGGGCAGGGCCGCCAGGCTGACCACCAGCGCGCACCGCCCGGCCACGGGCATCAGCAGGACCGCTCGCCATCGGACAGCATCGGGGAGTGACGCCAGGGTGGCGACCTTCAGGCAGACCGCGCACACGATGGCCACCACGCCCATCGCCCCCACGTGGCTGTCCCTCATGATCTCCAGGATGCGCTCCCTAGGCCTGGAACTCAGGAACCCGTCCGCGGTGTCGGACAGGCCGTCCAGGTGCAGCCCCCTCGAAGCGCCGACCAGCGCGATGCCCGTCAAAACGCTCACCGGCCACGCGGGCAGGATGCGTCCCAGGCCCCAGGCCCACGCCGCTGCGACGGCCCCGATCAGGAGGCCCACCGGAAAAAAAACGGGGTACACCGGCTCAACTCCCGCTCCCCCCCGCTCCATCCCGCAGGGACGGGTACGACCGTCAGAAACCCCACTGCCGCGAAGAACCGCTTCATCGGACGGCCCCGGACACCGAGGCCTCCTCAAACGTGCTCACCCCGGTCAGAAGGCGCGCGGCGGCCTCCACCAGGGGCATCGCCAGCGCCGCCCCCGTCCCCTCGCCCAGCCTCAGGCCCAGGTCCAGCAGCGGAGGCTTGCCGAGGCGGTCGAGCATCCACCCGTGGCCCCCTTCCGTGCTCCGGTGGGCCGCGATCACGTAATCGGCGGCGTGGGGGGCCAGGACCCGGGCGATCAGCGCGCCCGCCGTGGAGATGAACCCGTCCACCAGCACCGGCCTGCGCAGGGATGCCGCCCCCAGCACCAGCCCGGCGATGCCCCCGATCTCGACCCCCCCCACCTTCGCCAGCACATCCACCCCGTCCGCCGCGTCGGGCCGGTTGACATCGATGGCCCTCCGGATGACCTCGATCTTATGCACAAACCGGGCGTCGTCGATGCCCGTGCCCCGTCCCGTCACCTCGGCGACCGGGTGACCCGTGAGGACCGCCGCTATCGCGGCGCTGGGCGTGGTGTTTCCGATGCCCAGGTCCCCCGTTCCGAAGACATCGGTGGTGGGGCCCAGCCCCCGCGCGACCTCGATCCCCGCCTCGATGCAGCGGACCGCCTCCTCCCGGCGCATCGCCGGGCCGAGGGCCATATTCCGCGTGCCGGCCCCCACCCGCCTGGAGACCACCTTCCCCTCCCGCACCAGCCCTTCCAGATCCCCTGCTATGCCCATATCCACCACGACCAGGCGCGCCCCGCCGACCCGGGCCAGCGCGTTGATGGCAGCGCCCCCCCCGACGAAGTTGTGGACCATCTGGACGGTCACCTCCTGCGGGTACTGGCTCACCCCTTCCACAGTCACCCCGTGATCGCCCGCCATCGTCACAACGGTCCGCCGCTCCACCGGCGGACGCATCGAGCGCGTCATCCCCGCCAGGTCCTCCGCCAGGTCCATCAGCCGGCCCAGCGCCCAGTGGGGCATTGTGAGCTGTTCCAGCCGCGCCCGCGCCCGGGCCCGCCAGTCTGCATCCTGCGGGACGATCTGTTCCACCGTCGCCTCAAGCAACCCCACGCGCCCTCCCGCTCACTTCACCCGCATCGGGACCCCGCACACCAGCAGCACCACCGCATCGGCCACGGCCCCCGCGACCTGGTTACACCTCCCGACCAGGTCCCGATACCGCCTGGAGACCGGGTCCCCCGGCACGATGCCCATCCCCACCTCGTTGGTCACCAGGATGACCGTCCCCGGCCGTTCGGCGCAGGCCGCCAGAAGATCGCGGCATCTCCTTTCCACCTCCGGCTCGTCGACCTGTCGCCCTTCCTGTTCGGCCTCGTACATCAGGTTGTTGACCCAGAGCGTGAGACAGTCGATCAGGACCACGTCGTATTCCCCCGCCCCCCGCACCGCGCCGGCCAGGTCGATCTCCTCCTCAATCGTCTGCCAGCGCGAGCCCTGACGGGCCTCCCGGTGCCGCCGGATGCGTGCCCGCATCTCGTCATCCAGAGGCGGGCACGTCGCGACGAACGCCCTGCGCCCGGGCAGGTCCTCGGCCATCTTCTGGGCATGGGCGCTCTTGCCGCTCCGGCACCCCCCGGTCACCAGAACAATCCGGGCCATTAAAACTCGATCCCCACCCGCGCCGGCGTCCCCTTGGCGTAATAGTGCTTCACCTTCCGCATCTCCGTCACCAGATCCGCCCGCTCGACCAGCGCCTTCCACACCTTGTGGCCGGACAGGACCAGCTCGCACCGCCGGCCCGCGTCATAGAGGTCGAGCAGCCCCATCACGTCCCCCTGCTTCAGCAGGCCATAGGCCGCAGCCGCCAGGACCTCGTCCAGGATCAACAGGTCCTGGTCCCCCGTCTGGATCAGCCGTTGGGCGATCTCCAGCCCCCGTCCCGACTCCTTCAGGTCCCCCTCCTCCACCCCGAACCGGAACGACCCGTCGGGCCGCATCCGCTCGCAGCCCGTCGGATACAGGTCGATCCCCTCCAGACCTCGCAGGATGCGGCGCTCGGAATAGTGCTCGTGCTCCCCGTCGTAGCCCTTGTCGAACTGCACCAGGGCCACGCGCTTTCCCGCCCCCAGCGCGCGCACGGCCAGCCCCACGCAGCAGGTCGTCTTCCCCTTCCCGTAGCCGTAATAGACGTGGATCTGGGGGTCCTTCTCCCCGCCCCTGGCCGGCGGGATCACGCGAGGGGTTCGTGTCTCTGTCACCGCGTCACCTTCTCTGCGCGAATTGGTCTGCAAACTCGAAGAAGTCCTCGAAACTGACCGTGCCGTTGCCGCTCAGGTCGTACTTCGCGTCGAACCCCGCGTCCCCCTGCTTCTTCCCGAAGACCACGGCGAACGCGAAGAAATCGTCGAGGTCCACGATCCCGTTCCCGTCGAAGTCCGCGGTCAGCGGCGACACGAACGCGATCCCGTTCGGCGGGAGCCCCGTGCTGATCGGCCCCTTCTGCTTCTCCCCGGTGGACGCGGTGTAGATAAGAAGGCCCGGAGATTTCAGGTCCTGGTCCGCCACGTAGAGCCGGCCACTGAACACCTGGAGGTCCGGCGTGAACCCCCCCGAGTGCCCCAGGAGCGCCCCGGACACGGTCTTCGTGGACAGGTTGAACCGCTTGATAGAGTTTTTGAACGACGCGTCCGACACGACGACATAGCCCGTGCTGTCCGAGGCCATGGTCATAGGTCCGGAATCCCCCCCCAGGACCGTCTCACTGATCCCGACCCCCAGGGACTTGTTCTGGGCCGTATCCACGACCTCGATCCCCCCGTCCAGGAAGTTCGAATAGGCCCCCACGCAACTGAGATAGATCTTGCCGTTCCGCAACGCCGCCGAGCCCGGATTTTTCAGGGTCAGATCGATGCCCTGCACCCCCGCCGTCCCCGGGGCCAGGTCGATCACCGTGTCCGCCTCCGCGTCGATGACCGCGACAACACTTCGGTCCGACGGCGCAAACTGGAATAGACGCTGACAGACCACATAGACCCGCTTGCCCACGACAAACGCCGCCGCCATTTCCGGCACCCCATCGGCGTCAGCAAACGCAGATAGACTGATGGATTTCAGCGAATCTCCCGTAGCCGGGTTCACGACCAGCAGACTCCTCCACCCATACCGCGTCACGTAGGCCTTTGTCGGACTTGCAAAGGCGATATCGTAAGGGTTCGCCCCATTTCCCACGGAGAACTGCCTCACCGGCTTTCGGAGGTCCTTCGGGTCCAGGACCAGGATGTTGTCCGCCCCGAGCCGGTTGATCACATAGATCATCCGGTTGTAGGACCGGACCGCATTGTCCCCGTGCGTGTTGATCAGGTTGACCGAGGCCGAGTCCGACCCCACGCGCAGACTCGCCAGACTCCCGCTCGTGAAGTCGCTCGTCGCGATCACGACCGTGCTCTGCGCCGCCGCAGGGGAGACCGCAGCGATCACGGTGAAGAGGCTGAATGCGACAGATCTGTAAACATTGCGATAGGTCATCATTCGTGATCGGTTTAGGGATAACTTATTGCGGGACAGAGGTTCGAGAATCTGAGAATATCCCCCCCAGAAACTCTATTTGAATCTTGCTCCCAGCCGTCTCCAGGAAGGACGCGGGCCTCTTTTCCTGCCTCCTGGCTGGGAC
>SICM01000152.1 GCA_009694805.1 Candidatus Latescibacterota bacterium
AGCACGAGCCCCGCCGCCCCCTCCACACCCCCTGCGAGCCCCTCGTGTCCCCCGCCCGTGGCCAGGCTCTCCGGCTTCACGATCATGTGATGGAACCAGCCGGACGGCGAGACCGGGTTGGGGCTGTACCAGAACCAGAGACTCAGGGACGCCAGGACCACCAGCGGGATCGTCATCACCCTCGGCGACTCGTGCGGCTCCCCCGCGTGACCGTGTGCGTCATGGCCGTGGCTATCGTGCCCATGCCCGTGCGACCCGTGACCCTCCTTCCACCGCCCCTCCCCGTGGAACGTCAGGAACACCAGCCGGAACATGTAGAACGCCGTGATCCCTGCGGCCCCGAACCCGATCAGCGGGATCAGGAAGTGCTGCGGGTGCTCCATCGAGAACTCCAGGGTCCCGGCCAGGATCGAGTCCTTGCTCAGAAACCCCGACGTGAGCGGCACCCCGGCCAGCGCCACCGTGGCCAACAGGAACGTCTTATAGGTCGTCGGCATGTACTTCTTGAGTGCCCCCATGTTCCGCATGTCCTGCGGGTCCTTATCCGAATGATGAAGCACCCCGTGCATCGCGTGGATGACGCTCCCGGACCCCAGGAACAGGCAGGCCTTGAACGCCGCGTGCGTCACCAGGTGGAAGAACCCGGCCACGTAGGCCCCCACCCCCAGCCCCATCACCATGTAGCCGAGCTGGCTGATCGTCGAGTAGGCCAGCACCCGCTTGATGTCGTTCTGCGCAATCGCGATCGACGCCCCCAGGATCGCCGTGATCGCCCCGATGTAGGCGATGAACAGGAGCGCGTCCGGCGTCAGGATCGGGAACATCCGCGTCACCATGTAGACCCCGGCGGCCACCATCGTCGCCGCGTGGATCAGTGCGCTCACCGGCGTGGGCCCCTCCATCGCGTCCGGCAACCAGACGTGGAGCGGGAACTGCGCCGACTTGCCCACCGCCCCCAGGAACAGGCAGATGCCCGCCAGCGTCAGCAGCCCCCCGCTCAAATGCCCCTGCCCCACCGCGTGGAACACCTCCTGGTACCCCAGCGGGCCGACCTGCCAGACCAGGATCAGGATGCCCGCGAACATCCCGAAGTCCCCCACCCGGTTGGTGATGAACGCCTTCTTGCAGGCGTCCGCCGCCGAACGCTTCTCGAACCAGAACCCGATCAGCAGGTAGGAACTGACCCCCACCAGCTCCCAGAAGATGTAAAGGCAGAGGAAGTTGTCGCTCAGCACCAGGCCAAGCATGGAGAAGGAGAAAAGGGAGAGAAAAGCGAAGAACTGATGGTAGCGGGAATCTCCGTGCATGTAGCCGGTGGAGTAGAGATGGACCAGGGCGCTGACCAGCGTCACCACGACAAGCATGATCGCCGCGATGTTGTCGATCTGAATGCCGAGAGACAGCCTCGAACTCCCGAAGTCCATCCAGGTCCACGCCTCGCGCTCCAGATAGTTCGGGTTGGACTCCCCGATGGCGTGGCCCAGGACCCTCAGCGCCAGCAGCAGCGCGATGAAGATCGCCCCGGTGGAGACCCAGTCCCCCCCCCGTGGGAGCCGCTTCCCGAAGAAGATCTGGATGCCGAACGCCGCCAGCGGCAGGAGCAGGATCGCAATCGAATAAGAGATCATAGAGACGCCCATAGGTTATGGAGACCGAAGGTCGCTTTCATCCAAACGGGCTGAATATATCATCTTCCCTGCGTATTGTCAACAACTAAGCCTCTGTCCCTCGATACGCAGCCTCCGGCTGCTACTCGGGGCATACGGGGCTGGAACAACCGGCTATCCCGAGTAGTGCTCTGTCAAGATTGGATTGAAGGGTAGCCCAGGCGAGACGCCTGGGCATTTCAGGCGGATTTGGACAGGCCGGAGGCCTGTCCCACTCAAAGAACTTGTCAAAGGTATCTTGACAGAGCAGTAGCCCCGAAGGGGCGTATCGAGGGATCGCCTTCTCACATCCTGTATAACATCCAGTAGACCAGCACCCCGGTCACCGAGATATATATCCAGATCGGAAACGTCCACCGGGCGATCCTCCTGTGCCGCTCGAACTGTTCCCGCCACGCCCGGTAGAGCGTGGTCAGCGCCAGCGGGAGCAGCGCGAAGGCCAGCAGGACGTGCGAGATCAGGATCGTAAAATAGACCGGCCTGACCCACCCCTGCCCCGGGAATGGCCTCGAACCGGCGTATGCGTGGTAGGTGACATAGGAACAAAGAAACAGCGCCGAGACGACGAACGCGGCGATCATCAGCGCCCGGTGCGCGGCCACGCGCCCCCTCCGAATGCAGAGGTAGCCCGCCAGCAAGAGGACGGCGCTGGTCCCATTCAGGAGGGCATTCAGCGTCGGCAGGGCAGTGATCGGAATCAAGACGCGTCCTCCCGAAACAGCCTGTCCACGTCCGGCAGCAGCCGTCGGAGAGACTCCGGGTCGTCCCCGTTGTAATACCCCCGCACCTGTCCCGCCCGGTCCACCAGCGCAAACCGGAGGCTGTGGAGGATCTGTCCCTCGCTCTCCGGTTCCTCCTCCACCGTCAGACGGAACCCCTCCCGGATCAGCCGGTAGACCGTCGTCCGATCCCCCGTCAGAAACAGCCACCGCTCCCGGTCGGCCTTGTAGCGCGCGGCATATTCCGACAGCACGGCCGGCGTGTCCCGCTCCGGGTCCACCGAGAAGGAGACCAGCCGGATCTCCGGCGCGCGGGCCAGAGCCGTCTGAAACCCGGACATCTGCTGCGACAGCATCGGGCAGGGCCCGGCGCACGAGGTGAAGATGAAATCCGCGACCCAGATGCGGCCCTTCAGGTCCGCCAGCCGGACCGTGCGGCCGCTCCGCTCCGTCAGCTCGAAGTCCGGCACGGACCCGTACACGGGCAGGGGGGACGGACGACGCCCCTGCTCGCGTCCCCACAGAAACGCCGTCACCCCCACGAAACCCACCAGGGTCACGGCCAGGAGGCCCAGGACGATCCATCGCTGTCTGCGCGTCATCATGATACCTCCAGATTCAGCCATCCGCAGTCAGACGACGCCTCACGGAGACCATCGAGATGAAGAACATGAGTCCGGCGAACGCCGCCGTCACAGCCAGCGACAGCGACAGCGACGGCAACCCCTCCGCCTGAAGCCCCGGATACAGCGTCTGCCGGAGCGCGGACATGCCATAGGTCAGGGGATTGACCGCCATCGCGAAACCGAGCCAGGCCGGCGCCCCGGACCGGGGGAAGAACGCCCCCGACAGCAGCCACAGGGGCATCAGGAACACGTTCATGATCGCGTGAAACCCCGCCGTCGACGTCATCCGCCACGCAATGCAGAACCCCAGTCCCGTCATCCCGAACGCCACCAGGAAGATCGGCCCCAGCGCACAGACCGCCCCGGCGGGCCGGAGAGAGACGCCCAGGACCGCCGCCAGAATCAGAAAGATGACCCCCTGCAACAGGGCCATCGTGGTCCCCCCCAGGACCTTCCCCAGGACGAGGCCGGACCGGGGGATCGGGGAGACCAGGACCGACTGCAGGAACCCCTCCCGCCGGTCCTCCACGATCGAGATCGTCGAGAAGATGGCCGTGAACAGCAGGACCAGCATCAGCGTCCCCGGATACAGATATTCCAGATAGGTCCCCCCCCCGGCGCGGAAGGACCCGCCGAATCCCGACCCGATCAGCAGCCAGAACAGCAGCGGCTGCCCGAACGCCCCGATCATCCGGTGCCGGTCCCGGTAAAAACGCACCAACTCGCGCAGCCACAATGTCCAGACCGCAAGAACCATATCAGGGAAGGGGGTTAGCTCTGACCTTCATCAGGATCTCGTAATTTATGCCCCGTCTTCGCGATGAACACATCCTCCAGCGTGGGCCGGCTCAGCGTGATCGACGCGATCTCCCCCCCGAACGCCCGGAGCAGGTCCATCATCACCCTCTGCCCGTCCTCGCACGCCAGCCGGACCGCCCCATCGACGAGGCCCGTCTCCAACCCGAACCGCTCCCGGATCGCCTCCTGAAGGCGCTCCGGCGCTTCGGCCTGCACGCAGATCACCTCGCCCCCGACCGACCGCCTGAGCGCCTCCGGGCTGTCCATCGCCACCAGCCTGCCCCGGTCCAGGATGGCCACCCGGTCGCACCCCTCGGCCTCCTCCATCAGATGGGTGGTCAGCAGGAGGGTGACGCCGTCGCGCTCCCGGAGCCTGAGCAGGCCCGCCCGAAAGTCCCGTCGCGCGGCCGGGTCCAGCCCGGTGGTAGGCTCATCCAGAAGCAGCAGGCCCGGCCCGTGCAGCATCCCCCGGGCCAGGTCCGCGCGTCGGCGCAGACCGCCGGAGAGCCGGGAGACGAGGTCGTCCCGGCGCTCCCCCAGGTCCAGGCGGGACAGCACCGCTTCCATCCGCTCCCGGAGCCCCTGCCCCCGCAGGCCGTGGAGGTGGCCCTGGTGGCGCAGGTTCTCCGCCACGGTCAACTGCCGGTCCAGGGCCGGCTCTTGAAAGACAACGCCGATGCGCCTTCTGACCGCATCGGCATCCCGAACCACGTCCAGCCCGAAAACGCGGGCCCGGCCCTGCGAGGGAGGGAGCAGGGTGGTGAGAATCTTGAACAGCGTCGTCTTTCCCCCGCCGTTGGGCCCCAGCAACCCGAAGATCTCCCCCGGCCTCACGACGAAGCTCACCCTGTCCAGCGCCGTGCGCTCCCCGTAGGCGAGGAACAGCCCTTCGACCTCGATCGCGGGCGTCACGTCAGGTAAAGATTCTGTCGAAAATCATCACCAGCCAGAGCAACGGCAGATAGACCAGGGAGGCCAGCACCAGAAACCTGGCGCGCCGGGGCGTCCTGGCCTGCCAGAAACGGAGCCCGAACCCCAGAAAGGTCAGGCCGAGCAGAAGAGAGGCGTAAAGACAGAACGGCCCGGTCATCCCCAGAGAGGTGGGCAGCAGACTGAACGGCAACAGGATCAGACTGTAAGCGGCGACCTGACGGCCCGTGCGCCTCCCGTCCGGATCGAGGACGGAGGCCATCCGGTATCCCCCTCGGGCATAGTCTTCCCGGTAGAGCCAGGAGATCGCCAGGACGTGGGGGAACTGCCACAGAAAGAGGATGGCAAACAGCGCCCACGCGCCGGGTGAGAGACCGCCCGTGGCCGCGACCCACCCCCCCATCGGAGGCAGCGCCCCGGCCACAGCCCCGACGGCCAGGTTGAGGGGGGTCCTCAGTTTGAGGGGGGTGTACAAAAACAGGTAGATGGCCAGCGTCAGCGCGGCCACCAGGCCCGTCGCCCAGTTCACGGACATCCCCAGATAGAAGATGCCCGACGCCGAAAGCAGCACCCCGAAGCAGTGCGCCTCCTCCGGCCCCAGCCGGCCGGCCGGCAACGGACGCCCCGCCGTCCGGCTCATCCGGGCGTCCAGGTCTCTCTCCAGAAACTGGTTGAGCGCCGCCGTGCCGCCCGACACCATCGCCGTGCCGATCAGCGCGTGCAGCAGCAGCTCCAGATGCACAGGCCCGGCCGAGCCCAGGACGAACCCCACCAGCGTGCTCAGGCAGACGAAGACCACGATCCTGGGCTTCGTCAGCGCCGCAAAATCCGAGGCCCACGCCCAGGGGAGCGGGAGGCTTGCGGAAGGGGTGTCGGCCTGGGAATTCATACGATCTCTGCCTTTGTCATCCGCCACGTCCGCAACGTCAGCACCACACCCGACGCCAGGATGGACGCCCCCACGGCCACGTGCGCCGTGGCCACGGGAACGGCCTTCTCCGTCCAGATCACGAAAGCGCCCAGGCAGACCTGGAGGACCACCAGTCCCGCCATCAGGAGGACGGGCCGGACGAGCGCCCGATGGTCCCGGTGCGTCTTCAGAAGGCGGCACGTCGTCCACCCGACGAGGAGGGCGACGGCGACGGCCCAGGCACGATGGGCAAAGTGAATCAACACCCGGTTCCGGTATTCTTCCAGGGGGATCGGAAAGGGGGCCGTAGGGTTCACGGAAAGGGAGGAGAACGGCGGAACGAGGTGTCCGAACGAGAGAGGAAAGTCAGGGATGGCCAACCCGGCCTCCGTATGCCGCATCACCGCGCCCAGGAGAAGTTGCGCGTACACGGCTGCCACCGTCGCCAGGCAGAGCCCTCTCAGAGAGGGTCGGCCTGCGTCAGCCACAGGAGGAGGTCTCCTCTGCCACTCCGCCGACGTGAACAGAGCGATACTGACCGTGAGACAGAAAAATGTCTGCGCCAGACAGGCGTGCGCCACCGAAACCGGCGCGGGGAGCAGATACAGGACCGTCAGACCGCCCAGGATCCCCTGAAGCGCCACGGTCGCCAGGGCCAGAAGGCCGAGACGACGGACCCACTGCCGCTTCTCCCGCCTCCAGAGCCAGGCCGCCAGGACCGTCGTCAGAAACCCGACGAACGTGGCGATCATGCGATGCCCGTGCTCGTAGAAGATGCCGCCCACCATGGGCGGAAAGACCATGCCGTAAGAGAGCGGCCAGTCCGGGACCGCCAGCCCCGATCCGGTGCTCGTCACCAGCCCCCCCGCGACGATCAGGAAGAGGGTCGCCGCCGCCGTCAGCACGGCAAACCGATGGAGCCAGGGATTGTCCACATCCATGCGTGCGTTCATCCTCAGGCGCGCGCCCGCTGTCCTTCCGTCGGACCGGGCGCTTCCTCCGCCTCCAGCATCCGCGCCCTTCGAACCCAGAACAGGGTGACTGCGACAATGCCGGTCAGCACCGTGGCGACCACCCCCAGAAGGATCAGGATACCCGCCCTGGCGCCCTGGGTCAGGGAGGAGTCGGGGGACCCAAAGCAGACGGCGCACGCCAAGGCGGGCCTGGAAGTCAGGAGCGAGAACAGGCAGGGCGTCAGGACACGAAGGAGTCGACCTCGGCAGGACAGGCTCATAGATAGCTCACGTCTTTCAGCTTGCGCAGGAACCATTTCGAATACCAGACCAGCAGAGCGCCTCCCGCGAACGCCCCCACCCCCATGGCCAGGTTCAGGGTGTCTCCGGAGTGGAGATAGTCCCTGACCCCCCACGCCCCAAACCCCACCGACAGGGCCGTGGATACGAAGATGAAGAAGATGTGAAAGGCTTTTAAAGACACGGCGATACCCACTCAGAAGGAAGAGGTGAAAGTCGGCAACAACATCAGAACGACGAAAAACAGGGCCGTGAGGACCAGCACCCAGTAAATGATCTTTTCCTCCGAGATCAGGTGCATGAAATATGCCGCCACCAGGCTCCCTTTGACCGAAGCGATGATCAGGGCCACAATGATGGCCGTATGGACCGGCAGGTGGATGTAAGAGACGCCGACCGTCACGACCGTCAGGACGGCCAGGGCGGCGAAGACGATCATATAGACCCTGACGTGCTTCCTGATCTCTTCAGCGCTTCCGGTGTTCATGGAGAGACTCCTTACAGGAGGTAGAGGACCGGGAACAGGAAGATCCAGACCAGGTCCACGAAGTGCCAGTAGAGCCCGGCGCACTCGATCCGGTTGATGAGCCGCTCCGGCTCCCGCTTCCACAGGGCGCCGCCGGCCAGCAGCAGGTACAGGTTCACCACCACCCCGCCGATGATGTGGAGGCCGTGAAGACCGGTCAGCGTGAAATAGATCGCGTAGAACGTGTTCGTGGCCGGATGGATGTGATGCTCGAACTTGGCCCCGTACTCAAAGCCTTTCACCACCAGGAACACGAGCGCCAGCAGGATCGTGACCCCAAGATACATCTGAAACTTGCCGAACTGATCCATCTTCAGCGACGCCCAGGCCATGACCATCGTGACGCTGGAGACGATCAGTACCAGCGTGTTGAGGGTCGCCAGCGGGACGTTCAGCAGCGTGTACCCGTGCGGCCAGGTCTCTGCACCCACGCGGAGGAGGACATACGTGGAGAAGAGCGCGCCGAACAGCATGACCTCGGAGGCCAGGAACAGCCAGATGCCGAACTTCCCGTTGAAAAGACCCGTCACAGGATGCGGCCTGACGGCGTATGGAATCTCGACTTCAGCAGACACTCTATCCCTCCCTTATGTGGTCGCGGGTCTCGGTTGCGTGGACTCGGCCTCCCCCGGCTGATGCTGAGGCCAGAAGTCGGCGGACCTGCCGGGCACGCTATACTCGTAGGGGCCGCGATACACCTGCGGCACGGTCAGGAAATTCCCGTGCGGCGGCGGTGTGGGCGTCGCCCACTCCAGCGTCGTGGCCTCCCACGGATTATCCGACGGGACCTTCTCCTTCTTCCGCATGCTCATCAGGAAATTGATGATGAACGGAATCTGGGCGATGGCCAGCAGCCACGCCGACCAGGAGCCCAACACGGTCAGGTCCTGAACCGCCGCCCCGTGCGCGTAGCCCGTCTGGTCATACAGCCGTCGGGAGACCCCCGCCATGCCGATGAAGAGCATGGGCAGGAAGACGCCGTTCATGCAGGTGAGTGACAGCCAGAAGTGAATCTTGCCCAGTTTCTCGTTCATCATCCGCCCCGTCACCTTCGGGAACCAGTAATAGATTCCCGCGAACAGCGCGAAGATCGTGCCCGGCGCGACCACGTAGTGAAAATGCCCGATCACGTAGTAGGTGTCGTGCAGATGCAGGTCGGACGCCGTGAGCCCCAGAGGCAGGCCCGTCAGCCCGCCGATCGCAAACATCGGGATGAAGGCCAGGGCGAAGAGCATCGGGGTGTTGAACCGGATGGACCCGCCCCATAGGCTGATCGCCAGGGCCGTCAGAATGATCACCGAAGGGATCGAGATGATCATCGTCGTGGCCTGGAAGAACGTGCTCATGGCCGTCCCCATGCCCGTCATGAACATATGGTGCGCCCATACGATGAACGACATGAACCCCAGGAAGATCACCGAATAGACCATCGTCCGGTAGCCCCACAGAGGCTTGCGGGTGTTGTTGGCGATCACCTCTGCCACGATCCCCATGGCCGGCAGGATCAGCACGTAGACCTCCGGATGGGCCAGGAACCAGAACAGGTGCTGCCAGAGCAGGGGGTTCCCCCCGCCGCTGACCTCCAGCGGCTGTCCCGTCACCACCAGCCCGCTGGGGAGGAAGAAGCTCGTGCCAGCCAGGCGGTCCATCAACTGAAGCACGCCAGCGGCCTCCAGGGGGGGAAATGCCAGAAGCAGCAGGAAGGAGGTCACAAACTGCGCCCAGACGAAGAACGGAAGCTTGAAGAAGGAGAGGCCCCTGACCCTGAGCTGAACGGTCGTGACGATGAAATTGATCGACCCGAGAAGAGAGGAGGTGATCAAAAAGATCATCCCGATCAGCCACGCCGTCTGGCCCATCGGGGCGATGACGGACAGCGGGGCATAGGACGTCCACCCGGACTGGGCCGCCCCGCCCGGCAGAAAGAAGCTGAAGAGCATCACGACGCCGCCCACGAAGAAGACCCAGTAGCTCATCATGTTGAGCTTGGGAAACGCCATGTCCGGAGCGCCGATCTGAAGCGGCAGGACGTAATTTCCAAACCCGCCGACCGCCAGGGGAACCACGCCCAGGAAGACCATGATGGTCCCGTGCATCGCGCCGAGCTGGTTGTAGAACTCGGGGACCATCGTCCCTTCCGGCATGTTCGTCTCCCCCAGAAGCTTCCCGATGAACGGGAGCGGCTGGCCCGGATACGCGAGCTGCCAGCGCATCAACATCATAAGGCTGAATCCGAAGAACAGGAACAGCAGAGAGGTGAGGGTGTACTGGATGCCGATGACCTTGTGGTCCAGGGAAAAGACATATTTCCGCCAGAACCCCAACTCATGGGAATGGTCGTGATGGTGCTCGTGGTGATGTTCACGCATGGGTGCGACTCCTCAATATTCGTTCCCGGTCCCGGAGACTTCGCTCTCCCGCTCCGCCATCCACTTCGCGAACGCCTCGGGCGTGTCGACGCTCACCGCGCCCCGCATCCGGTAATGGCCCAGCCCGCAGAGCTGGGCGCAGGCGAGGTCGAACTGCCCGGTCTTGTTGGCCTCGAACCAGATTTTGATCTCCGTCCCCGGGATCGTGTCCTGCGTCAGTCTCAGGACCGGGATCTTGAAGCTATGGATGACGTCTTTGGTCGTGAGATGAACGATGACAGGCTTGTTGACGGGGAAGTGGAGCTGATTGATGGCGTTGATGTCATCCTTGCCGGCCGGATCGTCCGGGTCCAGCCCCAACAGGTTGGAGCTACTGATGAACTGGGGAGCCTTCCTGCCGAATTTTCCGTCTTTTCCGGGGTAGTGAACGTTCCACGCAAACTGCTCGGCCACCACGTGTACGACGAGGGCATCTTTCTCCGCCGGGAATTCATTCTTGAAGCGCGCCCAGGCAGGCATCGAAAAACTGAGCAGAAGGACTGCCTCCGCGACGATGACAGCGATCTCCACGTACTTGGAGGGCTTGGCGTGGATCGGCTGATACGCAGCCTTCTGGCCGGCGCGCTGGCGAAACCGGATCAGACAGTAGAAGAAAAAGATCCCCCATCCCACGAACAGAAGGAGCATGATCCAGTGAATCACGGCAATCAGGTGATCGATCTCGCCGCCGTAGGTCGAGATGTTCACCGGGGACCACCATCCGTACGCAGCTTCGCCCATTCAGGAGTCCTCCTCACGGAACATGTTTGATACGCCACGTGATTCCGTGGCCCTGTCTCCTGCCCGTCACCTATTTTCCCGGCAGACTGAAAGTGAAGTCGGCCGAGGCCGTCCCGCCTTCCGCCACCGTCACTTCTTGCTCCTTCGATCCGCACACCTCGTGCCACGCCTCGATCGTATACTTGCCCGCGGGCAGACCCTTCAGTTCAAATGTCCCCCCATCCCCGGTCACGTTGAAAAATGGATGATCCACCACACCGATATAGCTCTGCATCCAGGGATGCACGTCACACTTCACCGGGATCATCACCTCCGGCTTGTCAAACGTCACCGCCTTCTCCTTCAGGAACTTCGGCATGGCCAGGTTGAACTCCGGGTTCACCTTCGGCCTGGGGTGGATGTTGTGTAAAGTCCCGTCGTTGTTCAGAATCTTCAACGACTGCCCCGCCTGCATACCGAGCACGTGAGGAACGTACAGGCACCCGTGCTGGTCGATCACCGCTGGGATCGGGGGCACGGGGAACTTCTTGCCCTCCAGCCCCTTCTTCACGTACACGAACACGTTCTTCAGAGTCCCGTTCCCGTTCACCACCACCGCCTCGCTCAGGACCGCCGCCTCCGCGGTGTGCTTGGAAGCGCACACCGGGTCCGCGTTCATGTCCAGTATCTTCCTCGTGGGCGGTGTCCCATCGAATTTCACCCCACCCGTCACGCTCGCGCCTGACGCTAAGGGAGTGGAGGCGACAGCCCCCTTTTCGGAGGCCGCCTGTTGTT
Organism: Candidatus Latescibacterota bacterium; assembly: GCA_009694805.1. Lineage (GTDB taxonomy): Bacteria > Latescibacterota > UBA2968 > SICM01 > SICM01 > SICM01. The sequence goes on from SICM01000152.1 coordinate 11,353, forward strand.
TTTGCGATTCAGACCGATCCGCCGTCCGTTCGCCCTGCCCCCCGCACCCTGCGGCCAGGCAGAGCCACACCAACACAGTCCATCATTCGTGATCGGTTTAGGTGTAAGATATTGAAAATATTGAAAGATCGAAATTCAAAATTTCATCTGGTATTGTGTCCCAGCCAGGAGGCAGGAAAAGAGGCCCGCGTCCTTCCTGGAGACGGCTGGGAGCAAGATTCAAATAGA
>SICM01000153.1 GCA_009694805.1 Candidatus Latescibacterota bacterium
GTCGGTATCCTGCCGGTGTCTTCGTGACCGATGAGCAAATGGCCCGGATCAAACTGAAGCCTCATCTGTTTCGCGAGGACTGGAACTACACGATTCACCCTAATACTTGAAAATGGAATTAGTCAGTTACTCCGTCATAGGCCCTAAAGAGGCAAAAGCAAACTTGCCCCGCGGCCTAGAATGGAATATCCTAGCGGGCAGCGGCTCAATAACTAGTTGGACGGGCAGGACGCCGGTTCAAGTCCTGTCACCCCGACCGTCGTTGGTCGACGAAATGGGCGAGGTCGCCGGGGACCGGAGGGCGTGCCGCAGCTGGCGGATCGTGGCGGCGAATTCCTGAAACTGGCGCGATGATAGTGGGGACCGGAGCCGGCCCTCGACCTCCTCGGCGAAGGTGCGCCCCGCCGCGGCCAGCAACCGCCGCCCCGCCGGCGTCAGGTCGACGTACGACGACCGGCGATCCCTCGGATTCTCCCGCCGCCGACACCACCCGGCCGCCTCGATCCGATCGACGAGCTTGCTGGTCCCGCCCACGGTAATCGAAAGCGCGTCCGCGACTTCCTGAACCCGGCAGTCCGGCGTACGCGCGATCACCTGCATGGGCTCGAAGTAGTGAAGCTCTAGCCCGTGCTCCGATCTTAGGCGCGCAGTCACCGTGTTCCACAACTCGGTCTCGAACCGGATCAGGTCGCTAAACAGTGCAGCTGAATCCATGATGCCCTCTTGATCACTTATATTCTGACCACTTATATTCCATGGAATATACTACAACCCGTTGCGTCGCATCAAACCAATTCCTGGAGGGTTTCCATGTCGAACGATTCCGAAGCAATTCACGGCGTGCTGGCCACAAACGAGCGATCCATGAACACGAGTAACGCGGATTTGGCCGCGTCGTGCTACACGGCCGACGGTATCTTCATGCCCACCACGCTGCCCACAGCTGCCGGCAAGGAACTGCGGACGGCCTACGCCAACATCTTCGCCGCAATCCGGCTCAAGGTCACCTTTTCTGTCGACGAACTGGTGATCGCCGGTAACGACACGGCCTACGCGCTGACCCGGAGCAACGGCGAGGTGACGATTCTCGCGACCGGCTCGACCAACCCCGAGGCGAATCGCGAAATGTTCATCTTCCGTCGTGAGGCGGGCGGGTGGAAGATCGCCCGCTACATGTTCAACAAGGCGGCCTGATGCAGCGGTCACACGGGTGCAGCAGGGAGCACCTCCCCGACTGGATGAAGTTCGGGCTAAGGTCATCACCGGCCCGACGGTCACAGTAGGGCTCTTGGCCACCGCAACGCCCAAGAAAACCGCACTCGATAACTGATTGAGAGCATAAACCCTTGCAAACAAAAGGAGACAACAGGACCATGAGCAAGAAGATTATCGCCGTCGCCGGAGCCACCGGCGCCCAGGGCGGCGGCTTGGTGCGAGCCATCCTTGAAGATAGGGCAAGCGAGTTCGCCGTCCGTGCCCTCACCCGGAAGACGGACAGCGAGAAAGCCAAGGAACTCGCGAACCTCGGCGCCGACGTCGTGGCAGCAAACTTCGACAGCGTCGCCGACCTCAAGAAGGCTTTCGACGGCGCGTACGGAGCCTACCTCGTCACCAACTTCTGGGAGCACTTCTCTCCCGCCAAGGAGCAGGCCCAGGCTCAGGCGATGGCCCAGGCAGCCAAGGACGCCCGACTCGAGCACGTCCTCTGGTCGACGCTCGAAGACACCCGCATCCGCATTCCCCTGAGCGACCCCCGCATGCCAACGCTCCAGGAAAAGTTCAAGGTCCCCCACTTCGACGCCAAGGGCGAGGCCAACAAGTTCTTCAGCGACCTCAGAGTGCCGACGACCTTCTTCCACACCTCCTTCTACTGGGAAAACCTGATCTTCTTCGGGATGGGCCCCAAGAAGGGCCCCGACGGCAAGCTCGCCTTCACGCTTCCCATGGCGGACAAGAAGCTACCGGGTATCGCCGTCGCCGATATCGGAAAGTGCGCCTATGGAGTCTTCAAGCGCGGTGCCGAATACATCGGGAAGTCCGTCGGCGTCGCCGGCGAGCACCTGACTGGCACCCAGATGGCCGCCGAGCTCGGGAAGGCCCTTGGGGAGGACGTGGTCTATAATGCTGTCACTGCGGAAGCTTATCGCGGCTTCGGGTTCCCCGGCGCCGAGGACCTAGGCAACATGTTCCAGTACAAGGCGGAGTTCGAGATGGAATTCTGCGGCGCGCGGGATCTCGGAATTTCTAGGGCTCTCAACCCCGCGCTTCAGACCTTCGGGCAGTGGCTGGCGGCAAACAAGGGCAGTATCCCTCGGAGTTAAGCCTCTACGTGGCCCGCTAAGAAAGAAAGGCCGTCCAACACGCCGCTGCAGCCGACGGCGCTTCGCGCCGCGGCTGAGCGGCCACGTTAGCCCCATTTGGAAAGCACGCGCACCATTCGAATCACATTGAGACAAAGAGAGCGAGCTCATGAATGCTGAAGACGCCAACGCAGTCGCCATTCGCTTTATCGAGTTCCTCGAAACAGGTAAAGTACCCGAGGGCCTCTTCACCGAAGACGTCTTCCTCGATTTCACTCTTCCCAGGTGGAGGCTTCAAGCTCAGGGTCTTGGTCCGGTAATCGGCGTTCGTCTTCATGGGCACCCGACTGTGGGGAAGGTTCCTCGCTGGCGTTGTGATCCAACTCCACCAGGCTTCGTCCTTGAAGTAGAGGAGCGTTGGCACCAGGACGGCAAAGATTGGTATTGCCGTGAATTATTCAGAGCAGATGTTCGTGGTACATCAATTTCGGAACTTTCCGTGTACTGTACTGGTGATTGGGATGCAGATCAGGAGGCCGAACATCGTCAGGCAGTGAAACTAATCCGTCCCTGAGAGGGAGCCACGGTGAGAAAGGGGCTAACATCTCGTTCGCGCAGGCAGTACTTTCGGACCGATCGCTCAACTCAAACGTGACCCATAACGGTTTTGTCTGAGTTTCCCCCTCGTGGAAACCCCGCCCTACCCCGCCCCTGGGCCGGCCATCGCCTAACACCGGGTTGCCGGCTTCGTTCGCTGCGCTCACTTCGCCCAACCCTTGCCCGGTCACAGCATTTGCTGAAAAGCAAAGGCGCAAATGCCGCGCCCAGGACTGCGGGTTCGGCAACCCGGGAACGATAAGGGCCTGTCTACAATGAACGGGTCCGGAACTCCGGCAAAAGATTGAACAAATTCTAAAAAATGAGACGAAGGGATGAGGATGGGGAGGTGGCATTCGTTTTGGTTGGCCGGCACGGGCGCCGGCCTGTTCCGGAGCGCGGACGGCATCGCCTGGGAGCGGGTCGGCGCGTATGAATTTCGGGTGACCTCCATCCTGCGCGACGACCGGCGACTCTGCGTGGGCGTGGGGAGCGGCGCGTGGGAGGTGCGCGAGGAGCCCGACCGGTGGGTCCAGTTGCACGACGAGACCCTCACGGAGGTCCTGGACCTCGGCGGTATCCCCGGCGACCCCGGCCTGGTGGCCGCCTCCGCCTACGGCATCGCCACGGGGGCGCGGGACGACCTGGGCGCCATCCGATGGTCCTGGAACTCCGACGCGCTTTCGGTGAAGGAGCGTTTCACGAACACCGTCGCCGTAGACCCGGCGGACGCCAGCCGCTGGGTGGTCGGCGCCGAGGCCGGCGTCCTGGTCGCCTCCGAGAACGGAGGTCGCTGGACCTACAGCGACCTGATGGGCTTCCCGGTGCGGGTGGTCCGGCGCCTGCTGGGGAATTGGTGGGCCGGCACGGACGGGCGCGGGGTCTGGAGAAGCCCGGACGGCCTGACGTGGCGGCTGGCCGGGCGAGGCCTGGACGAGGGCACGGTCTTCGCGCTGGCCGAAAGCGATGGACGCCTGCTGGCCGGCACCCTGAAGGGGGTGGCCGTGGGAGACGGAAAGGGGCGGTGGCGCGGCGTCGGTCCCAGCGCAGTGATCGCGGCCATCGCCGCCTGCCCGGAGCGCCCCGCCTTCTGGGTGGCCGGGGCCGCGCCCGGCGGGATCTGGGTGACGCAGGATGGCGGAGGGTCCTGGAGGCAGGCGCCGGGCCTTTCGTCCACGATAGAGGCGGTCATTGCGCCGGAGGGATCATGACCCAGGAGGAGTACGACGCAGAACTGGAAGCCCGGGGCCGGCAGTTTCTGGAGCCCATCGCAAAGTCCACCGCCTCGATCTGGGGCGCGCACGCCCTGCTGGCGCTGGGCGGAGACCCCCAGCGCGCGGCGGACATCCTCCGGACCCACCTGGGGTCGAAACCCGTGGGTCCGTTTGGTCGGGTAGCCACGGGCACGTTCGACGTCCTGGCCGCGATGACCCTCATCTGCCGGTGGGGCGACCTCCTGCCCGAACCCGCGCACGCGCACGCCAGGGCGGTCCTGGCCGAAGGCATCCTGCACCGGGGGAACACGGAGAACCACTGGCTGATGCACTACGCCGGGACCCTCCTCGCCACGGAGCGATGGCCCGACGTGGAGATCTGGGGCAACGGCCTGTCCCGCGAGGCCACGCGCGCCGAGGCCTCGCGCTGGATCCTGGGGATGATCGACTGCACGGCCCGCCAGGGGCACCACGAATACGACTCCACCCAGTACCATCACTGCCACCTGCTGTCCATGATCGCCCTGGCGGATCACGCCCAGGACCCGCGCCTGCGCGCCCAGGCCGGGCGAATGGCCACGCTCTACGTCGCGGACATGGCCCTGGAGTACTTTCACGGGGCCTGGGCCGGCGGGCACAGCCGGGAGGGCTACCGGCAGAACACCTGGACCCTGGTGGGCGCGGCGGCGGCCCTCGGCTTCTACTACTTCGGCGACGTGTCCTTCGACCCGGAGGTCCACCGGGATGAGATGGTCTGTCCGGCCGTGGTCGCCCGGTTCAGGCCGCCCCCCCTGCTGGCCGACCTGGCGCGGGACCGGATCAGGCCGAGGGTGGTGAAGAAGACGAAGGCCCCCAGGGCGATCTACCGGCACGTGGACCGGGAGGCCGAACCCGTCCGGAAGTACACCTACTTCAGCCCGTCCTTCGCCCTCGGCTCCACGCAGGTGGGCCTGCCCGGGGCGCCGGCGGGGCCCATCGACCTGGTCTCGTGGGACCTCTCCTGGGCCGGCTCGAAACATCAGGCCAAGGTGGTCTGCGGCCACCCCTATCTCAGCCCGGGGCGCTTCAGCGCTTTCCTGAGCGGCCTGCCCCAGAGCATAGGCCGGGGCGTGGCCGCGCCCAAGCCCTACCTTCAGAACCCGGACCGGCTGTTCGGGGCCTCGCCCTATGAGCGGATGATGCAGTACGAATCGGCCATTCTCATCCTCTACCGCATCCCGCCGGAAGACCCGACCCCTTACGTGAACCTCTACCTCCCAAGGACCGTGGCCTGGACGGAGCAGGGAGGCTGGATTATGGGCCACGCGGGCGCGTTCTACGTGGGGATCCGGCCCATCGGCCCCTATCAATGGCAGGAGATCTGGGAGGAGCATCTCCTGGACGGCTGGCTGATCCGCATCGAGGGGCGCGACGTGGGACTGGCGCTGGAGGCGGAGGAGGCCCGGTCCGTGGGGACGTTCGCGAATTTCTGTGAGGAGATGGCCGGCCCCCGCCTGGACCTGAGCGGATGGCCTGAGTTGGGGCAGGTCCGGTTCGAGACCATCGGAGGACACGCGCTGGAGCTGACCTATGACGGCCCCCACCGGGTCGATGGGGACGACTGCGATTACGGATCGTGGCCCCTCTACGAAGCCCCGGGCGTCGAGGCCCCGCTGGGCGCCGGACGCATCGCATTCCGCCGGGGAGACAGTCGCCTGGAGCTGGACTTTGAAGTCGATCCCCGGAAACCCATGCTGCCGATGCGAGTGATTGGATAAATAGAGAACGAGCCCCCAGCCCTCCCCCATACCCCCTCCCTCCCCCACATGTGGGGGGAGGGAGGGGGCATCAGGGCTTCGCCCCTTGAGTTGGGGGAGGAAGAGGGGCGTCTGCCCTTCGATACGCGGCTTACAGCCGCTACTCAGGGCGAACGGTTCCGCTTATCCCGAGTAGCCCCGAAGGGGCGGTTGTCGTCTTATCCTTCATCCTTCATCCTTTTTTTTGAGGTTTGCCTGATGCCTGAAAATTTCGAAGTCGCCCTCCGCATCTCCGAGAGCCTCGGTCTCCCCCGTCGCGCCTGGCCGGTGACGCGGGGCGTCCCCCTGCCCAAGGGCGCGCTGAAGACGCTGGACGCGCTCCACCTGACCGACCCCCAAGGGCGTCCCATACCCGCGCAGTTCCGCGTCCTGAGCCGCTGGCCCGACGAAAGCCTGAAATGGGTGCTCGCAGACTTTCAGGCGGACCTCCCCGCCGGAGGGCAGGCGACCTACGTCCTCCGCAGCGGTGGACAGAAGCGGGAGGCCCCGGCGGGGGCGTCGATCCAGATCACGGAGGACGACGACCGGATCACCGTCTGCACCGGCCCCCTCCGGTTCGAGGTGAACCGCAGGCGCTTCTCCTTCCTCGAATCCGTCCAGCTGGGCCGCACGGACCGGGGCGTCTTCACCCCTGAGCAGGACATCATCGGGAGAGATGCCGGGGGCGATGCGCGCGTCCGGATCTGCGAGGCGTTCGTGGATGATGCGGGAAAACGCACCATTTACGGCATGGGCGGGGACTGCCTGGCCTCCCTCGCGCAGGATGTCTACTCGGTCCGCGTGGAGGAGGCGGGGCCATTGCGGGCCGTCATCCGGTGCGACGGGGCCTTCGAGGCCGACATCCCGGGGCATCACTACCGGGGCTACCGGCCCTTCCGGTTCACGGTCCGCATCTATGCCTATGCCGGCCAGACCTCCCTGCGCGTCCTGCACACCGTCGTGGTGACCTGCAACCCGAGGGAGACCGAGGCGCAGGAGATCGCCCTGCGCGTCCCGGCCTCCCTGTCCGGCCCCGTACGCCTCCGCGTCTCGTCGCGGCGGGTCGTGGAAGAGCCGCTCGGGCCGGACGAGTCAGTCCTCCTGTCCCAGCGGGCGGACAACCATTTCCGGCTGGACCGGCGGGTCGCCGAACGGGTCAAAACGATTGCCGAAGGGGAGCGGACGGAAGGCTGGATGGCCGTGGAGGACGAACGGGCGGGCGTGGGCGTGGCCCTGCGCTACATGCCGGAGGAGTACCCGAAGGCCCTGGGGGCCTCCGGCGCGGGCAAGGGCATCGACGTCTACCTCTGGCGGGACCCGGACGGGGCGCGGCTCAGCTTCAAGCGCTACGCCGAGGCCGTGTCCTGGCACGAAGGGGAAGGCGTCTACGCGGACGGCACGGGCACGGCCAAGACCAGCGAGTTCTTCGTCTGTTTCTATCCGGCGTCCGAAGGAGCGGAGGCGCCCGACCGGTTGCGCGCCCTGCTGGCGTCCCCCCACGTCGCGCTGGACCCGGCCTGGGCCGCCCGCTGCGAGGCCACCGGCGGGTTCGCGCCGTTCGACCCGGATCGCTTCCCGGTGTCCGAGCAGATGATGACCGGGTTCGTGGACTGGATGGACCGGAACATCCGCCAGGGCCGGTGGTACGGGTTCTTCGACTGGGGAGACGTGCTGGTGGCGTGGGAGGCGGCCACCAACGACTGGCGCTTCCGGGGCCGGTGGGGCTGGTGCAACAGCGAATGGGACCCCCGGCACGGCGTCTGGATACAGTACCTGCGCACCGGCGAGGAGCGCTACTTCCGGCTCGGAGAGGCGATGACCCGGCACTCGATGGACGTGGACACCTGCCACTTCAACCCGTTCCGGCCCTACATGGTGGGCGGATGCTTCCGGCACAGCATCGACCACTTCGGGGATGAGCCCTGCGCGTCCCACACGTTCATAGACAACTGGATGGACTACTACTGCCTGACCGGGGACCTGCGCACCTTTGACGTGTTGCAGGAGGCCGGGGAGTTCTTCCTCAAGTACCGGTGGACGGAAGATCCCTCCTACAGCTTCAGCCTGCGGAGCGTCGCCAACACCCTTCGGGGCCTGCTCTACGTCCACGAGGCCACCGGAGACCCCCGGCTCAAAACGCGCGCGGAGGAGGTCTACGCCGCCATCGCGCGGGGCCAGAACGACGATGGGAGCTGGCACAAGCGCTTCCAGATCTCCACGCCGGACAGGCTGCCGGACCAGGCCCCCTACGGCATGGCCACCGAGGGCACGACCCTGAGCGTCGAGATGGGCACGGCCCCGCCCTTCAGCGACGCCGAATTCCGGGAGTCGGGCGGATACGTGGCCAGCACGATCCGCGTTCTCCCCCTGTCTGAGCAGAAGGGCTACCAGACCCATTATCTGATGGTCGGCCTGGAACTGCTCCACCGGATGACCGCCCGCCAGGACGTGGCGGAGGTCTACCGCCGGGCCGTGGACTGGTTCTGCGGCCACCCATCCCTCAACGCCCAGACCGCCATCCAGCAACGCTACGGCGGCATCATCTGCCGTCACCTCGCCTACGCCTACCGGCTGACCGGAGATCGTCAGTATCTGGACATCGGCCGGGCCGTGCTGCGGCATCTGATCAACGAGCAGGATAAGAGTGACGACCCGAGACGCCGGGGGGCCGTGGGCCTGAGCCCCATGTACCTGAGCCTCCTCTTCTTCGGCGTGCCCTGCCTGCTCGCCGCGCTGAAGGACGCGGGGATGGAAGAATAACCCCTCCCCCTCCCCGACACGAGGAGGGGGAGGATCTGTCAATCGGTTCTATAGCAGTCCTCAAGATCCGCCCTCAAGGCAACGCGGCGTCGGAATCCCCCTCGACAACGGCCCTTTTGAGGCAACGCCCCCCTCGCGGCCATCAATACCCTGATCTGGCTGGGGGAGCATTTACGCCGCGCTCAAGCCTCCCTGGCGCTTGAAGGGCGTGCTTCTTTGGTGTCACCTTTCTTGCACGAGCAAGAAAGGTGACCATGCGTGTGGGCGCTTAAAATGGTGGGGAGGATCTCCATTCCTAAAAAAAACGCTCAGGGATCAGCTCCCTGAGCGCAAAAACAGGATGTACGTTTTACAAAAAAGTCAGTGAATCAGCGCCTTCACCCGGTCCAGAAAGTGAGGGAGACCAAAAGGCTTGTCAATGGTCTCCTGAGCGCCCAGAGACTCCAGATGGCGCTTCCGCGCTTCATCCAGGTGGCCGCTCATGACCAGGACGGGAGTCTGGATACCCCGGCGCCGGAGGGTCTGAATGAGTTCTTCCCCGGAGGCCGGCATCTCCAGGTCGGTGACGACCAGATCCGTCTGAAAAAAATCGACCGTCTCCAGCGCCGGCCGCGCATCCTCAAAGGCCTGCACCCGGTGGCCTGCATATTCCAGAAACAGCACGACCACGTCGCAAATACTCTTTTCATCCTCTACCACAACGATCTTGGCCATAGATTTCCGATCTGACATCCCGGTGGCTCTCCTGTTGAGGGTCCTTCATCGAGGGGGAGAAGCCTGAATCCTCTGTGTATAATGATCGGCAAATGTGGCCCCAAAAGCGGTGATGCCCATCACAAAGCCGCTGTGATATTGGACATATAACTCAGGAGGATCGCCCATGGCATCCGTCGACATGCCCCTCGAAAAACTCGTGGACTACCGCCCCGAACCCACTGCCCGGCCCGACTTCGACGCCTTCTGGTGCGCGGCCCTCGCCGAGAGCGGGAAGGCCCCCCTCAACGCGACCTTCACCCCCGTCCCGGACATCCTCCCCCTCGCCCGCGTCTACGACGCGGCCTTCGACGGCGCGGATGGCGTGCGGGTCCGGGGATGGTTCCTGACCCCCCGCGAGGTCCCGAAGCCCCTCCCCGCCGTCGTGCAGTTCATCGGCTACACCGGCGGCCGGGACTACCCCCACGCCCTCGCCGCGCACGTCCTCAATGGGTTCTGCGCCTTCATCATGGACTCGCGCGGACAGGGGGGCGCCACCGGCCAGCGCCTGAGCACCACCCACGGCGGCGCGCGAGGCTTCATCACCCACGGCATCCTGGACCGGGAGGAATATTATTACCGCAACTTCTACCTGGACACGGTCCGGGCCGTGGAGGCCGTGCGGACACGGGAGGAGGTGGACGGGGAACGCATCGCGGCCATCGGCGGCAGCCAGGGGGGCGCACTCACGATCGCCTGCGCCGGGCTTTCGACGCACGTGCGCGCCATGGCCCCGGACGTCCCCTGGCTCTCCCACTTCCGCCGCGCTCTGGACCTGACCACGGGGCCTTACGAGGAGATCACGGACTTCCTGAAGCGCTTCCCGGAGCAGATCGAGCAGGCCTTTGAGACCCTCTCCTACTTCGACAACATGAACCTGGCGAGGCGGGCCTCAGTCACGCACGCCTACTACTCGGTCGGGCTGTGGGACGCAGTCTGCCCCCCGTCCACGGTCTACGCCTCCTACAACCACCTCCCGGCAGGGGTGAAGAAGGCCATCGAGGTCTACCCCTACAACGGCCACGAAGGGGGCGGCGCCCTGCACCAGCAGCGCAAGCTGAAATGGCTGCGCGAGGTGCTCGCCTGATCACCGGAGAAAGGAGTCGCTCATGAAATTTGTTGTGGCCGTGGATTGCGAGGGCGTAGCCTGCGCCGTGGGGTCCCCCGGCGGGTCCATCAACCAGTCTCGCGACCTGGAGTTCGCCAGGCTCCAGGCCACGCGGGAGGCCGACGCGGCCGCGCGGGGCCTGTTCGCGGCGGGCGCAGAGCAGGTGATCGTCTGGGACAACCACAACGGTAGCCTGAACCTCCACTACGACCAGCTCGACGAGCGGTGCGACATCGCCCTCGGCGTCAACTTCCCGCACCGCTTCCCCGGCATGGACGAAACCTTCAGCGGCGTGGCCTTCGTCGGCTACCACGCGATGGACAACACCCTGGACGCCGTGATCTGCCACAGCTTCAGCTCCGCGAGCTACCAGTACATGAAAGTGAACGGACAGGAGGTGGGGGAGATGGCCATCGACGGGGCCATGGCCGGGGAGCGGGGCGTGCCCGTGATCTTCGCGTCCAGCGACGACAAGGGCGCCGCCGAGGCGCGCCGGTTCTTCCCCGGCATCGAGACCGTGGCCACCAAGCACGCGATGGGATGGAACGCGGCCGTGAGCAAGCACCCGAAGCGCGCCGTGAACGAGATCTACGAGACCATCCAGAAGTCCGTGCCGCGCGTCGGAACCCTCAAGCCCTTCACCTTCGAGACACCCCTGACCTTCGAGATCCGGCACAAGCGGATCGAGGCCGCGCAGGCCGCCAGCCGGGGCAGTGGGGGCTGGGAGCGCGTGGACCCCTACACCGTGCGCCGGACCCTGAAGTCGATGCACGACTACTTCTAAGAATCTGTATCAAAACCCTGTTTGGAGTTTAGAGGTAGGGGCAACCCCCTGTGGTTGCCCTATGAGATCGGGGCAGGCACGGGGGCCTGCCCTTACAGCTTGGCCAGAGTTCAGACGGTTTTGTGACAGTCTCTAGAGCGTGTTATGCACTTGAGAGTAAAGGAGCTGCCTTGACCAGCATGAGGATGGCGAACACCACAAAATAGAGACCGGCAACCGTTTCTGGCAATCGTTCATAGTCCTTGGCCAGACGCCGGAACCGAGCCGCCCAGGCAAAG
>SICM01000154.1 GCA_009694805.1 Candidatus Latescibacterota bacterium
GGTATCCTGCCGGTGTCTTCGTGACCGATGAGCAAATGGCCCGGATCAAACTGAAGCCTCATCTGTTTCGCGAGGACTGGAACTACACGATTCACCCTAATACTTGAAAATGGAATTAGTCAGTTACTCCGTCATAGGCCCTTAGAGGTGAGCAGCGAGCCTCGCTCCACAAGAGCGGGGTATCACCCCCCGGGCGTCAGGATGGCAGCTTTCCTGACGCCCGTAATATTTCCGGCCCTCACCCGCCCTAATAATAAAACCTCTGCAACCGCCTCCGGTCCTCCTCGTACGCGGCCCGCACCTCCTGTGTGGCCGCGTCCTGGCTCACCTCCGCCGGCGCCACGTCCCACCAGACCCCCGACCCCGGCGTGAACCGGTGCTTCTCCACCTCCGCCACGATCACGCACGACCGTGTCTCCTCGCGGGCCTCGCGCAGGGCCCGGCGCAATGCCTCCGGCGCAGTCACACGCCACGCCCGCGCCCCCATGCTCTCCGCATTCTTGGCAAAATCGATGGGGACGTAGTCTCCCTCCAGGCGGTTCGTGCCCGCGTCCCGCGCCCGGAACTCGTTCCCGAACGCCCGCCCCGCGCGTCCCATCTGGAGGTTCCAGATGCACTGGAACCCGTGGTTCTCGACCACCACCACCGTGATCTTCAGACGCTCCTGCATCGCGGTGACCAGCTCCGTCGGGTTCATCAGATAGGTCCCGTCCCCGATGGTCACATAGACCTCGCCCGTCGGCTGCGCCATCCGCACCCCCAGCCCCGCCGGCAGCTCGTAGCCCATGCACGAATACCCGAACTCGATGTGACAGGCCCGGCCCCCGCTCGCGTCCCACAGCTTGAGCAGGTCCCCCGGCGGGCTGCCCGCCGCCGCGAGGACCGTGTCCCCGGCCTGCGCCTCCTCGTTCAGGACGCTGATCACCTCCCCCTGGCCCATGGCCTCTCCGGGGGCCTGCCGGGTGACCTCCCCCTGCAACACCCGCGCCCACGCCCCCTTCGCCTCCGCGACCTCCCGGAGATACGCGGGGTCGGGCCGGATCTCAGCCGCCTTCCCCGCTTCGAGCAGGGCGCGCAGGGCCTCGCGGGCGTCCGCCACCACGGGCAGCGCCCCCTGCTTGTACGCGTCGCGCCCGCACACATTGACGCTGATGAACCGAACCTGCGGCCAGTGAAACGCCGACTGCGAGCCCGTGAGGAAGTCCGACAGCCGCGTCCCCACGCAGATCACCAGGTCCGCCTCCCCCACGATCCTGGCCGCGGCGGGCGTTCCGCTGACCCCGCACCCCCCCAGCAGGAGCGCGGATGCCTCCCGCATCGCCCCCTTGCCCGCGAACGTCTCCCCCACGGGAATCCCGAACGCCTCGGAGAACGCCCGCAGTTCCTCCCACGCCTCAGCGTAATGCACCCCCCCGCCCGCGAGGATCACCGGGCGCTTCGCCCCCTTGAGCAGGGCCACCGCCTCCGCGACCCGCGCCAGGTCTGGGAGCCGTCGCTCCACGCGCCAGACCCTCGGCTCAAAAAAAATGAGCCGGGTAATCGCAGGCGTGCGCCTGAACATCCTGTGGGAGAGCCAGCGTCACCGCCCCGGTCTCCGCCGGATCGGTCAGGACGCGCAACGCCTCCGGCAGCGCGGCCAGCAACTGCTCAGGCCGGGAGATCCGGTCGAAGAACCGGCTGACGGGCCGCAGACAGTCCGCCACGCCCACGTCTCCGGAGATCGGATGCTCCAGTTGCTGCAACACCGGCCCCTGGCGTCGGGTGGCGTAGTGGTCGGACGGCAGCAGCAGGACCGGCAGGCGGTTGATCGTGGCCGTGGCCGCGCCCGTGACCATGTTCGTCGCCCCCGGCCCGATGGAGGAGGTGCAGGCCAGGGTCGCCAGCCGGAGGTTCGCCCTGGCGAAACCGGAAGCGGTGTGTACCATCGACTGCTCGTTGCACGGCTGGTAGTAGGGCAGGTCCTGGCCGTATTCGAAAAGCGCCTGCCCCAGCCCGGCCACGTTGCCGTGCCCGAAGATGCCGAACACCCCGGGGATCAGCCGGCGCGTGCGTCCGTCGCGCTCGCTGTGCTGGACCTGCAGGACCTTCACCAGCGCCTGCGCCATCGTCAGGCGGATCGTCTTCTGGCTGCCTGGCATGACTTGACCTCCCTAAAACGTCAAACGTCCCCCACCCGCCCCCCATTCCCCCTCCCTCCCCCAATGCTGGGGGAGGGAGGGGGTGAATCATGGTCTTTCGCCAGGGCTGGGGGAGGGTAGGGGGCTGTTGCCTTTCGTCTGCCGTTTCACTGTCCCTTCCGCGCCGGCTCGAACAGCACCGTGTCCCCCGCCACGTAGTCCACCACGCTGACCCACGTGCCTGCCGCGAGGTCCTTCATCTTCCCCGCATCCCCCTTCTGTCCGTCCAGCCAGAGCGTGGTCTGTTCGGACCCCCAGCCGCTCGTCCCCGGGTTGACCGCCTCCGCGATCTCCGCCCAGGAGCTGTCGGCCTCCAGGCGCGTCCCGTGCAGGTTGCCCGTCCGGGTCAGGAGGTTTCGGCCCAGTTCGATCTTCTCCGGACCGGCGGAGACGACCGGTGCACGTCCCAGAAGAGACGTCACATCTAACTTCAGGCGAAGCCTCCCATCGCTCAGGGACGTCACCCCTTCCACCCCGTAGGTATGCCCCCGGCCCTCCGGGTTGATGAAGATCCGATCCCCTGCATTCACATCGCGCAGCCCCTCCACGTCCACGGTACACCCCTTCCGATCCAGCCCTGCGATCCGCCCCTGCTGGTGTGCGCCCTCAAACGTCCACCCCTTCCCCCGGGCCTGAAGGGCCGTCACCCCCGATGCGAAGACCTGCCCGTCCACGACCGTTGCCAGAGCGCCGCGCAGCTCCGTCCCATCGGAGAACCGCGTCACGCCCCCCTCCGGCGACCAGTAGATCACGACCTGCCGTCCGCCGCGCGTCACCAGCTCGACCCCGCTGCCCGCCGGGTCCCCGGAGGTCACGTGGACCGCCCGCGCCTGAGACAGCGTCGCCTCCCCGGCCCGCGGCTCGAACACCAGGTCCACGCACGTCACATCCCCTGCGTCCGAGGGCCGCCTCCGCCACACCACGGCCCGGTATTCGTAGTTGGACTCCTCCGGCTTGCCCATCACCGCCGTGGCCCGCGCGGTCATCAACGTCGTCGAGAAACTCGCCCGCACCTGGTGCAGGTCCAGATGAACGCCAGGCTCGATGCGCGACTGCCATCCCCCCTTCCAGCTTGCCAGCGCCCGGCCCTCCGCCACGTCGTCCATGCAGGCCAGCCCCTCGTAATCCGGATGCCCCAGTCCCTCCATCTCCCCACGCACGCCATCCGGAGATTCCACCGTACCCCCGCGCGCCTTCAGGTCCAGCCCCTCCGTCACAAACCCGCCCTCCAGCCCCCGGCAGACCCGCCAGTGCTCCGTCCCCCCGCGTATCCGTGACAGGTCCACCAGCGCCACCCCTTCCCCGTCCGTCTCCACCAGTGCGATCAGACGCCGGTACATCACCCCCGGCCTGTGCCACCGCTGTTGCCCCCGGTCCCACGCCCACCGGTCCGCCTCCACGTCCAGGATCTGCACCCCTTCTGCGAACAGCGTGCGCACCAGCCGTCCCCGGCCCGCAAACCCGCCCCCTGGCGCGCCGGGGACGATCCCCCAGACCGTGTTATGCGTGGCCCAGTTCCCCTCCCACTTCGAGGGTGTGGCCCAGGACTGCGGATACCCCAGGTCCGTTAAAAAGGCCCTTTGAAAGGCAAAGAGATGCACGTCCAGCAGGTCCCGGTGACGATGGACCGTCGTGTCCCCATACAGGATCCCCACCGCCGCCCGCTCCGGAACCTCTCCCGTGCGCAGGATGGCGATCCCCACCCCGTCCTGGACCGTGGTCCCGATCCGGCGATGCCTCCGGTTCTGAATCGTCTCCTGGACCTCGCGGACCGCCGGGTCACCGGTGTAGTCCGCCGCGCGCGTGACGGTCTCCAGGTGAAGACCGTCGTGGAAACAGTCCTCCGTCAGGACGATGGAGCCGTCCTTTGAAGCGCTGGCCCTCCCGGAGGCATTGGTCCCCGGCGCGGAGCCGTCCCCGAACTGGAAGTAGGACTTCCCGATCATCGTGATCTCGTGCGGCGCCCGGGCCACGTGCGGCACGCGCGGGTCGTCCATCAGGGAGGGGTAGCGGGACTCCGGATAGGCTGCCGGATGGAGCGCGCGCAAACCCCTCACATGGTACTCCAGGTCGAACAATCCATTATAGTGGATGCTGTTGTAGCCCCCCGTGGCCTCGTGCGGCATCCCGTCCGGGAAGAAGTCGTTGATCCCGAACGTCCGCAGCCGGTCCGGCCCCTCGTCATACAGCCAGTCCATCACATCCTGCGCATCGCTGCGGTCCAGGCTTCTCAGGATCGCCAGCGCCCCCTCGCTCTCCCGGGGCAGGTTGCTCCTGGCCCCCAAGTCCAGGGTACACTGGAGCAGGCACGCCAGCATCTCCTCGACCAGCCCGACCGCGTCTTCGGGCCGCGCCACGCTCAGGCCGAGCGCCCGCGCCCGCGAGGCCAGTTCCCCATCTTCCCGTAAAAACGGCCAGATCGTGTCGTAGGCCAGGGCCAGCGTCTCGCAGACGTAGGGCGTGTCGATGCAGTAGCGGATCGTGCCCTTGGCGAACAGCGCGGCCACCGGGTCGGGCTGGCTCGCCCAGTCCGTCTGCCCCCAGTCCCACGGCTGCTCCGTGCCCAGCGTCGGCCCGTAGCGAAACTGGGGGACCGCGGACACATAGATCTCCTCCACGGCGTAGCGGAGCAGCATCAGCCCCAACTGTCGGGCGATCCCCGCGTCGAACCCGCCCGAGCGCAGCCGGGCCGTCAGCGCCTCGACGCCCCCGGCAAAGGCCCGCGTCTGGTCCCGGTGGTACGTGGCCGCGAACAGGAAGATGTGCCCTTCCGCGTCAAAATACCCGTACCCGTCGTCGGTGTGGTCCCCGCTCACAAAGTCGCCCGCCGTCAGGTCGTTGCTCGGGAACACGGCCCCGCACGACGGGCACGTGGACCGGAAGTCGCACGGCAGGTGATTCCGGGTCCAGGGGTAGAACCCCCCGTACTTGAACACCGCCGTGCCGCACTTCGGGCACCCCTGGTGGGCGTTGACGAAATGCGCCTTCGGGATCTCCGCGTTCGGGAGCTGCCCCCAGAGCGCCAGGTCGCTCTGCCCGGCCCACCATCGGACCAGCGCCTCATTCACCCCTCCCTCCGGCATGTCCTGGAGCGTCTGCCGGGTCTTGGCCGAAGTCCAGGCCTTCCCCAGAGGCCACCGTCGAGGCCACGGCGCCCCGTTGTACGCCTGTGAGCACCGCAGGTCGTCCAGACTCCGCACCTGGACCGTGGCCTCCGCCGTCCGCCCCTTCTGCTGCGCCACGACCTTGCAATCCCCGCTCTTCTCCGGTGCACGGAGGTAATAGTACATCGCCGAATCTCTCGCCGACCACTTCGAAGCGATGACCCGGAAGTCTCCGGCCTCCAGCCTCACGTCCTCGCCTGCCGACTGCACCGGCAGACGAAACGTCCGCCCCGCAAGCAAAACCCTGGGAGCCCACGGAATTCGAAAATCTGCCATGCCATTTTCCTTTATGTTTGGATGGAGGTGATGGGAACGAGGACGGCTACCCCCTCTTCATCGGCTCGAACAGCACCGTGTCTCCGACCACGTAGTCCACGACCTGGACCCAGGTCCCCCGGTCGAGTCGCTGGATCCTGTCCGCATCCCCCTTGCTTTCATCGATGCGCAACACCGTCCTGACTCCTCCCGGAGGATGGGGCCAGGACCTGGGGTTTTCGGCTTCTGCGATCTCAGCCCAGGCCCTGTCGGTTTCGGCCTGCAATCGGGTTCCACACAGGTTCCCGGTCCTGGCCAGGATGTGGAAGCTGAGCTGGATCCGGTCACGGTCCACGGAGACGATTTTCGCCCGCCCCAGGACCGAGTGGACGTCGAGCGTAAGACGGTCCGCCCCGGCCCCCGATGACGCCACGGCCTCCACCCGGTAGGTGTGGCCGCGGCCTTCGGGATTGACCCGGATGCGGTCCCCCGGCGCGATCCCCGCGAACCCCTCCACCTCGATGGCGCAGGCCCGCCGGTCGAGGCCAATGATGCGGCCGGTCTGCCGGGGGGATTCAAAGTGGCAGACCCTCCCCCGGAGGACGAGGCCCGCAGAACCCGCCGCAAAGATTTTTTCGTCCACGACGGCGGCCAGGGCCCCCTGGAGCCGGGTCCCATCCTCAAATTCCGAGGGATCTTCCGGCCCCGCCCCGGGGGACCAGTAGAGGGCGATGCGCCGTCCCCCCCGGGTGGTGAGTTCGAGGCCGCTCGCATCGGCCGGACCCCTGCGGACGCGGATGGATTTCGAACCGGCCAGCGTGGGATCCCCCACCCGGGGTTCGAAGACGAGGTCAACGCAGGTCGCCTCCCGCTCGTCGGAGGGGCGCCGCCGCCACAGGAGGGTGCGGCACCGGTACCGGGAGGATTCCGGCGTACCCATCACCGCCGTGGCCCGGGCGGAGAGGAGATCAGCCCCGGGGGTGACCCTGAGCTGGTGGAGGTCCAGGCAGACCTCGGGCTCGGTCTCCGACTGCCAGAACCCCCTCCACGCGGGAGGGGCCTCCGTGGCGGCCACGTCGTCCATGCAGGCCAGGGCCACGTGGTCCGGGTGAGAGGCGTTCTCCGTGGCCCCTCTCACGCCGTTGGGGTCCGAGACAGTCCCCGGCCGGGGCGCCAGCCCCGCGTTGGTGGATCGAAAAGTGTCCACGGGGCCGCGGCAGACCCGCCAGTGCTCGATCCCTCCGTGGACCCGGGAGAGGTCGATCAGAACCACCCCCTCCCCGTCCGTCTCGACCAGCGCAATCAGGCGGCGGAAGGTGACCCCCGGTTTTTGCCACCGGTTTTGAGAGGCGTCCCAGATCCACCGGTCGGCCTCGACGTCGAGGACCTGGATGCCCTCGGCGAACACGGTCCGGATGAGCCTGCCCCGGCCTGCGATCCCGGGGTCGGCAGGGCCTTGGAGCGTCCCCCAGACGGTGTTGTGCGTCGCCCAGTGGCCCTCCCACACCGGCCGGGTGGCCCAGGATTGAGGGTAGCCGAGATCGGAGAGAAAGGGCCTGCCGTAGGCGTAGAGCTGGACGTCCAGCAGGTCCCGGTGCCGGTGCCCGGAGGTGTCGCCGTAGACGATCCCGGCGGACGCCCGCCCCGGGGTCCCCGGGGTCCGGAGGATGGCGATCCCGACGCCGTCGAGGATCGTCGATCCCATGGCGCGGTGCCGGTTTGTCTTGAAGGCGTCCAGGACTTCGCCGACGGCCGGGTCTCCGGTGATCGCCGCGGCCCGCTCCAGCGCCTCATGGGACCCGTAGACGTAAATGCAGTCCTTTTCGATTTGGGCCAGGCCCGTTCCGTGGACGGCGGAGCCAGGGGCCGCATCGTCCCCAAACTGGAACCACGACCTGCCGATCACGGTGATCTCGTGCGGATGGAGGGCGATGCGAGGAACCCTGGGGTCGTCCACCAGGGATGGGTAGCGGGACTCCGGGTAGGCCCCGGGGTGTTGCTGGCGGAACTGACGCAGTTGATGTTCGAGGAGGAAAAGTCCGTTGATATGGATGCTGTTGTAGTTGCCCGTCGACTCGGGGGGGGTGCCGTCCGGGAAAAAGTCGTTTGAGGTGAAGACACGGAGGGTGTCCGGGCCTTCGTCGTAGAGCCAGTCCATGACACTCTGCGCGTCCGGGCGGTCCAGGCACCGGAGGAGGATCAGGGCGCCCAGGCTTTCGCGGGGCTGGTTGCTGCGCCCGCCCCAGTCGAGGATGCACTGGAGATGGACGGCCAGCATCTCCTCAATGAGGCCGGTGACCGCTTCCGGACTCTGGACGTTCAGGCCCTGCGCCTGGGCCCGGCGGACCAGTTCCGTGTCCTCCCGAATCAGGGGCCAGACCGTGTCGTAGGCCAGGGCCAGGGTCTCCCCGATGAAGGGGACGTCGATGGCGTAGCGGAGTAGTCCCTTGGCCGACAGGGCCGCGACCGGGTCCGGCTCGCCGGCCCAGTCCGGCTGCCCCCAAGCCCAGGGTTCCTCCACGTCTTTGGACGGTCCGTGGCGGTACTGCGGGGCCGATGCGGCGTAGCACTCCTCGACCGCGTAGCGGAGGAGCATGAGGCCGACCTGGCGGGCTGTGGGCTCGTGGAAATCCCCGGCGCGCAGACGGGCCGTGAGCGCCCCGATGGCCCCCCCGTATCGCTCGATCAAATCCTTGTTGTAGCTGGCCGTGAAGAGGAAGACGTTGCCCCCGGCGTCGAAGTACCCGAACCCGTCATCCGGATGATCCCCGGACGTGAAATCCTCCGACGTCAGGTCGTTGCTGGGGAAGACGGCCCCGCACGAGGGACATTCGGACCGGAAGTCCGCCGGGAGGTGGGTCCGCCTCCACGGGTAGAACCCCCCGAACGCGAAGATGGAGATGCCGCAGCGGGGGCAGCCCTGGTGGACGTTGACATAGTGGGCCTTGGGGAGCTCGGCGGGGGGGAGCTGACGCCAGAGCGCCCGGTCGTTCTGCCCCGTCCACAGGGCGACCAGGTCTTCGGGGACGGTCTCAGGCCGGCGAAAATCCTGAAGCGTCTGCCGCGTCCTGGCGGACCGCCACGGTTTTCCCACCGGCCACCGCCTCGGCCAGGTCGCCCCGTTGTCGGTGTGGGGCCGCCGCAGATCGTCCAGCGTCCGCACCCGGACCGTCGCCTCCGCGACCTGTCCCTTCCGGCGCGCCCGGATCGTGTGATCTCCGCCCTCCTCCGGCGCGCGAAGGTAAAAAAAACGGGCCGAGTCCCGCGCCGACCACCGGGAAGCGATCACATGAAACGCCCCGGCCTCCAGCGTCACGCCCTCATCCGGCGACTGCACCGGCAGCCGGAATGTCCGCCCGGCCATCACCACGCGCGGCGCCCACGGAATCTGCAAATTCGACATGAATATTCCTTTTCTGCAAATTCGACATGAATATTCCTTTTACGTCATCAGATTTCCACCCTCACAACTCCCACGGCGCCCTCTGATCCTCCCGGATCAGGTTCCCCCCCTTGTGGTTGACGGTCGCGTTCTCCATGACATTGTCCCGGATCATGATCGGCCGGTTCGTGCCGGTCTTGTCCTCCACGATCACCTCCACATTCTTGAAGTGATTCCCCTGAACCACCATCCCGGCGCCCGTCAGCCAGAGCGGAAGGGGATTCTTCGCCTCATTGCCCTGCACCACGTTGCCCGTCACGGACGTGTCGAACCCCCGCACGTCCATGGCCAGCCCCAGTTTTCCACCCGCGTCCACCACCACGACGTTGTTGGCGATCACGTGCCGCTCGGAATCCGCCCAGGACCGGAGCGCGATGTCCAGATCCCCCTCCTTCTTCACGTGGACGATGTTGTTACTCATAATGATCGAGTTCCCGGCGTCGGACCCGATGGCCACGTGCGTCCGTCCGGTGACCTCCACGATATTCCCCATCACGAAACCCGGCCCTCCGAGCAACTCGACGGAATCCGAATTCGCGTTTCCCAGGCGATTGTGGATCACCCGCAGGTTCCGCCCGTGGAGCATGATCCCCAGCCGCTGCGCGTTCAGCACCGTGCAATTTTCGATCGTGATGTCGTGGCAGGGCGATGGCGTGGACTTCCCCGGCTCCGCGCTGAACGCCTTGATGCCGCCGTACTCAAACCGCCCGTGCGAGATGTTCACGAACTCCGCCCCGTTGTAGGGGTTCTGGTCCCGGTTCTGGTCCACCCAGAGGTCCCGGATGGTGATGTTCCCCACCCCGTCCCCGATGATCCGGATGACGTTCGTGTTCTGGCCGGGGGCCAGGATCAGCCTCGTGGCCGAGCCCTGGCCGGCCAGCGTGACATCGCTCCGGTCGATGATCAGGCCCCCCAGTTTCCCCTCCACCTTGCGAATGTCGTACGTGCCCTCCGCGAGCGTCACAGTCCCGCCGACCGGAGGCAGGGCCTGGATCGCGGCGTAGATCTCCTCCTGGTCGCCCGCGCCGTCGCCCACGAAATCCGCGACGGCCTTCGATTTCGCCGATGAGTCCTTTGTTGCGACGATCATGGTCCTCCCCTCACACCTGTTGCTTCACGCCTCATGCCTCACTTCTTCTCCACCTGCTGCTCCGGCTCCAACTTCTCCACATCCTTGGCCAGCTTCATGAACTCGTTGCCCTCCAGGTTGATGCGGGACGCCTCCGGCCCGATGCGAACCCCGATCTTCTGCAGGCCGGAACCGGTGTCCCCGATCTTGCACCCCCGGAACGTCAGGTCGTGCGTATCCCCCCGGATGTCCACCCCGCACCCGTTCTCCGCCGCCCCGTTGTCCAGGATCTCGCAGCTCTCCAGCGTGTTCCGGTGCCCCCCGAAGAACTCGACCTCCTCCTTCCGGAACAGCACACCCACCTTGGCGTTCTTCGTGATCTTGCAGTTCCGCACCAGGTTGTCCGTGTCCCGGTGCCCGTAGGAGACGCCGTAGTCCCGGTTCTCCGTGAACGTGCAGTTCTCCACCAGCCCGTTCCGCACCCCCCAGCAGAAGAAGAACCCCTGGCTGTTCCCCCGCGAGACGCAGTTGCGGAACACAGGCCGCTGGCAACCGCTGCCCGGGTGCAGGCCCAGGTTCGCATTGTTCTCGGACGTCGTATTCAGGACCTGCGCGTCGTCGCAGACCTGCAGGCTGATCCCGTCCCCGTTGTAGTTCCGGCACGTCACCCCGTCGATCACCACCCGGTCGCACCACTGCATGAAGATCGCCCCGGCGAAGTTCCCGTTGATCTCCTCGTTCTGCTCCCGGTTGCCGTCCAGCACGATGTCCTCCACCCGCACGTCGTTCACGCGCTCCCCCCGGATGAGCGGATGCAGCGTCGCCGCCGAGGACTCGTGCTTCAGCCAGAAGTTCTTGTTGATCCGGTCGTGGACCGTCAGCACGTTCCCGTCGACCCGGAGGATGGTCATCTGGAGCGATTGCGCGCCCCCGCTCGGGGACCCCTTGCTCTGGAGCATGACCCCGCCGCCCACCCGGAACCCCGCCGCACTCTCCACCGGCACCTGGTTGTCGTACCAGTCCACCTCCTGCGCGACCTTCGTCCGCACGGACGGGGCCTTCTTCAGCACCGTGTTCGGCCCGGAGCCCCGGACTGTCAGCCCGGAGTGGAGGTGCAGCGCGTTGTACATCGTGTATTCCCCCGGCAGGATCTGCAGCACCCCGCCCCCCAGTCGCTTCACGTAATCCGCCGCCGCCTGAATCGCCTTGTCGTCGTTCCCCCGGATATCCCCCTCGTTCTGCCCCACCGTGATCGTGGTCTGATTGGACATGGCATCTCCTTTTTGAGGCTCCTCTGCGCGAGCGCCCGTGAATACGAGCAGCGCCGCAACGAAAGTGAACGCGATGGTTCTCATAAAGACGATCTCCGTGAAAAACAGAGGTGAGGATGAAGGGTGCGTTGAACCCTATAATGACCCAGGAATAT
>SICM01000155.1 GCA_009694805.1 Candidatus Latescibacterota bacterium
TGACGGTGACGCCTGAACTGGGCAAGACGGTGCGGGTGAACGGGGTCACGGGGGTTGTGGAATCGACCACGGATACGCCGGGCCAGACGCGTATCTGGGTGGTGTTCACGGTGGTGAACCTCGTCATCGAGGCGGTGGACCAGAACGGCACAGCGCTGAGCACGGCCAATGGGTTCTCCACGAACGGGCACGTAGAGTTGTCTGCCTCGCAGTTTGGAGAGCCGACGCTTCCGATACCCGGTTTTCCCATCGGAGCGCCGTTGAGCGTGAAGGGGAGCTACACGGGACAGGGAGCGGCGGATTATACGCCGGTAACGGTTCAGGAAAACATGACGGTACGGGTGAATGGGATAACCGGGGCGGCCTTACCGGCGGTTGCCTCGGCCGGGCAGACGCGGGTCCAGATCGTCTTCGCCTCGATCCTTGTGACGATCAAGACAGTCGACCAGAATGGGGCGAATCTCAACGGCGATATAGATGTCCCTGGAGATCCGGCCGGACCTTCACCTTTCCTGTTGTCGGTGGTAGTCGGGCAAGCTCTGGGGGTCAACGGGACCTACCAGGGGCTCGGCCTTCCGACGGCCACCTTCACGGATGTCACCAGTCAGGTGGGGATCGACAAGACGGTGAAGATCGACGGGGCGATGGGCGCGATCATTTCTGTGACCTCCACGCCGGGCCAGACGCAGGTGCTGGTGGTCTTCTCGACGGGCACGCTGATCGTAAGCGCGGTCAACCAGGCGGGGGTTCCGCTGGGCATGGCCAACGGCTTCGCGATGGACGGCCAGGTCACGTTTGCAGGCGGCACGACCACCACGGGGACGCCTTCGCTGACGATCAACCAGTTCCCCATCGACGGATCGTTCGGGGTGTCGGGCAGCTTCAACGGGGCCGGGTTCGCCGGGTTGAAGACCGTGACGCCGCAACTGGGCAAGACGGTGCGCGTGGACGGGGCGACGGGGACCATCACCGGCACGGTACCCTCTGAGAACGCCGGGCACCTGGCGGGCGAGACGCGGGCAGACGTGGTGTTCACGGTGGCTGATTTCACTATCAAGACTGTAGACCAGAATGATAATCTCCTTCCGGGTAGTATAGACATACTCAGCACCTCCGCTGTGGGCTCCAAGACTATCTCCAGCTACGTTCTGGGAAAGAAAAATGGCGGAGATCCGATCAGCCTGATCGCGCAAATGCAGGGAAACGGCGCGGGCAGCGGGTTCAGCGGGGTCGCCTTTCAGACCGGCCAGGTGGACACGCTGTTCAAGCCGGGGCATACCCTCCGGGTGAATGCCCTGACGGGTCAGATCCTGAACGACGCCGCGAACCTGTCGGGGAATCAGGTGGCGCTGTACCTCGTCTACGAGGTGATCCCGATCACGCTCCGGACGACCAGGCTCAACGGGGACCACGTCCCCGGCAGGATCGACGTGCCGGGGCCTCCGCTGGAGCCTTCGCCCTTCGTCACCAGCGCCATCGTGGGTTCCACGATCGGCGTCCGGGGGGAGTACCTGGGCGGCTCTTCCGGGGCGTTCGTCAATGTCCTGGTCGTCAAGGGGCGGCGCACCCACCTGATTGTGAACAGGCCAGAACCCGGCTTCTTCGAGTCGAGTTCTGGTCTCCCCGCGGATGTGGAGACGTTCATCAACGATGATGAAGGGGTCAACGAGATCTGGGTCCAGTTCGAGACCGTGGATGTCATCGTCCAGGCACTCAACAAGGCGGCCAGTCCGCTGGCGCCGATGCCGAACAGCGAGGTGAATGTTCAGGAGACGCAGATCGGGTACCTGCCCTCCCCGCATACCTACAACGCCCTCGTGGAGGGGCGGTTCAAGGTGGTGGGACGGTCGACGGACTCGAAGGGCACGGCGTTTGGCCAGTTCACCACTATAACGGTGAAGAAGGACGCGGTCAGCACGGTGGATGAGACGGTGGACCCGGCGACGGTGTCGAGCCCTGTGCCCACGGAGGACGGCACGACGCGGATCGATATTCTGCTTCAGACGAATCAGAAGCCGGCCTTCAATCCCACCGGCCCGCAGGCGGTGGACGAGGGGCAGTTGCTGACGTTCACCGTCTCGGCGACGGACCCGGACGCCGGGGATGTGTTGACCTATACGGCGACGGGTCTGCCCTCCGGGGCGACGTTCGATGCGCTTACGAGGACGTTGAGCTGGACGCCGGACTTCACGCAAGCCGGTCCATATACCGTGACCTTCACGGCCACGGACAACGGGAACCCGATTCTGAGCGTGTCGCAGACGGTCTCGATCACGGTGAACGACGTGAACCGCGCACCGGCGCTGGCGATAGACCCGAACGGCAATGCGGCAGACGGGAGTTTCACGGTGAATGAGGGCGTGGCGCTGAACTTCAGCGTGAACGCGACAGATCTGGATGTGGGGGATGGGCTGACGATCACGGCGACTGGCGTGCCGACCGGGGCGACGTTCAGCGGAGGGACATTCACCTGGACGCCCGATTTCACGCAGGCCGGGACGTATCCGGTGACGTTCAAGGTGGAGGACAACGGTTCGCCGAAATTGAGCAGCACAAAGTTGGTGACGATCACGGTGAACAATGTGAACCGTGCGCCGATTCTGACGGTTCCGGCGTCGGTCCCGGCGAATGAAGGGGTGGCCCTGTCCTTCCACGTGAGCGCGGCGGACTCGGACATCGGGGACGTGGTGACGTTCACGGCGACGGACCTTCCTTCGGGGGCAACGTTCAGCGATTCGACACTCACCTGGACGCCGACGTTCACGCAGTCGGGGTCCTACACGGTGAAGTTCACGGTGACAGACAACGGGAACCCGAACCTGGGCGACGGCCCCAAGTCCGTGACGATCACGGTGAACAACATGAACCGTGCGCCGATTCTGACGGTTCCGGCGTCGGTTCCTGCGGTGAACGAGGGGGTTGCCCTGACGTTCGGCGTGACTGCGACGGACCCGGACATCGGGGACGTGGTGACGTTCACGGCGACGGACCTGCCTTCGGGGGCGACGTTCAATGGGACTCTGTTCTCCTGGACGCCGGGCTTCGCGCAGGCCGGCATGTACGCCGTGAAGTTCACGGCCACGGACAACGGAAATCCGATCCTGAGCGACGGCCCCAAGTCCGTGACGATCACGGTGAACAACGTGAATCGCCCGCCGACGGCCAATGCGGGTCCCGACCAGACGGTCAACGAGGGGGTTGCGGTCACGTTGAGCGGGAGTGGTACGGATCCTGACGCGGGGGATGTCCTGGCCTTCCAGTGGACGCAGGTGAGCGGGTCTTCCGCTACCCTGACGGGCGCGAACACGGCCACGCCGACCTTCACCGCTCCGCAGGTGACGGCAGATGAGACGTTGAGGTTCAAGCTCGTGGCGACGGACAACGGGTCTCCGGCGCTGTCGTCCACTCCTGAGACTGTCTCCATTACAGTACGGAACGTCGGACCGCCGCCTAACTGGATGTACGTCGGGGTCCACAGCGGCGCGCCTGATATTCAGAAGGGGCTTCGCAACGAGGACATCGTCAAGTTCAGCCGGGACCTTCAGGGGGATGTCATTGCCTCGACCCTAGAGCGGTGGTTCGACGGCAGCCTGTTCTTCAAGGGGGATGAGCAACTGGACGCGGCGGCGGTGATCGACCTCGACGGGGATGGGAACCTGGACATGGTCTTCTCGGTGCGCAGCAAGGCCAACCTGAAGATGGGGGGCCTGGAGATGCTGCCTGCGGACCTCGTGGCCTACTATCCGGCCCGGACGGCGAACAAGTTCGAGAAGTTCCTGGAAGGGTCCCGGATACTCAAGAGCTATCACGGGAACCGGGAGAAGGCGGACAAGGACCGCCGGGATGATGAATACAAGGAGTGCCGGGAGTCCCGGGAGAATATCGACGGGGTGGCGGTGCGCAAGGTGGGCAGCGCGTGGAAGGTCTTCCTGACCACGACGAAGGACGCGAAGTTCGAGGCATTCAAATTCGACCAGAACGACGTGGTGCAGTTCGACTATAACGCCACCACGAAGAAAATCAGCAACCCGGTGAAGGTCCTGGACACCAATTCGCTGTTCAAGGGCAAGGAGTCGAACATCGACGCCCTGGACGTGCTGGACGACAATGGGAACGGGACGCTCGGGAGCATCGTCTTCTCCACGTCCACAAAAGAGAAACTGAATGACGGGCGGGAGATCAGGGCGAGCGTGGTCTACGCCTACAACCGGGAGGCGAACACGACGGAGGAGATCTTCGACCCGAAGGAGGACGGGCTGTCGAAGACGCAGGTGAACATCGGGAACGTCTCGTTCATCGGTCCGCTGAAGACGTGGGGCACGGGTCCCAAGCCCGAGCCGGCCCCCAAGGCGAAGAAGGGCCAGGCGTTGCTGGCCAAGGTGGGGGAGGAGACCGGGACCCCGGAGATCGTTCCCGAGGCGTTCGGGATGGACCAGAACTATCCCAACCCGTTCAACCCGTCCACGACGATCCGGTATGCGTTGCCCAAGGCTGCGAATGTCACGCTGGTGATCTACAACATCCTGGGCCAGCAGATCCGGACGCTGTTGAACGGCGCACAGGCGGCGGGGTACCACACGGTCGTGTGGGATGGGCGGGACGAGGTCGGACGTACGACGGCGACGGGGATGTACATCTACCGTTTCCAGGCCGGGGTGTTCGTCCAGACTCGCAAGATGCTGTTCGCGAAATAAAAATGCAGGGGCGGTTCGCGAACAGCCCCTGCACAAAAATTGCGATGGATTCAAAAGGCCCGGCGGGAGACCGCCGGGCCTTTGATTTTTGTGCCGGTGACCCTTTCCTGCGAGGGCTACCGCGATCCGTCCCGCAGGCCCTTGTAGGCCTCGGTGGCCGACTGAGGGCTCTCATAGTTGATCGCCCACTCCCGATCCTCGACGGGCATCTTGCCGATGGCACGGGCCATCTGGCGCATGTGCGATCCCTCGCACCCGCAGCAGCCTCCGATGTAGTTGACGCCCAGGTCCAGGGCCTTTTTGGCGAAGTCCCCCATCTCATAGCGGGTGAGCTGGTAAGGGTCCAGTCTGTCCGGAAAGCCCTTCTGTCCGGTGAAGAACGGGACCTCCGGCGTGCAGCGGTAGGCCACGGGCTGGGCGGCCACGTAGCCCTTCACGGCCCTGCGCATCTCCTCCACCACGGGGAGCATGAAGGTGGGGTCCTGCCAGCAGTTGGTCCCCACGATGTCCGCGCCGGCGCCTTCGAGGATCTTGGCCGCCTCCCCCGGGGTCTTGCCGTCCCGCGTCTTCGGCCCCTCGAAGGACATCGTGATCATCGTCGGCAACCCGGTCTTCTTGGCGCACTCCAGGGCGAGCAGGGCCTCCCCCACCCACAGGAACGTCTCCCCGATGATGAAGTCCACGCCCACCTCCGTCTGGAACCGGATCTGGTCGTCGAACAGTTTTCGGCACTCATCAGCGGCTTTGGAATCCCCCTCCTTATACTTCCAGGTCAGACAGACGTTCCCGGCCACCAGGGCCTTGCCCCCGGAGGCCTGGCGCGCGATTTTGACCGCCGCCCGGTTGATGTCCCCCAGCTTGCCCGCGTAACCGATCTGGGCCAGCTTGTTCTCGCTGGCGTAGAAGGTCATGACCTGCAACACCTCGGCCCCGGCGTGCAGGAACTCCTGGTGGAGGGCGAGCAGGGCGTTGGGGTGCTCGATGGTGACCTCCGGAGTGAACGGCCCGGCCTGAACGTAGCCCCGGCTCTCCAGGGCCAGCAGGTACCCCCCATCGCCCAGCACCACGCCCTCCTTGAGTCTATCCAGAAGCGGTTTCGACATAAATTCTCCTCTTTGAGTGGTTTATTAGGACTTGAGTTTGATGCCTTCGGGATCGTAGAGCGGTTCATCCCGCACGGTCGCGGCGTAGCGTCTGCCGAAGTACTCCACCTCGACCCGCTTCCCCGCTGCGGCATAAGGCAGGGGCAGGTACCCGTAAATGATGTACCCGCCCGCTGTGTAGCCGTGGTTGGCGCTCGTGACGTAGCCCAGCACGCGCTCGCCATCGAGGATCGGTTCCTTGCCCAGGACCACGGCATCGGGGTCGTCCAGGGTCAGGCAGCAGAGCCTGCGGGAGATGCCCTGCTGTTTGATGCGTAACAGGGCCTGCCGGCCCAGGAAGTCCCCTTTGTCCAGTTTAACCGCCCAATCGAGCCCCGCCTCACAGGGGTTGTCGTCGGCGTGGATATCCGCACCCCAGAGGCGGTAGCCCTTCTCCAGGCGGAGGGCGTCGAACGCGCCGTCCCCGAGCGCGGTCAGGCCGGAGGACTGACCGGCTTCCCAGAGCGTGTCCCACAGCCTGAGGCCATACTCCGTGGGGGTGTAGATCTCCCAGCCCAGTTCGCCCACGTAGGAGACGCGCAGGGCCAGGGCCGGCACGAGGTCGACGGTGATCTGGCGGGCGGTGAAATAGGGGAAGGCCGGATTGGACAGGTCCTCAGGGCAGACCTTCTGCAAGATGTCGCGCGCCTTCGGGCCCCACAGGCCGAGCCCGCAGGATCTGGACGTGACGTCCGTGACGTGGACGGCACCGTCCGGGGGCAGGTGGGTCCTGATCCAGGCCAGGTCGTGGGGGCCGGAGCCCCCTCCGGTGAGGACCCGGAAGCGGTCCGGACCCAGGCGGACGACGGTCAGGTCGCAGTGGATCCCCCCCCGCTCATTCAGCATGGCGGTGTAGACGACCCTGCCGACGGGCCGGTCCATCTGATTGGCGGTGATGCGCTGCAGAAAGGCCAGCGCACCGGGGCCGGCCACCTCGATCTGGGTGAAGGGGGTCAGGTCGTAGAGGACGGCGCGCTCGCGCGCGGCCCGGTGCTCGGCGGCCTGGATGGGGGACCAGTAGCGCGCCTCCCAGCCGGATCGGGTCGGGGTTTTCTGGCCCTGCAGCAGGGCTTCGTTGGCCTCGAACCACTGGGGCCGCTCCCAGCCTGCGCCCTCGAAGAAGACGGCGCCCAGGTCCTTCTGGCGGGGGTAGAAGGGGCTGAGGCGGAGGGGGCGGGGGTTCTCCATCTGCTGCGCGGGGTGGATGATGTCGTAGACCTCCCGGTAGTTCTGAGCGCCCCGGGCCTTCACATAGGAGGGGGTGAGGGCGTGGGGGGGGAAGCGGTTGAGGTCGGCCTCGCGCAGGTCGAGCGTGGGCGTGCCCTCGGCCATCCATTCGGCCACGGCCTTTCCGACGCCCCCGCCGTGGGTGATCCAGACGGCCTCGGCCACCCAGAACCCCCGGACGTCCAGGGACTCGCCGATGAGGGGGAAGCCATCCGGGGTGAAGGAGAAGAGGCCGTTGATCCGCTCGGTCAGCTCCGCCCGGCCCAGGGCGGGGAACAGCTCCACGGCGGCGGCGTGGGCCGCCTTGAAGTGCTCCGGGGTGAAGCCCATGATGGCGGGGGATTTGCGGGCCTCGCTCCAGCCGGGCAGGTCTTCCGGGTCCACGAGCAGGGGCTCGTGTTTGTAGGAGCCGATGCCGTAGCGGTCGGCCTGCTGGCGGAAGTACATCGCGTAGTCCTGGTGGCGCACGATGGGGTGGACCACCTCCCGCGTCTCCCCGGCCAGCTCCGGGAGGGGCGCGGTCCGGGTGTACTGGTGCTGCATCGGGGTGAGGGGGATGGGAACGCCGGCCATGCGGCCGATGCGGGGCCCCCAGATACCTGCACAGAGAAGCACTTTTTCGGCGGCGATGCGGCCGTTCGAGGTGAGGACCGCCCGGACGCAGCCGTTCTTGACCTCGATGCCGGTGACGGTCGTGTGGCCGTGGAAGACGGCCCCCTGTTCCATCGACGCCCTGGCCATGGCCTCGCAGGCGCGGACGGCCTTGGCGATGCCGTCGGAGGGGACGAAGTAGGACCCGTGGATCTTCTTCGGGTCCAGGAGGGGGAGCTTCTGCCGGGTCTCCTCGGGTGAGAGGAGCGTTGCCTCCAGGTTCCAGGACTTCGCGGCCCCGAGCTTACGCTGGAGGTCCTCCCAGCGCTCGCGGGTGTAGGCGACCTCCACGCTGCCGACGGGGTAGAAGCAGGGCTGGCCGTCCAGGTTCAGCTCGTTGTAGAGCTTCACCGCATATTTGGAGAACTCCGTCATCATCCGGGCGAAGTTGGTCTGAAAGACCAGACCGGGCGCGTGGGAGGTGGAGCCGCCGGTCTCGAACATCGGGCCCTGGTCCAGGACGACGATGTCTTGCCAGCCCATCCGGGTCAGGTGATAGACCGTGCTGCACCCGACGATGCCCGCGCCGATCACGACCAGTCTCGCTCGGTCCTGCATGACGATTCCTCCAGATGGGAAGACAACAGACAACAGCCCCTACCCTCCCCCGTCGCTGTAGGGGCGATCACAAGGATCGCCCCTACCTGATACCTCCTCCCTTCCCCACCCTTCGACTGCGCGGCGCGAAAGCGCCGCTCCGCTCAGGGCAGCTGGGGGAGGGAGGGGGTTGGGGGGTGGAAGGGGGCCTGTTCCCTATCCCGCAGGGCGGACGGCCACGCCCGCTGCCTCCAGGGCCTGCCGGATGGCGGCCATGAACCCGACCGCGCCGGGGGTGTCCGAGTGGATGCAGACCGTGTCCACCTTCATGTCCACGGACTGACCGAAGACGGTCCCGGTATTTCCCTGCGTGACGGCCTGGAGCACGCGCCGGGCGATGCCTTCGGGGGTACCCCCACCCGCGTCCGCGATGTTGTAATCGAACATGACCCAGCCGTCCCGTCCCAGCGGACGGTCCCCGAAGAATTCCCGGACCACCCGCAGGCCCTTGCGCCCGGCCACGGCGTCCGCTGCCGTGCCGCCGGTCGTGTAGAGCAGGAGCGATTCGTCCTGTTCCAGGATTGCGTCCACGATCGCCTCCGCGAGGGCCTCGTCCTCCAGGGCCATCATGTAGAGGGCGCCGTGGGGTTTGACGTGGTGGAGGGGGACGCCGCCGGCCCGGCAGAAGGCCCCCAGGGCGCCGATCTGGTAGGTGACGTAGTCCTTCAGGTCAGAGGGGCGGACACGGAGATGGCGGCGTCCGAAACCGAGCAGGTCCGGGAAGCCGGGGTGAGCGCCCACGGCCACGTCCTGCTGCTTGGCTAGCAGGACGGACCGACGCATGACCACAGGGTCCCCGGCGTGAAACCCGCAGGCCAGGTTGGCGGAGGTGATCAGCGGGAGGATCTCCTCGTCCACGCCGTGCCGGTAGACGCCGAAGCTCTCGCCCATGTCACAGTTCAGGTCGATGGTGCGGGCCATAGATTGTGTCCAGGTTTTCAGGCTATCTCTGCGAGTTCCTTCAGAAACCGCTCGACGTCCTCCGTGCCGTTGTAGAGGTGGGTGGAGATCCGGACGCGGCCGTACTCGCCCCAGCAGAGCACCTTCCTTTCAGCCAGGCGGTCCTGCACGCCCCGGGCGTCATCGGCCAGGAAGCAGGTGTTGCCGGAGCGCCCGGCGCGGAATTCAGGCGAGATCACAGTGCGGCCCATCCGCTCCAGGCCGGCGCTGACCTGTTCGGAGAGGTCGCGGGCGTGGTTCTCGATGCGCTCCATCCCGATTCGCAGCAGGACCTCCAGGGCCCGGTCCAGGAACATCACGGACACCATCGAGGGGTTGCCCGGTTCCAGGCGCTGGGGCATGGGCTTCACGTCCGCGTCCGGGGTGCGCTCGGCGCCCTGTTTGGGCCAGATGTCCAGGTTGTGCCAGCCGAAGCAGGTGGCCTCGGTCTGGGCCTCGGCCCGCGCGCTCAGGTAGCAGGGGGCCACGCCGTGCGTGGCCAGCATCCACTTGTAGCTGCTGCTCACGGTCAGATCGGTCAGGGCCGCGGGCACCCGCACGACGCCGGAGGCGTGGGTGGCGTCCACGGCCAGGAGCGCGCCCTTCCCCCGGAGGCCGTCGGCGAGGCGGGCCAGGTCCAGGCACTGCCCGGTGTAGAAGCTGACGTGGCTGACGGCCAGGACGCGGGTGCGCTCGTCCACGGCGCTCAGGAGGTCCTCCTCGGAGACGATCCAGTCCCGGTGCGGCACCATTCGGACCTCGACCCCCTGCCGGCGCAGCAGCCTCCAGGCGTAGGCGACGGAGGGGAACTCCAGGTTCGTGGTCACGACGTTGTCCCCGGTGCGCCAGTCCAGGCCGCGCGCCAGATAGCTCATCCCCTCGGCGGCGGAGGGCATCAGGGCGACGCGCTCCGGCAGCACGCCCCAGAGCTGTCCCATCCGCTCCCGGCAGCGCTCCCCGCGCGCGTAGACCTCCGCTCGACCGGCATAGCCGGCGCTCTTGTGGCGGGCAAACTCTGCGTAGACCTCCTCCTGGGCTTTCAGCCAGGGGGATTCTCCCCCGGTACAGAGGTGGGTGATGCCGTCGAGTCCCACGAATTCGGAGGGTGGCAGGAGAGGTTCGATCCTCACGGAGCGCTCCTTTTGAAGAAAAGGCGTGCCAAGTGCCAGGTGTCAAGCACGTGATTTTACGTGGCACGTGACACGTGGCACTTATTTCTTTCTGCGATCTCTACGGTAAACGGTTACCCAGGGAAGTGTACATAGATTTTGCACGGGAGGCAAGCCCAATTTCGGCGGTCTCCAGCGCTATTCGAAGTGGACTACAGGCAGAGGGGGGGTGAACCAGACAGAGGAGGGGGGATAAGAGATAAGCCCCGTTCTGGTGATTGAGGGCGGGTTGAAGCCGCGCGCACTCTACCAGATGGGGCTGGAGGATGGGGGCTACCGTGTGGCTCTGGAAAGGATAGCTTTATGATTATGGGTGGCTGATTCGGGTTTCCTCAGCCATTCAGCATGAGAATCAGGGTGGCTCCACATATCATCAGGGCGGTATAGAGCAATTCCACGTGAATTCGCCTGCGACGCACATACATACGATCATCCTCAGGATGGAGGGTGTATGGATTTCGCTTTCAGAAGGGTGGGTATAATGAAACTCAGTTTCTTAATTAGCAAAGGATGTTCCAGGAAAGCCCAGATGACCTCTCCCCTTCATGCGTTGCAGATACATTTATATATAACGCGAAATTTTTCAGTATTTTATTTCTTCGAAAGAAATTTAAAAGTGGGAGCGGTCGCTTCCGGCTCACCAGATACAGCTATCTATTATGGATGTGCGATAAAACACGATGTGTGTCAACACACACATCGTGTTCAAATATCGCACACTGTGTGTTCAAATATTGAACGCCGTTCTCCACCCGATGAGAAGGCAGTTGACAGGAGTTGAAAATCGCTTTATTTTTGGGCAAATGTGCCTGATAGAACAGGCATGCATTCGTGATCGGTTTAGGGATAACTTATTGCGGGACAGAGGTTCGAGAATCTGAGAATATCCCCCCCAGAAACTGACACTGTTCACTTACCATTCCCAACTTATGCCCCCCGAAAACCTCGGCAGAAAGCTTTCGGGCCTGAAATATAGGCGTCAGCTTCACCAACGAATACGGCTCTCTAAGAGGCGGTTCCTGCGATAATCCAAAACTGCTATTTATAT
>SICM01000156.1 GCA_009694805.1 Candidatus Latescibacterota bacterium
GGAGTCGGTATGTGGAGCGGATGATGACGGTCGTGACCACCCTGAGGCAGCAGAAGCGCAATGTGCTCGATTACCTCACGGCTGCCTGCGAGGCGCACCTGAGGGGGGAGACACCTCCCTCACTGCTCCAGACCATCTGAACGGTTACAGAGATTCTTCGCCTTCGTTGCACTTCGGCTCAGAATGACTACCACTCGCTTCTATCTTGACAGCGCACTATTCTGGAGGTTGCCGAATGAATTTTTCAACCCTGCTCAAGCGCCCGAGCGCCTTCCTCCCCGTGGCCATGTCCCTCGGCGCCCTCGCCACCGTGTTGATTTTCCTCGCCTTGCACGGTCCCGCGCCCCAGGCAGATGAGGGGACTGCTGCCCACATCTGGAAGATTCTCATGGCTGCCCAGGTACCTAATCGTATTGTTCTTCACGATCAGGTGGGTGCCGCAGTCACCCAGACGGGCTGTGCCCATCCTGGCCCTGCAGGTCGGCGCTGCCCTGGCGGCGATGGCACCCGTCTTCTTGCTCCACTGGTAGCGGGAGCATCGGATGCCAGGTTCACTGGAATGGCGACTCTACTACGAGCAGAACGCATCCTCTCTGCTCGACATCCCCTGGCAGGTCGGTGCGGACTTGACGCGTGACGAAGGGGCAGCCATTGCGCAGTCGCTCAAAGCGTTTCAAGCGGGGGAAGGTTCCGAAGGCAAACACCTCCTCCGATACGCCGGAGAATATGCGAAGCGCACCGGGGATCAGGAATACGTTGCCGCGATCCGGCTGTTCATCGCCGAGGAACAGCGCCACGCCCGCGATCTGGGGCGATTCCTGACCCTCAATGCCATCCCCCTGGCGCACACGACGTTTACGGATCGCGTGTTTCGGCGATTGCGAAATCTCATCGGAAGTCTTGAAGTCTCGATCGGCGTGCTGGTCACCGCCGAAATGATTGCCAACGTGTACTACGCCGTGGTGCGTGAAGCGACCCGGTCGATCGTATTGCGACGCCTATGCGAACAGATCCTGCGGGACGAGGTGCGGCATGTGCAGTTCCAGGCAGAGCAACTTGGAAAGCTCCGGACGGACCGATCCTGGGTAGGAATGGCCGTGACGATGAACCTGCACTATTTTCTGTATCTCGGGACGGTGTGGGTCGTCTGGCTGACGCACTGCAGGGCCATCCGCCGAGGGGGCCTTGGCTGTTTCGGCTGGTGGAAGTCGTGCTGGGCAGAGTTCAGGGAGGCATTCCCCTCGCCGTCGCCCCACCAGGCGATTCGGCGGCTTGGCCTGGGGCGCACTTCATAGCGACGAACCTCTTTCTTTTGCAGGCCTGAGAAAAAACACCCTAAAATCGGGGAAGCGGAAAAGGCGACTCTGCACCGTTTCTCCGCTTCCCCGGTTCGCCCTCTTGCCCTGGTCAACGCATCCTGCTATATCCCGTAGAGCTCCCCGTACTTCGCCCGGAGGTGCGCCATCAGCGGCTCGTGGCTCAGCGATTTTCCGGTGATCCGCTCCACGAGCTGCCCGGCCCGGTAGCGCATCCCCTGCCGGTGGATCTTCTCCGCAAGCCAGTCCCGAAGGGGCAGGAACTCCCCCCGCGCGAACTGCGCCTCCAGGTCCCCCAGGTCCTTCCCGGCCTGCGCGAAGAACTGCGCGGCATAGAGGTTGCCCAGGCTGTAGGTGGGGAAGTAGCCGATCCCGCCCCCGCTCCAGTGGGTGTCCTGCAGGCACCCCTGCGCGTCGTCCGGCGGCGTCAGGTCAAAATACTTCCTGAACCGCTCGTTCCACGCCCCTGGCACGTCGCCCGGCGCCAGATCCCCGGTCAGAAGCGCCTGCTCCAGCTCGAACCGGAGGAGGATGTGCAGGTTGTACGTGGCCTCGTCCGCCTCCACCCGGATGAACGAGGGACGCACGTCGTTGATCGCGAAGTGCAGGTCATCCGGCGAGACCCCGGCCAGAGACTCGTGAAAGAGGTGGCGGGCCAGCGGAAAGAAGTGCGTCCAGAACGCCCGGCCCCGGCCCACGAAGTTCTCCCACATCCGGGACTGGGACTCGTGGATGCCCAGGGAGACGGCCTGGGCCATCGGCGTTCCGGCGTGCCCCGGGTCCATCCCCTGCTCGTACAGGCCATGCCCGGCCTCGTGCAGGATGCCGAACAGCGCCATGTTGAACTGCCGGGCGTCGTAGCGCGTCGTCAGGCGCGTGTCCCCGGGCCCCAGGTTGGAGCAGAACGGGTGTACCGTCACATCCAGCCGGCCCGCCTCAAAGTCGAACCCGATGGCCGCCGCCGCCATCTTCCCGAACGTCTCCTGCCGGTCGATGGGATAGTCCCGGCTCAGGAGGGAGGTGTCGGGATGCCGTCCGGAGCCCACCACCTCGCCGATCAGCCGCACCAGCGCCTCGCGCAGGTCCGCAAACACCCGCGTCAGATTGGCCGTCGTCTCTCCCGGCTCGTAGTCCTCCAGCAGGGCGTCGTAGGGATGATGGGTATACCCGTAGGCGTTCGCCTCCTGCCGCTTGAGCCCCACCACCTTCTCCAGCCAGGGCCGGAACTTCGGGAAGTCGGATGCCCTGCGCGCCTCCACCCACACGTCGTGGGCCAGGGAGCAGGTGCGCGTCAGTTCCTCCACCAGCGCCTGCGGCAGCCGGGTCGCCCGGTCATAGCTCCGCCGCCATTCCCGGACGTTGACCGCCGGCGCAGATACCGCATCGGCCACCAGGCTGCTCCCCTCCACCTCCCCCAGCATGCCGCCGATCTCAGGGTCCGTGAACTTTTGATGGACCATGCCGGACAGGAGGGTGAGCTGTTCCGCCCGATAAGGGGAGGCCTTGGCTGGCATGAGGGTCCGCTGGTCCCACCCCAGGAGCCCGGCGCAATTCCCCAGGAGGTCGATCTCCTTCATCCGGCGGATCAGTTCATCGTAGGCTTGTTGCGATGTGCGGGGCATATCCCTCCTGACAGGTAGGGGCGTGGTGAACCACGCCCCTACTTCTGCGCCTTGTAGCCCTCCTTGGGCTGGGTCTCGTCGATGATCGTGAACTCCACGGTCACGCGGTCCGCCGCGATCTCGGCATCCTTCACCCCCGCCATCGCCGCGATGATCGCATCCGCCACCTTCCGCTTGACCTCCGGCGTGCGGCATCCCTTCGGCAACCAGTTTACGGTTACGTTCGGCATACAGAACCTCCTCGATATGAGATAATTGAGATAATATTGTAGGGGTGGGTTTCAAACCCGCTCCTACTTCAAATACGCCTTCTCCACCTTGCGCAGCGCTTCCAGGATATCCCGGACCTCCTGCTCGCCGTAGTTCTCGTGTACGGAGATGTTGAAGTGTGTCTCCGCCGCCTCCGCAGCGTTGGGGCACGGGAAGGTCGCGTTCCGGTCCCCCTTGTACAGGTCGCACGTCCACGGGTAGCCGCTCTTCCCGAACACATTCCGCTCCCGGAACCACTTCGCCTCCGACGGGATATGCCGGTAGGTGGCGTTCACCGGGATGCCCTCCGCGGCCACGGCCTTTGCAAAGGTGTTCTTGTCCACCTTGATCCGATCCACGTGCGCCCGGATGCGCAGGAACCAGTAGACCGACTCGGCCCCCTTCGGCTCCCACGCCGCGCTCACGGCCACCATCCCCGCCAGTCCCTCGTGGATGGCGTTCACGACCCTCCGCCGGCGGACGAGCATGTCCGGGAGCCTCCGGAGCTGGACGCGCCCGATGGCCGCCGCCAGGTCGCTGCCGTTGAGGTTCAGCCCGGCCACCACGTTCGTGGGGGAGTCCGTGTTGAACGGCTTCCCCCGGTCGGAGAACCGCTTCGCCCGCCAGTAGAGGTCCTCGTCTTTCGTGAACACCACCCCCCCCTGCGCCCCCGTGGCGTGGTGCTTGCCGCTCATCGTGGAGAACGCCCCCAGGTCGCCCATGGTCCCGACCGGCCTCCCCTTGTAGCGCGCCCCGTGCGCCTGGGCGCAGTCCTCGATCACCGGGAGGTTGCGAGACCGGGCGATCTCCAGGATCGGGTCCATATCCGCCGGCTCCCCGGCGATGTGCGCCACGATGATCGCCCGCGTGTGCGGCGTCAGCACGGCCTGCAACTCGTCCGGTCCCATGTTGTAGGAGCCGGGATGGGCGTCGGCCACCATCGGGATGCAGCCAAGCAGCGCGACCGGCATCACCCCGCCGGGATCCGTGATCGGCGGCGCCACCACCTCGCTCCCCGCGTCCAGTTGCAGCGCCCCCAGCGCCGTGTAAACGGACGCGGTGCCGGAGTTGACCAGATCGGCGTATCCGCCCCCCAGGAACACCGCAAACTCCTGCTCATAGGCCTGCTCCTCCGGGCCGCCGTACCCGAAGACCCCCCCCGTCTCGATGGCCCTGTCGAACAGCGCGACCGCCGCCTGCTTCTCCTCCTCCCCGAACAGACGCCTGGGCGGAAACGGCGTCTTCCGGACCTTCTCCCCGCCCTCGATGGCTAACACACCCAGCCTCCTTGTGGCACTGTCCGCTTCTGAATAATCCACACGCCTATTCCAGAAGAAGGCGCGCCGCCAGAAACCCCCACCGCAGGCGCCTGGCAGAATCCCCGAACCTGCAGAGGGCACAAATTTCTGTGCATCTGTTGAACGTCAAGGTTGCGGCGCGCCCAGCCCCCTCGCGGCGCTTGAGCGAGCGTGTTTCTTTGGCCCCACCTTTCTTGCACGAGCAAGAAAGGTGGGAAAGCCGGTAAGAAAGACCTCTGAGCGAGCGCCCTTCCTGGCTCTGAGCGAATTACAACCTCTTACTTCCCCGCCTCCTTCGGCTTGGTCCCCGCCTCAATCGACAGCGTCACCTTCACATCTTCCCCCAGCATGACCCCCCCCTGATCCAGCGCCCTGTTCCAGTTGATGCCGAAGTCCTTCCGGTTGATCGTGGTCGTGGCCTCAAACCCGGCGACGGCCCTTCCCCTCGGCCCCGGCCCGACGCCCAGCACCTCCACGTCCAGCGTGACCTCCTTCTCCACCCCGTGCATGTTCAGCGTCCCCGTGACC
This sequence comes from Candidatus Latescibacterota bacterium, assembly GCA_009694805.1. Lineage (GTDB taxonomy): Bacteria > Latescibacterota > UBA2968 > SICM01 > SICM01 > SICM01. The sequence continues at coordinate 5,014 of SICM01000156.1, forward strand.
TTCAACCTGTCCCCCTCCTTCTTGGCGCCCTTGCTCTGGAACGTGATGTCCGGGTACTTCTCCACGTCGAAGAAGTCCGCGTTCTTCAGGTGAGCGTCCCGCTTCTCGTTGTCCGTGTTGATGCTGGCCGAGGCGATCTTCGCCACGACCGAGGCCTTCTCCGGCTCCTTGGGGTCATAGGTGATGGACCCCGACATCTGCGTGAACCGGCCCTTCACCTGGCTGAAGATGTGCCGGATGCTGAACGTGGCCGATGAGTGCGCGACATCGATCTCATAGGTCTCAGCCCTGGCCGCCTGGACAGCGGTCGTCAGGGTGAGGATAACTGCAAGAAACAGAGACTTCTTCATGCGAGGATACCCCTTTCATTGAGGTCGAACAACCCGGCTTCATCAATGGCAGACCACCGGACTACACGACCACGAGACCACAGGACCACAGGACTGCAGGCCTTCTGGTCTGTGGTCTGGGGTCCAATTTTTACGTCTCACCTCCCCCGTGCGCCTCGATGACCGTGTCCAGGGCGATGAGGTGCGCCTGAACGCGACGGTCCATCGCCTCCCCGGTGGGGGTCTCGGAGGTCAGCAGGTGATCGGTATGTCGCTGAAACAGGACGATGGGGATGCCTTCCCCCCGTCGCACGACCTCCGCATCCAGGTCCGGATAGACGACCCCGTCCCGCGCCTCCGCCCCTTCGATGCAGGGATTCGTGTTCACCGGGCAGACGGCGGAGACCCGGCGAACGAGGTCCGGCCCGATCAGCGCCGCCTCCCGACGCAGTTCATACAGGTAATACCCGGGGCTCTCCCAGTCCTCGTGAAAGTCGATGGCCGCCTCGAACCGCCGCCCTTCAACGAGTCGGCGGAGGATCTCCACCTCCGGCACGTCGTCCTGCTGAAAGGCCCAGTTGATGTCCACGTCCTGCCGGTTGTGCCGGGTGTTGTGTACGTACCCATAAGGGTTGAAACAGGGGATGACCTCAAACTGGAACCGCTCCAGCCAAGGACTCTGGTCCCGGCCCAGGAACGCCAGCGCGGCCTCGACCCCGGAAGGCTCATCCCCGTGCGTGCCCCCGATGACCAGAACAGTGGGCAACTCGGAGCGCAAGGAGCAGGTGAGGCCGAAGATCGGATATCCCTCCACCTCGCCCAGAACCCGGCGATGGACATAGCGCTGTCTCAGGGATTCGACCCGGCGTGTGACGTCGTAGTAGTCTCTCAACAGAGGGCTCCGTTCCGTGGCAAGGCCGGACCGACGGGGTCTGGGTACAATCCCTAACAAGAGGAATTCAGGCCCGTGCGGACCCTATAACATACTGAAATCCTATCTCCTTGTCAATCCGCACGTCAAATACCCCTTGACAAAGATCGGGGCGTAATCTATAATCACTCAACACCCCTTTTTGACGCATCCTTCATCCTTCATCCTTCATCCTTTGAGACGTCGTCTTGTCACATCCCTCTCGCTCGCCTGGCTGTCCCTTTTTGCCTCCTGCCAGAGCCGTGAGGCCTATCGACTGGCTGAGATGGCCTCCACCTACGAGCGGGCCGGCAGATTCCGGGATGCCGCGGCGATCTACGAACAGGCGTCGGCCCTCAGCCCTGACGACCCCTATCTGCTGACGAAGGCCGGCCTGGTGAACCTGCGCGCAGAGCGGACCGGGGCAGCCCTCCCCTACCTGAAAAAAGCCCACGAACTCGCCCCGGACTACCTCGATGCCCTTCAGGGCCTGGTGCGGGTCTATGCCGCGATGCGAGACACGCAGAGGGCCTTCGAGACGTTGAATCGGGTCTCTGCCCTGTCATCCGGAGACGCCGCCACAAGCGTTGAGGCCGGGCTGATGTACAGAAGCCTGGGACACCCCCGGGAGGCCCTGAAGGCGTTTGAGGAGGCCCTGGAGGCGAACCCGGACATCTACCAGGCGCACGCAGAACTGGGGGTGCTCTATTACGAGCGCCGGGACTACGACAGGGCGGTTCAGGCCTATAAGACCGCGCTACGACTCAACCCCTACGATGCCCGCACCCTGAACAACCTGGCCTGGATGTACGCCGAACAGAGCATCCACCTGGACGAGGCCCTGGGCCTGTCCCTGCTCGCCCTGAAACTCGACCCCGGCCAGCCGGCCTATATCGACACGCTGGCCGAGATCTACTACCGGATGGGGGACCGCGAGCAGGCCGTGGCCCTGATCCGGCGTGCGATCTCCATAGCCCCCGAACTCGAACACTACCGGAGACAGCTCAGGAAATTCCTCGCCGGCGGTCGAAAGGTGTGACGACATGGCAGAAGAGAAAGCGACTCCGTTCAAATATCTCCCCCTCATCCTGTTCGTTCTGGCGCTGCAGAGCGCCCTGGTCTATTACCTGCTGGACCGGGCCATCCCGAAACCGGAGCGTCAGATCGCAGCGGAAGCCAAAGATGTCAAACCGACGACCGAACAGATCCTGCTGAACCATCCCTACATGGTCAGGGGGATTGAGCCTGTGACCGTGAACCCGGCCCAGGACGAAGTGGGACATATCGTTCAGGTGGCCGTGCAACTCGGCGTGGATGCCCCGTCCGCCAAACACCAGGCGGAGGAGAACAGGACGAGGGTACAGGACAGCGTGACGCGGGTGCTCGTGCCGCGCCCCCTCGAACAGCTCCGGGCGCCGGCCCGCGAGGAGCTGAAGGAGGCCCTCAGGGATGAACTCAACAAATGGCTCGGCGGACACGTGGTGGAGGTCTACTTCACGAAGTTTGTGATACAGTGATCCGTGATCCGTGATCCGTCCCTTCCCCTCCTCCGGTTGGAGTCTGGTTTTTACGAACCCCGGTACCCGGTACCCGGTCCACGATCCACGTTTTTTTCAGATTTTCCATGCCCGATCCCGACGCGACATACACCGACCCGGAGTGGGGAAACGTCCTCCGCAAGAAAGCGGCGACCGAGGAGACCATCCTGTCGATCCTGAAGAGCCTCTCCATGTTCGAGACCCTGACCGGGCCCGAACTCGTGAAGGTGGAACGGATCGTACACCGGCGACGATTCACCGCCGGTGAGGTCATCATCCGGGCGCGCTCCCTCAGGTCGGGTATGTACATCGTCAAATCGGGCAGCGTCGACGTGGTCCGTCCGATGGGGAACGGCATCTTCCAGAAGGTCGGGCACCTCGAGGTCGGCGACCTGCTGGGGGAGTTCGCCATACTTGATGACTCTCCCCGCTCCACCTCCATCGTGGCCGCGGAGCCGAGCGAGTTGCTCGGCCTCTTCAAGCCCGACCTGATGGAACTCGTCGAGACAGATCCCTGCCTCGGCCTCAAAATCGTCCTCCGGGTGGCGGAGATGATGACCCTCCGGCTCAGGCAGGACATCGAACATCTGCGGAACCTTCAGAAGCCCGTGGCCCTGGACAGGGCGGTCTGACATGAAACCCAGAACCTCGCAGCGCACGGCATATTTCACGGAGTCCGTCATCCGGGAGATGACGCGGCTGGCCATCCTCCACGGGGCGGTCAACCTGGCCCAGGGGTTCCCCGACTTCCCCGCGCCGGAGGCCGTCAAGGAGGCCGCTGTCCGGGCCATCCGGGACGACGTCAACCAGTACGCCATCACCTGGGGGGCCAGGCGTCTGCGGGAGGCCATCGCCCGGAAGACCGGGCGATACAACGGCGTCGCCGCCGTGGACCCGGAGCGGGAGGTCACGGTCTGCTGCGGCGCCACGGAGACGATGATCGCCTCCCTCATGGCCATCATCAACCCCGGCGACGAGGTCGTCATCTTCGAGCCGTTCTACGAGAACTACGGCCCCGATACCTACCTCTCCGGGGCCACGCCTCGCTTCGTGACCCTGCGCGAGCCCGACTGGCGGTTCGACGAGGCGGAGCTGGCCGGGGCGTTCAACGACCGGACCAAGGCGATCATCCTCACCACGCCCCACAACCCCACCGGCAAGGTCTTCTCGCGGGAGGAACTGAGCTTCATCGCGGACCTCTGTCAAAAGTGGGACGCCATCGCCATCACGGACGAGATCTACGAACACATCCTCTACGATGCCGCCCACGTGAGCATCGCCTCCCTGGACGGCATGCGGGACCGCACGATCACGGTCAACGCCGCCTCCAAGACCTTCAGCGTCACCGGCTGGCGCGTGGGCTACGCCGTGGCCCCCCCGGACCTGACCGACGCCATCCGGAAGGTCCACGACTTCCTGACCGTGGGCGCGCCCGCCCCGCTCCAGGAGGCCGTGGCCGTGGCCCTCGACTTCGAGCAGGACTACTTCGACGACCTGTCGAAGGCTTATGCCCGACGACGGGACCTCCTCATCTCCGCCCTCTCGGACGCCGGGTTTCGCTGCTTCATCCCGCAGGGGGCCTACTACGTCATGACCGACATCAGCGCGTTCCGGGCGAAGGATGACGTGGCCTTCTGCGACCATCTCATCCGCCAGATCGGCGTCGCCGCCGTGCCGGGGAGCAGCTTCTATCGCACCGAGGGCGGGGGCCGGCAGCAGGTCCGCTTCTGCTTCTGCAAGCGCGACGAGACGCTCCGGGAAGCAGCCGAGAGGCTTCAGAAGCTGAGGTCATGAAAAAGGAGACCGTGTGGACGAGATCCGCATCGCCGTGGTGGGCCTGGGCACGCGCAGTCTGAACTGGATCGCGGTCATGCAGCGCACCGGCGGGTTCCGCGTCGTGGCCCTCTGCGACCCGGTCGCCGCGCTTCACGAACGGGCCAGGACGCGCCTGGAGCGCCCCGGCGAGGTCCGGGTCCACACCCGCTACGAGGAGGCGCTGGCCGATCCGAACGTGGACGCCATCGCCCTGACCGTGCGCTGTGAGGAGCAGGGCGCGCTGGCCGCGCTGGCCCTGGAGGCCGGCAAGCACGTCCACATGGAGGTGCCGGGCGCGCACCGGATGGAGGACTGCTGGCGCATCGTGGCCGCGCAGGAACGGTCCGGGAAGGTCTTCCAGCTCGCGGAGCAGGTGCGCCACGCCGGATTCGTCGAGGCATGGCGCAGGCTGGTGGCGGAGGGTCGGCTCGGCAGGATCACCTACGGCGAAGGTCAGTATTTCCATTATTACGTGGAGAAATCCTTCCAGGACCCTGCGACGGGCAGGTTCTACGGTCCTGAACAGATCGCCGCACACCCGGAGGCGCAACCGACCTGGATGTGCCACATGCCGCCCATTCACTACCTGCCGCACGACCTCGGCCCAATGCTCAGGATTCTCGACGACCGCGTGGTCGAGGTGATGGCCATGAGCACGGGATCGCCCAGCGCCGCCCACCCCGAACTGGCATCCCCCGACGTACAGGTCGCGCTGATGAAGACCGGGAAGGATGCGATCCTCCGCATGGCCGCCAGCTTCGCGCAGCCCCACCCCCACGTGAACAACCACTGGCTGCACCTGCTCGGCACGAAGGGCTCCGTGGAGTGGCGGCGCTCGAACCGCGACGCCCCCAAGCTCTGGCTGTCGGACGGCCAGATGCACGACAAGTCGGACATGGAATGGCGGTTCGAACGCACGGACGCCCCCCCGGAGGCGCGCGGCAGCGGCCACAGTGACATGGACTACTACGTCCACGCCGCCTTCCGGGACGCCGTGCTGGGCATCCGACCCCTGGAATACGACGTCTACAAGGCGATGGACACGACCGCCCCGGCCATCCTGGCCGCGGAGTCCATCGCGCAGGACGGGGCGAAACTGCGCGTGCCCTCCTTCCGTCCGGATGCGACACGACCTCCGGGTCAGATGCCCAAGAGCATCTAACCACCCAGAAACAGAGACCCAAGCCAAGGAAGCCCCATGAATCCTGGTCCTGCCGCCCCGGAGACGCGCGAGCGTCCGGTGATCCTGGCCGTGGACGACACACCGGAGAACCTCGACGTGCTCACCGGGCTTCTCCAGCCGGCATACCGCGTGAGGGCCGCCGTGAACGGTGAGCGGGCGCTGCGCATCGCCGCCTCAGAGAACCCGCCCGACCTCGTTCTGCTCGACGTGATGATGCCTGAAATGGACGGCTTCGAGGTCTGTCGGCGGCTCAAGGCCGACCCGAAGACGAAGGACATTCCCGTCATTTTTCTCACCGCCATGACCGAGAAGGAGAACACCGTCAGGGGCCTCGAGCTGGGCGCGGTGGATTATGTGACGAAACCCTTCAACCCCCACGGAACTGCTGGCCAGGGTCGACACCCACCTGTCGCTGAAGGCCGCCCGCGAAAAACTGGAACACCTTGCCGTAAAGCTGTCCAACATTCGTGATCGGTTTAGGGATAACTTATTGCGGGACAGAGGTTCGAGAATCTGAGAATATCCCCCCCAGAAACTCTATTTGAATCTTGCTCCCAGCCGTCTCCAGGAAGGACGCGGGCCTCTTTTCCTGCCTCCTGGCTGGGACACA
>SICM01000010.1 GCA_009694805.1 Candidatus Latescibacterota bacterium
TGCGAAGGCGGGGTGAAGCAGCGACTGACGGCTGCAACTGCGCTTCGGGCTACGCCCTCCGCTGAAGTTGCAGCCGTGATCAAGGGGAAGCGGTGATCCACCTTAAACATGCCTGTTTTTTGTCTTGACAACCAAGACCACTTTACTTTCAGATCAAGCCCCGTGAAACGGGGCTGTTGGATTGAAGCCCGGCTTGCCGGGCTTGGTTGTAACGCCAGACCGTTCATTCATGGACGGGCTGGCATGGCCAAAATAGTCAAGGAGCAAGCTCTCATGCATCGAACCGTCACGATGTGGAACGAACTCCGGCAGGTGTGGGACGGCCTGCTCAACTTTCTGATGGCCGGCGAGTGCGTGCCGTTTGCGTTCGACATGCCGCCGGTGGAGCAGGTGATCGACGAGGTCCGGCGCGACCCCGACGCGCGGATCCTCCCGGGGACCAAAGGAGATATGCTGGACCTGACGGACATCTCGGAGACGTTCCGGCGGCTGTCGGTCGAACAGGCCGTGGCCTCGCCGTTTCAGATGTCGCACTTCAAGCTGCCCAACTTCTACGCGCCGGGGAAGCTGTTTCACGGGTTCGAGGAGCGGGTGATGGCGCCGTGGCGCCGGGCGCTGGAAGGGGCGGGGTTCACGTGGACGCGCTGCTACCCGATCCTGTTCATCAGCGGGCCGGGCTGCGCCACGAACTATCACATGGACCGTTCCCACGTGATCGCCTGGCAGCGGCACGGGGTCAAGCGTTTCTGCGGGCTGAAGGACCCGGACCGCTGGGCCCCGCTGGAGGAGCGGATGAAGCCCGGGGGCACGGTCAAGCGGCCTCCGGGGATCGCCGACGGGGATGCGCTCGTCTATGAGATGCGGCCGGGCGATGTGCTCTGGAACACGCTGCTCACGCCGCACTGGGTGGAGGCCACGGACGAACTGGCCTACAGCCTCAACCTCTCGCACGGCGGGCTCCGCCTGAACGGCAGGCTCTGCCGGCACGAGCAGGAGCTCGAAGACTGGAAGCAGACCCATCCCAACGGGTAGACGAGGAAACCCTTGCCCTCCATAGAGGGGCATGATATATTGTAAGGATTGCAGCGCCCTGGACCCCATTGACGCATAAGGAGTCCCTATGTCCGACCGTCACACCGTCCGCGAGGACCGGCTGGAAGGACAGGTCATCTATGTCCTCCGGGACGAAGCGACCCGCGCGGAGGCGAAGGTCCTCCCCACCGTGGGGGCCAACTGCTTCGCCTACGCCGTGGAGATCGCCGGACGCCGGATCGAGGTCCTCGAATCGCCGCCCGACCTCCAGACCCTCGCCGAGCGCGCGTCCGGGTTCGGGTTCCCCATCCTCTTCCCGTTCCCCAACCGGGTCCGGGCCGGGCGTTTCACGTTCGAGGGGAAGACCTATCAGATGGACGCGGCGTTTGGGGGGAACGCCATCCACGGATTCGTACACACCCGGCCCTGGAAGGTGGCGGCCAGCCGCACGACGGACGGCGCATCCCTCACCCTTCGGTTCGACTCCGCAGACCATCCCGACGTGGTCCGGCAGTTCCCGTTCCCGTTCCGGGCCGAGGCGACCTATACCCTGCAGGAAGGGGCGCTGACCCTGAGCTTCAAGGGGGAGAACGTCGGAGGGTCCAGCATGCCGGCGGGCTACGGCGTCCACCCGTACTTCCGAGCCCCCCTGCTCCCCGACGGGGACCCGGCGCAGTGCCGGGTTCAGGCCCCGGTCCGCAAGATCTGGGAACTGAAGGACCTGCTCCCCACGGGCCGCCTGACCCCGGCGGAGGGGGACTTCGACCTGCGGGCAGGGAAGCCGCTGGCCGGGTCGAAATTCGACGCGGTGTTCACGGACGTGGTCCCGGACCCGGATGGCCTCCTCCGGTGCGTCCTGACGGACCGGGGGGCCGGGGTCGAACTGGTCGTGGCGTCCGAAGGCCCCTTCCGGGAGATCGTGGTCTACACGCCGCCGGGCCGTGCGTCGATCTGCTTTGAACCCTATACCTGTACCACGGACGCCTTCAATCTGCAACCGCAGGGGATCGACGCGGGCCTGATCGTCCTGAAGCCGGGCGAGGCGCTGACCGGCACGGTGCGGGTGATCCCTCAAAAACTGTAATACAGGAGTGTTCATGAAAGCAGCCCAGATCGTCGCCCCGCGACGGTTCAAGTTCGTAGATGTTCCCACGCCTGACCTATCCACTGCGCCGCCGGAGAGCGTCCTGGTCAGGGTGGAGCGCGCGGCTATCTGCGGCAGCGACATGCCTTCTTTCGCGTATGACCACCCGGCCTCTGCCTACCCCATGCCGCCCGGCGTGTCCATCCACGAGTGCATCGGGGTCGTGGCCGCGTCCAGTTCCCCCCTGTTCAAGGAGGGGGACCCGGTCCTGGCCCTTCCCAGCCGGAGCGACGGTCTCTCGGAATACTTCATGGCCGCAGCGTCCCGCACCATCCATCTGGCCTCGTTTCCGCACAAGGACCAGATTCTGATGTTGCAGCCCCTGGGGACAGTCGTCTGGGCGTGCCGGAAGCTGCCCAATCTCCTGCTGAAGGACGTCGTGGTGATGGGACAGGGGCCGATGGGCCTGCTGATGGCGCATACCCTCAGCAACCTGGGCGCGAAGACGGTCATTGCGATGGACAGGCTGGACTACCGGCTGGAGGTCTCCCAAAAGATGCGGGCCACGCACACGGTCAACGTGGACCGGGAGGACCCGGTCGAGGCCGTGCGCCGGATCACGGACGGGCGCATGGCCGACCTGGTCGTGGAGATCGTCGGACATCAGCAACAGACGCTGAACACGTGTCTTGAACTCGTCAAGCGGGGCGGGACCGTGCTGGCCTTCGGCGTTCCGGACGACCAGATCTACGGTGTGGATTTCTCCAGGATCATCCGCCAGAACATCACGCTGATGGGGTCCATCGGCCCGGACGTGCAGGACGACTTTCCGATGGCGATGGACATGATCGTGCAGGGCCGCATCAATGTCGCGCCGATGATCACCCACGTCCTGCCGTTCGAGGCGGTGCAGCGGGGGTTCGAGATGTTCGTCAACCGGACGGACGGGGCGATCAAGGTGGTGCTGGACTACGACGGGGCATAACGGCGAGAAGAAGGAGAATGGAAGATGAGCGCTCTGGCGCCTCAGGTACGACGATGGACGCGGGAAGAATATCGAAAAATGGTTGAGTATAGACTCTTTGCCCCCGAAGAGCGCGTCGAACTCATCGAAGGGGAGGTCGTGGAGATGAGTCCCAAGAGGAGTCCGCATTCGACTGCGACCACGCTCGTCGGCGATGCCCTGCGGCTGGCCTTTGGGAGAGGTCACACGGTGAGAATACAGGAACCCCTTGCGCTCAGCCCGACTTCGGAGCCGGAGCCGGACGTGGCTGTCGTGAAAGGGACGCCTCGTGACTATCGAGACGAGCATCCCTCGACGGCCCTGCTGATCGTGGAGGTTTCGGAGTCATCGCTGCCGTACGACCGCACGACCAAAGCAAGCCTCTACGCAAAGTCGAGCATTCCGGAGTACTGGGTCGTTAATCTCCTCGACGATCAGCTTGAAATTCATCGTGGTCCTTCGCCGAGGGTTGACCAGCCGTTTGGGTACGGATATACGACGGTTTTCGTCTACGGGGCATCCGATGTCGTCTCGCCTCTGGCTGCACCCGACAGGCCCATCGCTGTCGCTGATCTCTTGCCATAGACGGAGAATGGATCTCAGATGAATGCTTCAAAGCTCACTCTGGAATGGCTAAGACGCGTCATCCCTCTGCCGAAGGAGGCGGAGGTGCGCGGGGTCCACACGCTGGCGACATCCGACGTGGCTCTGGTCGTCGACGAAGGGCCTGACCCTCTCCTTCGGGCGGTCAGGGAGGAGATGGCCCCGTTTGCGAAAGGGCGCGAGGGCAGGGTCGCGATTCGCTTTGCGCTCACCGGCCAGGCGGAGGGACTCTGTGCGCCGGAGCGGGTCGAGCGGCTGAAGTCTCTTCCTCACGCGGACCAGGCCTGTTGCATCGTTCCGGCCCACGATGGAGACGGGGCGTTCTCAGGTCTGGCGGTCATCGCCCTGACCGAACTGGGGCTCCTGTACGGGGCCCGGACGCTCCGGCAGATGATGCAGCCGACGCTCCGGGAAGGGCAGGTCACGATCCCGGAGCTGGACCTGACGGACTGGCCGGACGTGGGGGAGCGGGGACAGTGGGGCGGGAGCGCGGCGAGCGACCTGGCCTGGCTGGCGGAGCGGAAGTTCAACGTGGTGGAGGTCCAGGCGACGCTCACGTATGGTGAAGACGGCGTGGGCCACGCCGAGGTGACCCCGGAGGTTCTGAGTGAAGCGGCCAGGGTGGGGATCCAGCTGGTTCCGTACGTCACCCATCTGGAGCTGTTGTTTCTCCTCTTCAACCTGTTCAAGAAAATGCCTCAGATCGCCTCGACGCCCGATCCGGACAAGCCGCTGCCGTCCGATTATACCCCCGGCATCTGTTTCTCCAAACCGGATTCCACCCGGGTGCTGGGGGACTGGCTGACCGACCTGGCCGGGACGCCGGGCGTGACGGACCTCATGGTCTGGCTGTCCGAAGATGCGTCTCCCTGTTTCTGCGAACAGTGCCGGGGGAGAGAGCCTTTTGGCCTTGAGGTCCAGGCCATTGCCAGGGCCTTTGAGCGGGCCAGGGCCGTGAATCCCCGGGCGTCCCTTCGGATTCTGCTGACGCAGGGGTCCTATGCGGTGAACGATCTGGTCCTGGAGGCCGCGCCGAAGGATGTCAAGATCACCTACTACCACGGGGGGTTGACGTACGACTCCTCTCACCGGCCGATGATCACCCCCCGGCTGGAGGCGTTCGCAAAGTCTGGGCGCTGGCTGGGGGTCTACCCCCAGGTCACGACGGCCTGGCGGGCGGTCACGCCGTTCACGGGGCCGCAGTTCATCCGCGCCCGGATGAACGAGTTTGCGGCCAAGCGCCTGTCGAACGTGATCACCTATGCCGTGCCGGCGAACCGGTTCCACGCGTTCAACGTCACGGCCGCCGCCGAGTGGCTCTGGAACAGCCGGGGGAGGACGGACGACGAGTTCGCTCGGGTCTGGGCGCAATCCCGGGGGATCGGCGACCCGAAGGGGTTCGCCCGGTGGGCGACGGCCATCGGGCCCGTGGGCTGGAACCTGGCCGGAAGCCGGATCGCCCTGCAGCTCATCTTCAGTTTCGACCGGCGCGCCCTGGACGGGGAACACCCCCTCCGGTTCGGGGAGGGCATCCTGGCGGAGATCCATTCGGAGACGCAGTTGCGGGCGGACCTCCACGAGGCCGACCGGGCGCTGGCCCTGGCCCTGGAGGTCGGGGATGTGGCGGCCATCTCGGAGTCCCGGATCGTCCGGGCGTTCCTCGTCCTGGCCGGGGCGCTCCAGGCGCTGTCCGAAGCCCCGAAAGACGCGAAGGGCCTGACCTCCGGCCAGCTCGCGCGCTACCGCGTCGCGTTTGAGGAGATCGACCAGGCCGCCCGGACGCTGGAGATCGAGCACTTCCGGTGGGCGGAGACGGTCGCGCCGGGCGACCTGCCGGGGCGATTGCTGGATACCATCGCCGTGGGCTACCGGACTGCGGCCAGCGCTGCCGGGGTGATCGCGCGGCTCGGTCTGGCGGACCCGACTCCCGAGTTCCGTCCGAAGGAGATCGGCGGGTGGTCGAGCCGGGACTTCGAGGCCGGTCCCGCGTGCCGGGTCTCGCTGGATCTGAGCAGGGCCTGGACAGGCCCCGGCCCGTACGTCCTGACGTTTGAGTACACGGACGGGGCTTACGGGGTCACCATCCGGGACCTGACGCTGGTCGGCGTCGCGCCGGGCGGCGGGGAGACGGAGCTGGGCGTCGTGGGCGTCCGCAACGATGTCAACCGGTGGGAGAAGTGGCGGGAGGTCAGGGTCGATTTCCCGGAGATGGCGTATGACTACAGGGCGCGCCTGTACGCGGACCTGAGGCTGCCGGAACACGCGGATGAGAAGCGGCGGATCAGCAACGGCAGGGTGGTGGCGCGCAGGGGGTTAAGAACTGGTTCTTCATAAGGAGACTTCCCGTGAAAAGATATGACTTTGGGGCCGGCCGGCCCGACCCGGCGTCGTTCCCCGTGCAGGGCCTCGTGGAGGCGGCCATCCACGCCATCCCCAAGATCGGCGGGGACTTCGTCCTCTACCCCGGCGACAAGGGGCACCTGGGCCTGCGGGAGGTGATGGCCGCCCGCGAGTCCAAACGGGAGGGCGTGGGGGTCTCACCCGACGACATCGCCCTGATGACCGGCTCCATGCAGGCGGTCACGCTGATGGCCGAGGCCTTCGTGGAGAAGCCCGGCGACGTGGTCATCACCGAGGAACTCACCTACTCCGGCACGATCGGGGCCTACAAGAAGCTGGGGGTCGAGCTCGTGGGCATCCCGCTGGATGAGGATGGCATGCGGCCCGACCTGCTGGAGGAGACGGTCCGGCGGCTGATCTCGGAGGGCCGGAAGCCGAAGTTCATCTACACCCTGGCCACGTACCAGAACCCCACCGGCTCGGTCATGCCGCTCGACCGCCGGAAAGAGATCCTCCGCATCGCCAACCACTATGACGTCATCCTGGTCGAGGACAACTGCTACGGGGACGTCCGGTTCGAGGGGGAGCATGTCCCGGCGTTCTACACGCTCGACGGCGGGGAGAACGTGCTCTACATCTGTTCCCTGTCCAAGGTCCTGGCCCCGGGCGTGCGGCTGGGCTACCTCCTGGCCAAGCCGCCGATGATGCGGCGGGCCCTCGACCGGCGCTACGACGGGGGGAACAGCGTCCTGGCCGCCTGCATCGTGGGCGAATACTTCCGCGAGAGCATGTGGGACCACATCGGCAAGATCTGCCGGATCATCCAGGAGAAGCGGGACACCCTGTTCCACTCCCTTGAGAAACACCTGGGGGACATCGCGACGTGGTCCCACCCCGTGGGCGGGCTCTTCCTCTGGCTCAAGCTCCCGGAGACGACGGACATGGACCGGCTCCAGAAACTCGCGGGCGAAAAGGGGGTCGTGTACGCGCGGGGCAAGGGGTTTCATGTGTACGGGGAGGACGTGAAGTGCATCCGGCTCGCCTTCGGCTACCCCGGCCTGGATGAGATCCGGGAGGGCGTGGAGGTCCTGGCGCAGTGCGTGCGCGGGGCGCAGGCTTGAGGGCCGATACGGAAGCCATGCCGGAGGAGGGGTCGATCGCCTGGCGCAGTGCGTGCGCGGGGCGCAGACGTGAGGGAGGCAGGTTATGATGTGGCTCATCTGGGTCTTGACGATTCTGGCGGTCATCCTCGCCCAGGTCTATACCACCCGGACGGTGATCAGGACCCGTTTCAGGGTCAATGACTTGCAGAAAACAGTGGGCAGGGCCAAGATGGACGAAAAGGTCGCCAGGAACAATCTGGAGGTCTCCAACCGGGAGCTGATGACGATCCAGCGGACCGTCGCCATGCAGATGGACGCCGTTGAAAAGCTCAAAGAGACCATTAAGACCCTGGAGCAGGAAAGAAAGAAAAGGTTGCAGGAGACGAAAAACAGGCTGGCGCATTGAGGGTGAGATGGACTGGTTGCCATTTTTGCTCGTGTTTGCTTCGGGGGCCTTCCTGGTCCCCATGCTCCTCGCCTTTCAAAAGCGGATAGACGAGCTGGACAAGAAGATCCGCACCGGCGAGGCTCAGATTCGAGACAGCGCGGAAAACGTTAAGAAGTTCGCGCAAGAGAAGAACCACGTCAATAAGGAGATCGAGAAGACCAAAGCGAGCCTGGCGGAGGTGGATAAAGAGCGAGAAGTGGAGGAAGCCAAGTTTCGAGACCTGAAAAAGCAGTTGATGTCCGACGGCGACGATGAATGAGGCGCAGCTCAAACAACTGATCGCCGTGGTCCAGAATCTGGCGATCTTCAAGGGGCTCGCCCCGGCGGAGCTCCAGCGTCTGCTGCGCATCTGCCGGCTCCAGCGCTACGAGGCCGGGCAGCAGGTCTACCGGCGGGGGGAGCCCTCGAACGAGATGCTCATCATGATCCAGGGGAACCTCTCCGTGCTCTCGGCGGCGGGGGCGGAGCTGGCGGAGATGGGGCCGGGGATGACCATCGGGGAGATGGGCCTGTTTGCGGATCAGCCTCGCTCGGCGGACATCGTGGCCACTCAGGCGGCGATGGGGTTCGCGATCCGGAAGCCGGAACTCGACGCGCTGCTGACGGCTAACCTGGAGATGCTGGTCCGTGTTCAGCAGAATGTGATCCGCATGCTGGCGGTGCGGCTGCAGGAGACGAACGTCAAGCTGGACCGCTACGGGGACACGATTGAACGTCTGCGGAACAGAATCGAGAAGCTGGTAGGGCTGTCTGAAGAAGAATCCGGCGAGGACGAGGAGAAGGAGGAAGATCCGGGCGCGGGTGCGGCCAAGTCCCCATGATCCTACTCGGCATTGAAACCGCCACGCCTGTCTGCGGCGTGGCCCTCGGAAGGGAGGATGCCATCCTCGTCGAACGGAGCCTGAACGTGGGCACGCATCATGTCGAACGGCTCCTGCCGATGGTCCGGGACGCGCTGGCCGAGGCCGGGCTGGGGCTGCGGGACCTGGACGGCATCGCCGTGTCCATCGGGCCGGGCTCCTTCACGGGCCTGCGGATCGGCCTGAGCACGGCCAAGTCCCTCTGCTGGTCCGCCGGCCTCCCGCTCGTCGCCGTGCCGACGCTGGAGGCGATGGCGGCGCAGTTCCCCTACGCGGCGTGTCCGGTCTGTCCGGCGCTCGACGCCCGCAAGAAGGAGGTCTACGCCGCGCTCTACGACACGTCGTCCGGAGAACCCGGGGTTCTGACCGCGCCGGCGGCCGTTCTGCCAGTCCCCTTCGTCGCCTCCCTGGCCGGCCCGGTCCTGTTCGTGGGGGATGGGGCGAGGCTCTACCGCAGGGAGATCGTGGCCGCCCTCGGCGAGGCGGCCCGTTTTGCGCCCGCTCCGCTCGACCGGGCCTCCGCGGCTGCCGTGGCCGCCCTGGGCCTGTCCAGGCTGGTGCGCGGGGAGACCGAGGACCTGGCGGGCGTTGAACCGATCTACCTGAGGAAGTCGGAGGCGGAGTTGAAGCACGGGGGGTGAGGGAAGGCGTGATCCGCAGATGGGCGCAGATAAAAGCAGATGAAGGCAACAGGCAACAGGCAACAGGCAACAGCCCCCTGCCCTCCCCCATCTCCAGGGGCAAAGCCCTTGTTTCCCCCTCCCTCCCCCAGCATCGGGGGAGGGAGGGGTGTGGGGGTGGAAGGGGGCCTTCTATCTCAACGGTCTGCGCTATGGCACAATCTGTCGAACACGCTCAGTCGGAGCCCACGCTGGAGATCGTCCTCATGTCCCGGACCCATGTGGACGAGGTGCTGGACATCGAACGGGAGTCGTTCGCCAACCCCTGGCGGAGGCGCGATTTCGAATACGCCCTCGACAGGTCGAACGGGTTCGCCATCGTCGCCCACCAGTCGGCCCTCGCCGTCGGATATGCCATCGGTTTTTTCGTGCGCGGGGAATTCCACCTGGCCAGCCTCGCCGTCCGGCGCGGACTGCGGCAGAGGGGCCTGGGCGCGGCCCTGCTGTCCCGCGTCATCGAAGTCGCCCGGGAACGGGGCGCGAGGGTCGTGACCCTGGAGGTCCGGATGTCCAATGCCTCGGCCATCTCCCTGTATGAAAAGGCGGGGTTCAGCCGGATCGCCATCCGGGAGGACTACTACTCCCACCCGCCTGAAGATGCGCTCGTCATGATGAAGACGCTCCGGGACAACCCGTGGGGGCCTTAAGGGGACATTCCGCTTGACAAGGCCCTCACCCACGCGTATTTTCTCCCCTACCTATGGCCAGCGTAACGCTCAGAAATGTCTGCAAAAATTACGATAAGGACGTCCACGCTGTGCAGGACGTCAACCTGGAGGTCGCAGACCGGGAGTTCGTCGTGCTCGTCGGCCCGTCGGGGTGCGGAAAGTCGACCACCCTGCGAATGATCGCGGGGCTGGAGGAACTCACGTCCGGGGAGATCTCCATCGGGGGCCAGGCCGTCAGCCATGTCCCGCCCAAAGACCGGGACATCGCCATGGTCTTCCAGAACTACGCCCTCTATCCGCACATGACGGCCCGCGAGAACATGGCCTTCGGGCTGAAGCTCCGCAAGATGCCGAAGGAGGAGATCGAGCGGCGCGTGCGGGACGCCGCCGACATCCTGAGCATCGCCCCGCTGCTGGACCGCAGGCCCGGCGCCATGTCCGGCGGGGAGCGGCAGCGGGTGGCCGTGGGACGGGCCATCGTACGGAAACCGAAGGTCTTCCTGTTCGATGAGCCGCTGTCCAACCTGGACGCGAAGCTCCGGGTGCAGATGCGCGTCGAGATCAAACGCCTTCACACCCGCCTCGAAGCCACGATGATCTACGTGACGCACGATCAGGTGGAGGCGATGACCCTGGGGGACCGGATCGCGGTCATGAAGGACGGGCGCATCCAGCAGGTGGACGCGCCCATGGACCTCTACCATCGGCCCGCCAACCGATTCGTGGCCGGGTTCATCGGAAGCCCTGCCATGAACTTCCTGGAGGGGCGTCTGGTCCGGGACCCGGGCCTGGTCTTCCAGGACGGGGCCGTGCGGTTTCCCCTGCCGGAATCCTACGAGAGGTCCCTCGCCAATTTTGTGGACAAGCCCCTGATCCTGGGCATCCGGCCGGAGTCCCTCTCGGAGGTCGGCCCGGGCGAGGCCGGGGATGGGCAGATCCCGGCCACGGTGGAGGTCGTGGAGCCGATGGGCAGCGAGGTCCTGCTCTACGCCACGACGGGACGATCTCAACTGGTGTCGAGGATGCCGGCGGATCGGATGCCCGCCATCGGCGAACGGGTCCGGCTGTCGTTCGACCTGAGCCGGGCGCACCTGTTCGACGGAGTGAGCGAGATGGCCATCAGGTGATCCCTATCTTTTTATGCCCTTCGATACCGTATTAGGGCAAGAACGCGCCAAGCAGGTCCTGCGCCGGGCCATCCGCGCCAACCGCATCCCCCACGCGCTCCTGCTGACCGGTCCGGACGGCGTGGGCAAGGCGGCCCTCGCGCTCGCGCTGGCCAGGGCCGTGAACTGCGCCCAGAGGGGGGAAGAGCCCTGCGACACCTGTCCGGCGTGCCACCGGATTCAGGGCCTGACCCATCCCGACGTTCACGTCCTCTTCCCGGCCAAGAGGAGCCGCAGGGAGGCGGAGGACGTGGACCCGGAGGACGAGCGGAAGTTTCTGGCGGGCCTGGCGCAGGACCCCTATCGCTATCCCGCCGTCGGGCCGTCGGAGACTCTCCTGATCGACCGCGTCCGCCGCCTGGAGAAAGACCTGAGGCGCGGCCTGTACGAAGGTCGATGCCGTGTCGCCATCCTGCTGGAGACGGAACGGATGCGACAGGAGACGGCCAATGCCCTCCTCAAGACCCTTGAAGAGCCACTGCCCGATACCCTCCTGATCCTGGTCACCTCCAGGCCCAACGCCCTGTTGCCGACGATCCGCTCCAGATGCCAGCAGCTCCGCCTCCGCCCCCTGGCCGAAGCGGAGATCCGCCAGGCGCTTCTCCGAGGGGCCGGGCCGGAGGGCCGTATCGCCCTGGCCTCCGGCCTCTGCCAGGGCAACCTGCGGCGGGCGCACGCGCTGATGGGCCAGGATGTGGAAGACCTCCGGGACCAGGCCTACAGCTTTCTGAACGACGGCGTGTTCGGGGCCGATACGGCCCTGGTCCCGTTCGTGGAGCGATGGAGCGCCGGTGGGGATCGAAAGGCGCTCGACGGCCTGTTCGACATGGTCGTCACCTGGCTCCGGGACATCGTCCTGTTTCAGGAGGGGGCCCCTCACCGCATCCTCCACACGGACCGCCGGCAGGAGGTGGAGCGGCTGGCTGCCTCCGTGAACACCGAGGCGGTCTCCCGCACCCTGTCCGAGATCGAGCGATGCCGGGACATGTCCCGGCGCAACGTGAACGCCTCCCTCATCCTGATCTCTCTGTGGCGATGTCTGCGGCGCACCAGCCACGCAGCGTAAGGACGAATTGCGACATTCGACATATCAAAACCTGATGAACAAGAAGTTCTACATCACAACCGCCATCGCTTATGTGAATGGCCCCCCGCATATCGGGCACGCCCTGGAGTTCATCCAGGCGGATGCCATCGCCCGGTTTCGTCGGCTGGCCGGGTACGACGTCCATTTCGTGACCGGTTCGGACGAACACGGCATCAAGCTCCTCCGGACGGCCCAGGGCCTGGGCGTCACGCCGGAGGCCCTCGTGGAGACGAACACCGCCGCTTTCCAGGACCTCAACCGTCTGCTCCAGATCAGCCACGACGATTACATCCGCACCGGGGACCGGGCCCGGCACTGGCCCGCGGTGCGGAAGCTCTGGCGGAGGATGGCGACCAGCGGGGACATCTACAAGCAGTATTACGATGGGCTCTATTGCTCCGGCTGCGAGAAATTTCTGACGGAGCGGGACGTCGTGGACGGGCGATGCCCTCTCCACCCGACCGTCGAACTGGAGTCCATTCACGAAGAGAACTATTTCTTCCGACTCTCCCGCTACAGCGAGGAGATCGGCCGGCGGATCGCGTCGGACGAGCTGAAGATCGTCCCTGAGACCCGGAGGAACGAGATCCTGAGTCTCATCCGGGAGGGGCTGAAGGACGTCAGCTTCTCCCGGTCCCGGAAGGCGCTGGCGTGGGGCATCCCGGTCCCGGACGATCCGGAGCAGATGATCTACGTCTGGGGTGACGCCCTGACCAACTATCTGTCGGCCGTCGGGTACGCGGAGGAGACGGACCTCTTCCGAAAAAACTGGCCCGCTGATCTTCACTGCATCGGGAAGGACATCATCCGGTTCCACACGGCCATCTGGCCCGGCATGCTCCTTTCCGCCGGGTTGCCCCTCCCGCGCGGGGTGTTCGTCCACGGGTTCGTCAATGACGCGGCGGGGCAGCGGATGAGCAAGTCCTCCGGAAACGTCGTGGACCCCGTGGAGGTGGCGCAGAAATACGGGACGGACAGCCTCCGCTACTACCTGCTCCGGGAGATCCCGACCACGGAGGACGGCAACTTCTCGATGGCCCGGTTCATCGAGCGCCACAACGCCGACCTGGCCAATGACCTGGGCAACCTGGTCAACCGGACGGTCGTGATGGCCCATCGGTATGCCGGAGGGGTCGTCCCCCTTGCTCGGCCGGACGCGTCGCTCCTCTCGGGCTTGCGTCAGAAGGCCCTGGAGACCGTCACCCGGGTCGAGGCGGCTGCGGACGGTCTCGACCTCAACGGCGCTGTGGAGACGATCTGGGGCCTGGTGCGGGAGGCCAACCGCTTCATCGAGGTCCACGCCCCGTGGGCCCTGGCCAGGGACCCGGCCCGGCAGGAGGACCTGAACGCCGTCCTGTACGGCCTGGTCGAGACGCTCCGGTATCTCTCCGTCCTGCTCACGCCCATCCTCCCGGAAAAGGCCGGGGAGGTCTGGAGACAGGCCGGGTTCGACGGAGCGCCGGGGGACCAGCGTCTCGACGCCCTCAAAACCTGGGGATGGACCCAGCCGGGGATGCGTCTCGGCGAGGCGAAGGTCCTGTTTCCGCGCATCGAGGCGGAAGGCAAAAGGCTGTCCCTCGATACGCCCCTTCGGGGCTACTCGGGACAGACGGAACCGGATGCCCTGAGTAGCAGCCGGAGGTTGCGTATCGAAGGGCAGAAGGCGGAAGAAAAGTCCAGAGTCCAGAGTCCAAAGTCTAAAACCAAAATGCAGAATCAGGAGTCAGCCACCATGACAGACGCGGAGACCGGCCTGATCGACATCTCCGAGTTTCAGCGGGCGCACCTCCGCGTGGCCTCGGTCGTCGCCGCAGAGCGGGTCGCCGGGGCGGACAAACTCCTCAAGCTTCAGATCGACCTGGGGGACGAGCAGCGCCAGATCGTCGCGGGCGTGGCGCAGCACTACACGCCGGAGTCCCTCGTCGGCAGGCAGGTCGTCGTCGTGGCCAACCTTAAGCCGGCCCGCATCCGGGGCATCGACTCCCAGGGCATGTTGCTGGCGGCCCACGGGCGAGAGGGCCTGAAGGTCATCACCGTGGATGGAGCGGCCGAGCCGGGATCGAAGGTGTCGTGATCCCCGGGCACAGCCGTATTCGCCCCAAAAAGAGCCTCGGCCAGCACTTTCTCGTCGACCCGCAGGTGGCGCAGCGGATCGCGGAGGCCTCGGGGGTGGGGCCGGACGACCTGGTGATTGAGATCGGGCCTGGAAAGGGGGCGCTCACCTCGTTTCTGCTCCAGCGCGCTGGGACGGTCGTGGGCATTGAACTGGACCGCGGGTTGTGCGAGGCGCTGTCGGCCCGGTTCGCGTCCGCCGCCGGGTTTCACCTCCTGAATGCCGACGCCCTGAAGGCCGATTTTGCGGCCCTCCTCCGGCGTCACGGGGCCTGCGACGCCGTGGTGGTCGGCAATCTCCCCTACAACATCGCCACCCCGATCATCCTGCGGCTCGTCTCGGATTGCAGGGGGCTGCGAAAGGCCGTGGTCATGGTCCAGCGCGAGGTGGCGCGCCGGATCGTGGCGGACCCCGGCCCCAAGGATTATGGCTCGCTCTCCATCGCCGTGCAGGTGGCGGCCACCCCGCGCCGTCTGTTCGACGTGGGGCACGACGCTTTCAGGCCCGTCCCCCGCGTCGAATCGACCGTCCTGGAGATCGACCTGGGACGCCCGGCCAGTCCGGTGGCCGAGGCCGTTCGGCAGACGTTTTTCGAGGTCGTTCGCTGGACCTTCGGGCATCGCCGAAAGATGCTCCGGGGGACCCTCCGGACCCTGCCGGGGCATCCGCTGGACCCGTCGCAGATGGACGAGGTCGCGTCCCGGAGCGGCTTCGACCTCCGACGCCGTCCGGAGACGTTCACCATCGGCGACTTCGAGAAACTGGCCAGGGTCATCCAGCAGGTTGGAGGAGACCGTGTCCGGAAAAGCAAAAGCAGGGATGAGGGGGGGGCTGATCCGTGACAGGTTCTGGTCGTCCGGGAGGGATGTACCACCATGGAAGCGCGAGCGACACCGGGCCGAAGGATTGAACCGAGATGGGTGCCGGCAGGGAAACCGGACGCCGGGGTTCTGGAGCGGATGAGCCGAGAACTCTCCGTGCCCGCCGCGGTCGCACGTATCCTGATCAACCGGGGCCTCTCGGACAGCGCGTCGGCGCGCCGGTTTCTGAAGCCCTCGCTGGACCAGCTCCTGGATCCTTTTCTGCTGACCGACATGGAGATCGCCGTGGATCGCATCCGCCGGGCGCTCCGGGCCGGCGAACGCCTCATGGTCTATGGGGACTACGACGTGGACGGCGTCACGGGCACCTCGGTCCTGCTGCGCGCCCTCCGGCGGCTGGGGGGGGACGCCTCTTTTTACATCCCCCACCGCATCAAGGAGGGCTACGGGATCTCGGAGGGGGGGATCGACGAGGCCCTTCGGCGTCAGGTGGGGCTTCTCATCTCAGTGGATTGCGGCATCACAGCCCATCGGGAGGTCGAATACGCCCGCGACCGGGGCATCGACGTCATCGTCACCGACCACCACCAGCCAGGCGCGCTTCCCAGGGCCGTGGCCGTGGTCAATCCCAAACGGGAGGACTGCCCCTATCCGTTCAAGGAACTGCCGGGCGTGGCCCTGGCTTTCAAGGTAGCGGATGCCCTGTTCAGGGGGGAGGGCCGCGATCCCCAGGCCCTCCACGAGGATCTGGACCTGGTCGCCCTCGGGTGCGCCGCCGACATCGTGCCGCTCGTGGACGAAAACCGCGTGCTGGTCAAACACGGACTGAAACGGATGCTGAACACCCAGAACGTGGGCCTGAGGGCGCTGATCGAGAGCGTGGGCCTGGGTGGAAAGCCCATCGGCACCGGCCAGGTGGTCTTCATGCTCGCCCCCCGCATCAACGCTATCGGGCGCATGGGGAGCGCCACGGAGGCGGTGGTGTTGCTCACGGATGACGACCCGGAGGTGGCTCGCCAGATCGCCGGGCGACTGGAGGTTCAGAACCAGATCCGGCGGGAGGCCGACGACAGGACTCTGTCAGAGGCCCTGGACATGATCGAAAGGGAGGTGGACCTCGAACACGACCGCGCCGTGGTCCTGGCGTCCGAGAGATGGCACCCGGGCGTGATCGGCATCGTGGCCTCCCGGATCGCTGAAAAGGTCTATCTGCCGACCGTTCTGATCGCCCTGGACGGCCCCCGGGGAAAGGGCTCGGCCCGGAGTATTCCGGGGTTTGACCTCTACCGGGCGCTCTTTGCGTGCCAGGACCATCTCTCGGCGTTCGGGGGGCACAAGTACGCCGCGGGGCTCACCATCGAGCGGGACCGGATCGAGGGGTTCAAATGCGCCTTTCAACAGGCCGTGAAGGCCACGCTCGCGCCCGAGGCCCTGACGCCCCAGATCGTCATCGACGACGAGGTATCCCTCGGACAGATCGATGACCGCCTCGTCCAGATCCTGAAGGATTTCGCCCCGTTCGGCCCCCAGAACCTGCGCCCGACGCTGGCGTCTCGCGGCGTCGAGGTGGTGGGGGCGCCCTCGACGGTGGGTCGGAACCATATCCGGTTCAAGGCCCGGCAGGACGGCAGGATTCTGGACTGCATCGGGTTTGACATCGGGCACCTCCTCTACCGTCTCACGCCGGGCGAACCCAACCTGGACATCGCCTACGTCATCGAAGAGAACGAATGGCGGGGCAAGAAGACCATTCAACTCAGGATCAAGGATCTCAGATAGCAAAGGAGCCCGACATGGAATCTCCGAAGCTTAAAATCTGGTTTAATGGCAAGCTCATCAACTGGGATGACGCCAAAATTCACGTACTTTCACACGTCGTCCATTACGGCTCCAGCGTGTTCGAGGGCATGCGCTGCTACGACACGAAGCGCGGCCCGGCCTGCTTCCGCCTGGCCGAACACGTCAACCGCCTGTTTGACTCCGCCAAGATCTACCGGATGGCCCTTCCCTTCCCCAAGGCCGAGGTCACCTCCGCCATCCTGGAGACCATCCGCGCCAACGGGTTTCGGGGGTGCTATGTGCGCCCGATCGCCCTGCGGGGATATGGCGGCTATGGAAAACTGAGCGTCAACCCGGCGGACTGCCCCGTGGATGTGGTCATCGCCGTGTGGGAATGGGGCAAGTATCTGGGTCCGGAGGCCCTGGAGAAGGGGGTGTCGGTGTGCACCTCCTCGTGGAACCGGATGGCGCCCAACACGCTTCCGTCCCTGGCCAAGGCGGGGGGCAACTACATGAACGCGCAGTTGATCAAGATGGAGGCCCTTTCCGACGGGTATGCCGAGGGGATCGCGCTGGACCCTCAGGGATACGTGAGCGAGGGGAGCGGGGAGAACATCTTCCTGGTCAAAAACGGCGTGATCTACACCCCCTCCAGTGGTCACTCGATCCTGCCGGGCATCACGCGGCACTCCGTGATCACGCTGGCGCGGGACCTGGGTTTGCGGGTGGAACAGCGGTCCATCCCCCGGGAGTCCCTCTACATCGCCGATGAGGTGTTTTTCACCGGGAGCGCGGCCGAGGTGACGCCGATCAGCGCCATCGATCACATCCCGGTGGGGGAGGGCGCGTGCGGTCCCATCACCAAGCAGATCCAGGAGGCGTTCTTCGGGATCGTCTCCGGAGAGCACGAGGACCGGCACGGATGGCTGACGTTCGTCTGATCGGTTTTGAGAGACTTCTGCGGGCGAGAGGGCCTGGGGTCCTCTCGCTTTTTTCTTTGACATTGGTCTGTCGGTTGGATATTTTTGATTCGGGGTGAAAACGACTCGATGGACCGAACTCCAAGGTTGCGTCACGCATGAACACGATCCAAAATATGCGCATCGCCGTGATCGGGGCCGGGAACATGGGGGGGGCCCTCATCGGCGGCCTCGTGGAATCGGGGACGCCACCGGCGAACCTGATCGCCTCCGACGTTGTGGCAGCGGCCCTCGAATCCACGGCCCGCCAGTGGGGGGTGGAGACGACGCAGGACAACCTGGCCGCCGTCCAGGGACGGGACATCGTCCTGCTGGCCATCAAGCCGCAGGTCGCGCCTGAGACCCTGGCCCACATCGCCCCGGCGCTGAAGCCCGGATGTCTCATCCTTTCGATCATGGCGGGCGTCCGGACCGCCGCCATCGAGTCGACGCTCGGCCAGCCGTTTCCCGTCGTCCGGGCCATGCCCAACCTCATGGCGCAGGTCCGGTCCGCGGCCTCCGCCCTCTGCCCCGGCCGCCACGCCACGGCGGAGCATCTCGAAACCGCCCGGCAGGTCCTGGGGGCCGTGGGCTCCACGGTGGTGGTCGAGGAGAAGCAGATGGACGCCGTGACCGGTCTTTCGGGGAGCGGCCCTGGCTACATCTTTGTCCTGATCGACGCCCTGGCGGACGGCGGGGTCAAGATGGGCCTCCCGAAACCCGTCGCCCTCCAGCTGGCGGCGCAGACGGTCCTGGGCGCGGCCCGCATGGCGATGGAGAGCGGCGAGCATCCGGCGGCGCTGAAGGACCGCGTCACCTCCCCCGGCGGCACGACCATCGCCGGGCTCCACGCCCTGGAGCAGAAGGGGTTCCGGGACGCCCTCATGTCGGCGGTGGAGGCGGCCACGAAGAGGTCGATGGAATTGGGAAACTGAAGGAAACCATGATCACCATCATCGACTACGGCATGGGGAACCTCCGGAGCGTCCAGAAGGCCTTCGAACGGGGCGGACATCCAGCCACGATCACGAACCGGGCGGAGGAGGTGGCGCAGGCCACCCGGCTCGTCCTGCCCGGCGTGGGGGCCTTCGGCGAGGCGATGGACAACCTCCGGAAGGGGGCGCTGATCGCCCCCCTTCTGAACGCCGTGGGGAAGGGCGTCCCGCTCCTGGGCATCTGCCTCGGCCAGCAGCTCCTCTTCTCCAGGAGCGAGGAGATGGGCGACCACGCGGGGCTCGGCCTCCTGCCGGGCCGCGTGCGCCGGTTCCCGCCGTCCCTGCGGGTGCCGCACATCGGATGGAATCAGGCCCATATCCAGAGGCCCTCGCCCCTTTTGAAGGGCATCCCGGACCACGCCTTCTTCTACTTCGTCCACTCCTATTACGTGGACCCGGCGGACCCGACCGACACGCTGACGACCACGGACTACGGGATCGACTATGCCTCCATCGTGGGGCGGGACCGCCTGTTCGGCATTCAATTCCATCCGGAGAAGAGCCAGGATCTGGGCCTGCGCCTCCTGAAAAATTTTGCAGAGATGATGTAGATGACCCTCCTCCCGGCCATAGACCTGAAAGCGGGGCGCTGCGTCCGCCTGCTCCAGGGGCGCAAAGAAGACGAGACGGTCTATTCGGACGACCCGGCGGCCGTGGCCCGGCGGTGGCAGGAAGAGGGGGCGACCTACCTCCACCTCGTGGACCTGGACGGGGCCTTCGAGGGGGCGTCCGGAAACCTGGCCGCCATCACACGCATCCTGGAGGCCGTGGACATCCCCATCGAACTCGGCGGAGGGATACGGTCCATGGGCGATGTCTCCCGGCTGCTGTCGCTGGGGCTGGATCGGGTCATCCTGGGCACGGTCGCGATCCGCGAGCCCGACGTGGTGCGGTCCGCGGTCGAACGCTTCGGGCCTGACCGGGTCGTCGTGGGCATTGACGCGCGGGAGGGGCGCGTGGCGGTCAAAGGGTGGGTGGAGACCACGGAGGTCCAGGCCGTCGATCTGGCCTTGCAGATGAAGGCGCTCGGCATCCGGCGCGTGGTCTACACCGACATCTCGACAGACGGGATGCTGGTCGGCCCGAACATCGAGGCCACGCAAGTCCTGGCGGTGGAGACCGGGCTCAGGGTGATCGCCTCCGGCGGGATCTCCTCGCTCGACGACCTCCGGCGCGTGGCGGCGCTGGCGCCGTTCGGCGTCGAGGGCGTGATCGTGGGGAAGGCGCTGTATGAGGGCCGGGTGGGGCTGCGAGAGGCTCTAAAGGCAGTGAAACGGCAGACGTGAAACGTGAAACGTGAAAAGCAAAAACATCGTGTCTTTCACGTTTGCCGTTTGCCATTTGCCGGTTGCCTTTTTTTGCACAGGAGGAAGGGATGACGACGATTCAGGCGGTGCGGGGCAGGGAGATCCTGGATTCGCGGGGCAACCCGACGGTGGAGGTGGAGGTCGTCCTCTCCACGGGCGTCGTGGGGCGGGCCTCCGTGCCTTCCGGGGCCTCGACGGGGGAGCACGAGGCCGTGGAGCTCCGGGACGGGGATAAGGCGCGTTACCTGGGCAAGGGCGTCCTGAAGGCCGTGCAGAACGTCAACGAGCAGATCGGCCCGCGCATGAAGGGGCTCGACCCGTCGGATCAGGTCCGGATCGACGGGGTGATGATCGATCTGGACGGGACGGAGAATAAGGGGCGGCTGGGGGCCAACGCCATCCTGGGGGTCTCCCTGGCGTGCGCCAAGGCCGCTGCCCTGGCCTTCGGCATGCCCCTCTACCGGTACATCGGGGGGGCCGGGGCGCGGGAGCTGCCGGTCCCCATGATGAACATCCTGAACGGTGGGTCCCACGCGGACAGCAACGTGGACCTCCAGGAGTTCATGGTCATGCCGGTGGGGGCGATGAGCTTCCGGGAAGCCCTCCGGATGGGTGCGGAGGTCTTTCACAGCCTGAAGGCCGTGCTCAAGGCCAAGGGCTACAACACCGGCGTGGGGGACGAGGGGGGCTTCGCTCCCAACCTGACCTCCAATGAGGAGGCCATCACGGTCATCCTGGAGGCCATCGCGAAGGCGGGCTACCGGGCGGGGCAGGACATCTGCCTGGCGCTGGACCCGGCGTCGAGCGAGTTCTACGCGTCGGGCCGCTACGTGTTCAAAAAGTCCGACGGCTCGCAGCGGACGGCGGAGCAGATGGCCGAGTTCTACGCGAAGTGGGTCGACCAGTACCCCATCGTCTCCATCGAGGATGGCGTGGCGGAGGACGACTGGGAGGGCTGGAAGGTCCTGACGGATCGGCTGGGGGACCGGGTACAGCTCGTGGGGGACGACCTGTTCGTGACCAACACGAAGCGGCTCGCGCAGGGGATCGCGTCGGGCGTGGCCAATTCGATCCTGATCAAGGTCAATCAGATCGGCACCCTGTCCGAGACCCTGGACGCCATCGAGACCGCCAAACGGGCGGGCTACACGGCCGTGATCTCGCACCGGTCCGGGGAGACCGAGGACACGACCATCGCCGACATCGTGGTGGGGATGAACGCCGGACAGATCAAGACCGGGTCGGCCTCCCGGACCGACCGGGTCGCGAAGTACAACCAACTCCTGCGCATCGAGGAGGCCCTGGGTGAATCCGCCGTCTACCGGGGGCGTGAGGCGCTCTATAACATTTGGCTGTAGGGGCAACCCCCTGTGGTTGCCCTGTTTGAGCGGGCAGGCACGGGGGCCTGCCCCTACGCAGGACGAAACCTGTTGACAACCTCCGACGACGTGTTTACCTTAAAAAACGCCGCCGAAGAGCGCCGGGAGGCGCTCGAAGCGGTCTACCGGGAGATTCCGCGCACCTCGTGCGAATGCGACCGCCCGGGGCAGTGCTGCGAGCTGACCGAGGAGGAGATGCGGTCCGACTTCGCCACGATGTACCCGCTCTACGCCGTCGAATACCTGAACATCGTGGATTACGTGGAAGCGCATTTCTCCCCGGAGGAGCGGGCGCGCGTTTCGAGTCTGACAGAGGAGCGTCCGACCCGGTGCCCCTTCCTGACCGCGTCCGGCCAGTGCTCCATCCATCCTGCCCGCCCCCTCACCTGCCGGACCTACGGCGTGCTCAGGCAGGCGCATCTGGCCGAGGCGACGCGCCGGAACGCGGGCCTCATCCCGGCGGTGTGGGTCAACGAATTCCTGGTGATCGAGTCGAGCACGGTCTGCGCCCAGTCCCGCGTCCTCGACCCGGAGCAGGTCGCCCGGCACGCCGACCGCATGCTCCAGGGCGTCTACGACCGGGCGCTCGTGGAGCAGAGCGAATCCGCCCCTCTTGTAGATGATCTGCGACGGGGCGCCCTGAAGGCCCTGGCGGGGGTGGACGGCATTTCCCGGTGGACCTGGGGGGGGTTCAACGCCCTCATCGGCTCCTCGCAGGACTGGTTCCGGGAGAAGTTCTCCGACTACTGGAAACGGGCAGAACTGGCGGGGTAATTCTATGCGCATCATTCTTCTCGATCAGGTCAGACCCGGCGACCAGCTCGCCGCGCCGGTGACGAACGACAAGGGCATGCTCATCCTGCCCAAAGGGGCCAAGCTGACGCTGGGCATGCTCGACGGCCTGAGGCGGCGCGGTGTCGTGGAGATCACGGTGGAGCGAAATGACCCGAACGCCCCTCCGCCCAAGACGACCGAGGCATTCCTGGCCGACCTGGACGCGCGCTTTGCGGGCCTGGAGGGCAACGCCGTCATGATGAGCATCCAATCGTTCGCCAGGGAACACATCCTGGCGCGGGACAGGGCGGACGCATGATGGAGCGGAGCGACATGCGCCGGATCGTGGAGAAGATCACCTCTCTCCCGACGCTGCCCGGAATCATCACCCGCCTCACCCACATGCTGGAGAACCCGAACACCACGGCCGCCGAAGTGGGCAAGGAGATCGCCAAGGACCAGGTCCTTTCGGCCAAGGTGCTCAAGCTGGTCAACTCCGGGTTCTACGGGTTCTCCCAGCCCATCATGACGGTCCCCCACGCCATGGTCCTGCTCGGGTTCAACGTCGTGAAGACGCTGGTGTTCACCACCTCCGTCCTGGACATGATGTCGCAGTCGATCGCCGGCCTGTGGGAACACTCCCTGGCGTGCGCCCGGACCTGCGGCATCATCGCCAACCGCCTGGACATGCCCGACCCCGAGGAGATCAGCGTCACGGGGCTGCTGCACGACCTGGGGAAGGTCGTCCTGCAACAGAACCTCAAGGACGAGTTCGAGGAGATCGTGTCCCTGGTCCGGAAGAAGGACATGCTGTTCTACGAGGCGGAGAACCAGGTCATGGGCGTCACCCACGCGAACATCGGGGGGTGGCTGCTCGACAAGTGGCAACTGCCGGGGCAGATCGTGGAACCGATCGCCTATCATCACACGTTCCATCCGGTCCGGCCCCACGCAGACCGCACCGCCGTGGTTCACCTGGCGGACATCCTGGTGCGGGCGGAGGGGTTCGGGTTCGGCGGGGACCGGAAGGTGCCCGTGGTCTCCCCGGAGGCCCTCGGGCTTCTGCAACTGTCCGTCGAGGACATCCGGGAGATCATGGATGCCATGAACGATCAACTGTCCGACGTCATGAGGATGTAGGTCCCCTCGATGCCTCCTAAACCGTCCTCCTCTTCATCTGATGCGTATCCTGTCCTCCAGCCCAATTTTCCGGGCGCGGTCCTGACGGTCGATGAAGCCCTGAAGCCCCTCTCTGGAAGCCGGAAGGGGTTTTCTGTTTTTGGCGTCCGCGCCCGGGGGGACCGGATGGCGGATGCCCTGCCGGACCTGGCCCGCGCCCTGTCCGGGGAGTCCGCGCTGCGGGAGCAGCTCGTCGCGGCCGTTGCCCGCATCCGGACGGCGGATGACGAGGAGCGGTTCCGGTGGGCGCGCGCGGGGCGCATCTACGACGTGGCCGTCACCCTGCTCACCAAAGGGCCTCCTGCCGCGTACACCCTCCTGTTTTACGACGTGACGCAGCAGGTCCGGGTCGAGGAGACGCACCAGAACGCCCGGCGCTACCTGGAGGACATCCTGGACAACATCCAGCTCGGCGTGGTCGTCATGGGGCGCGAGATGCGGATCACCTCCTGGAACCGGAAGCAGGAGGAGTTCCTGCGTCGCCTGGGCATCTGGGCGAGCATCGTCGAGGCCGTGGGCATCCCGATCTCCGACCTGATCCCGTGCCCTCCCGGCGAGACATGGGAGGAGATCACGGAGCGGGTGTTGCAGCGCGGGGAGTCCTACGAGAACCCCCGGCAGGTCTATGGGGAAGGGGAGCACGAGCTGGTTCTGTCCGTGGCCATCACGCCGCTGAGAGGCCAGGGGGGGGAGCTCATCGGGGCCATCCAGGTCTCCGAGGACGTGACCGAACGGACGCGCCTGGAGGGGGAGCTGCGGGCCGTGGAGATCCGGGCGGAGAAGCTGGAGACCCTCCGGCAGCTCGTGATCACGGTCAACCACGAGATCAACAACCCCCTCACCAGCATCCTGGCCAACGCCCAGATCCTCCGGATGTCCAAGGATCTGGTGGATGAGAAGACTGCCGAACGGCTGCGGCAGATCGAGACGCAGGTCAAACGCATCGCCACGGTCACGAGGCGGCTTCGCGACATGGAAGAGCTGAAGACAGACGCCTACATCGCCTCCGGCCCCCGCATGATCGACATCGGGCCGATGGACCGGGAGGAGGCCCCGTGACAGGACGATGGCTGCCGGACACGCAGATCGAAATCATCCGCGAACGGCCCGACCGGGGCGGCATCCGGTTCGCCGTGTTCGACTTCGACGGCACAATCTCCCTGATCCGCGAGGGGTGGCAGCAGATCATGATCCCCATGATGGTGGAGACCCTGGTCTCTCTGCGGACCGGCGAGACGGAGGAGGCGCTGCGCACGGCGGTCACCGACTTCGTGGACCGGCTGACGGGCCAGCAGACGATCTACCAGATGATCCAGCTCGCCGAGGAGGTCCGGAAGCGGGGGGGGACGCCGCTGGCGCCGCTGGCCTACAAGCGCATCTACCACGACTGCCTCCTGGCGCGCATCGCGGACCGTCTCAAAGGGCTCAAGGGGGGGACGATCCCGCCCGCTGACCTGGTGGTGACCGGCTCCTTCGATCTGCTCGAAAACCTCCGCAACCGGGGCGTGACGCTCTTTCTGGCCAGCGGCACGGACGAGGCTTATGTGAAGGACGAGGCCGGGGCCCTGGGGGTCTCAAAGTATTTCAACGGGGGGATCTATGGGGCGCTCGACCAGCACGAGAAGTTCTCGAAGCGGATGCTGATCGCAGACCTGTTCCGAAGGCACGGCCTGCGGGGGCACGAGATGGCAGTGTTCGGGGACGGGTACGTGGAGATCGAGAACGCGCGGGAGGCGGACGGTCTCGCGGTGGGCGTGGCGTCCGACGAGGCGCGGCGGTGCGGGGTCGACGCGTGGAAACGAGGCCGCCTGATTCAGGCCGGGGCGGACCTGATCGTGCCGGACCACCGGGAGCAGGGGCCGGTGGTGGCGTACCTGTTCGGGGAGACTTAACTCTCAACGCGAGGAGATTCCCGTGGCTTTCTGCACGATGCAGTTCTTCAGCCCCGCCCTTCAAAAGGCCTGCTCCATGAACGTCATCCTGCCGGACCGGCAGGCCGGGGCGGGCCCTTTCCCGGTCTTCTACCTCCTTCACGGACTCTCCGACGACCACACGATCTGGACGCGACGGACGAGCCTCGAACGCTACGTGGAGGGGCTGCCGTTGATCGTCGTCATGCCCGACGGGGGCCGGAGCTTCTACTGCGACGCGGTGGAAGGGCCGGCGTACGAGACGCATATCGTGCAGGACGTGATCGGGTTCGTGGACCGGTTCCTGAACGCGATCCCGTCGCGGGAGGGGAGGGTGGTCGGCGGGCTGTCCATGGGTGGATACGGCGCGATCAAGCTGGCGCTCAAGTTCCCGAACCTCTTCTGCAGCGCGGCCTCCCACTCCGGCGCGCTGGCCTACACCCGGAGGCCCGAGCTGATCTCTGAGTTCCGGCGGGTCTTCGGCCCCTCCTACAGGGATGGAAAGGACTGCACGTTCCGGCTGGCGGAGACGGTGGACCGCTTCCTGCTGCCGGCGATTCGGATCGACTGCGGGGTGGACGACGGGCTGCTGGGGGAGAATCGCGCCTTTCACGAGCACCTGAAGGCCCTCCAGATTCCCCACGAATACGAGGAGTTCCCCGGTGCGCACACCTGGGCCTACTGGGATCTCCACGTGCAGGATGCCATCGTTTTTCACCGGCGGGCGTTGAAGATATGAGGATTGATCTCACAGGATGTGGTGAATGACAAGAAGGAGGCAATATGACACGAACAGAAATTCTGGAGGGACTCAGTAAGCTTTCCCCTCAGGAGTGCCTGGAGGTCATCGAAGCGGCTGTGCATCTTATTCAAAAAGACATTGAACGGATCGGAAAGCCGCTTACCCAGATGGAAAGAAAGCGCCGGCTGGAAGAAGCTGCTACGGCGTTGCTGCCGGATTATACAGAGGATGATGAGTTGACCAGCTTTACAGTGCTTGATCGTGAGAGTTTTCATGCATAGAGGAGAAATCTGGCTAATCAACCTGGACCCAACGGTAGGGGCTGAGATACAGAAGACCCGCCCGGCGGTCATTGTGAATGATGATGCCGTCGGAGTTTTATCGCTGAAGGTCATCGTGCCGATAACCGAGTGGAAGGATCGGTATGCCGTAGCTCCGTGGATGGTTCTTTTAGACCCTGATTCGGAGAATGGACTGGATAAATCTTCAGCGGCGGACGCCTTTCAGGCGCGCTCATTATCGCAGACGAGATTTGTTCAACAGATTGGGAAACTATCTATAGCAACTATGCAAGAGATTAGCAAGGCCCTGGCTGTTGTGCTGGCTATTGAATGATAGGAAGTTCAATATGCTCATAAGCTATATTCGCACGGCCATGCGCCGGACAAAATATGAAATCCTCTCGGATGACAACAGTTTCTACGGAGAGATTCCGGAGTTTCAGGGCGTCTATGCCAATGCTGAAACGCTCGAAGCCTGCCGTGAGGAGCTAGAGGAGGCTCTGGAAGAGTGGATCTTATTCCGAGTTTCCAGGAACCTCTCATTACCTGTAGTTGATGGAATCGAATTGACCATCAAGGAAGTTGCCTGATGCCCCGTTTTGGTCTATTGAAAATTACCTCTGTTTTTGTCTTTGTCATATCTCACCAGATCTTGGCAGATGACACCCCTCTGGCGTTGATCGGCGAAACGCTGGTCCCCATCAGGTCTACGGAAATTCAGCTTGTCAACGAAGATGTCAATGTTCATGCCCATGTAAAAAAAGTGGTCGGATATGAGTGGCCGGATGATGCTACTGTGTCGGCTACATTACGATTCAGGAATCCTACGGACAAGGATGTATCACTTTTAATCGGCTTTCCGATAGATAAAATGTTTGGTAATCCCAAAGACCCAGAAGAAGGAGGGAACTACCAAGTCGAAAAGCTGAATTTTCGCGCCGATGCCGATGGGCAAACGGTCAAACCAAGGATATTTGAAGATAAAAATCTGGAGAGGCTCTGGTATGTATGGGAACAGACTTTTCCTGCCAAGAAGCTGATCAGCATTAAACACTCTTATTGGCTATACTGGGGTGGAAACCATATTGCCCCTGAGTCTTTCAATGTTCGCTATTTTCAGTATATCCTTACAACAGGTTCTCTCTGGCACGGCAACATAGAAAGGGCTACGATCACTATTCACTTTGATCAAGCTTTAGATCAACGTTACTTTTACGGTTTCCCAAAACCGACTGAACAGACTGCTCGACGGGTTCAGTGGGAGTTTAAGGACTTCGAGCCCGAATCCGAGGTGGTTTTTGCCTACTCGTGGGCGTCGGACAAAATGGCTGCGCTCTCATTTGTGAAGATGATTAACAATCGCGCCAGAACAGAAGCTACGAGTATTGTTCATGAGATCAAAAGGGTAGGACTTCAAAAGTAATAGAGATGAACACCGACATCCAAGAATACTACGCCCTCCGCGCCGAGGAGTACGAGAAGGTCTATGCGCACCCGGAGAAGCAGGGGGACATCGCGTGGTTGAGGAGCCTTCTGCAAAGGCTGTTCGAGGGCAGGCGCGTGCTGGAGGTCTCGTGCGGCACGGGCTACTGGACGCCGGCCATGGCGGAGGTCGCGGCGTCCGTCCTGGGGGTGGATATCAACGAGTCTGTCCTGGAGATCGCCAGGAGGAAGCCGTATCCCCGGGGGAACGTCCGCTTTCAGGTCGCGGACGCGTTCGATCTCAAAAATGTGACCGGGGATTTTGACGC
Source organism: Candidatus Latescibacterota bacterium (assembly GCA_009694805.1). Taxonomy (GTDB): domain Bacteria; phylum Latescibacterota; class UBA2968; order SICM01; family SICM01; genus SICM01. The sequence continues at coordinate 28,065 of SICM01000010.1, forward strand.
GGGGTTCGCTGGATTCTGGTGGTCGCACGTGTCCAGGCCACGACTCAGGGATTTCCTGGAGGCGTTTCATCGGCGGCTGCAACCCGGCGCTCTCGTCGTGTTCGCGGACAACAACTACGTGGAGGGGGTCACGCATCCCATGTCGGACCACGTGGACGAGGACGGCAACAACTACAGCCGCAGAACCCTGGAGAGCGGCCGGCAGTACGAGGTCCTCAAGAATTTCCCGACGGAGGCGGGGGTCCGGGAGGTCCTGGAGGGTCGAGCAGATGAGATTCAGTACTTTAATTCTACTCTTTACTGGTGCGTGAGCTACCAGACTGTCTCATAAGGAGTTCGTCATGCCCAAGAAACCCCTCCGGATGGCGGTGGTCAGTTGCGGGGCGATTGCGCAGGCGCACCTGCGGGGGATCGCGGCGTGCGAGGACGCGGAGCTGGTCGCGGTGGTGAGCCGGGACGAGGCGCGCCGGCAGAAGGCGGCGGAGACGTTCGGGGCGAAGCGGTCGTGTGCGGACTTCGAGGAGGTCCTGAAGGACGACGAGGTGGATGCGGTGGTGATCTGCTCGCCCAACTTCCTGCACTTCCCCTGCGCCATGGAGGCGCTTCAGGCGGGCAAGCACGTGCTGACGGAGAAGCCGGTCGCGGACTCCTATGCGGACGGGGTGACGCTAGTCGAAGAGGCGGAGCGGCGGGGGTTGAGGTTGATGTCGTCTCAGAACACCCGGTATCTGGCCGCGATGCGGAAGGCGCGGGAGATTCTGATTTCGGGGGAGATGGGGCGTCCGTTGCATCTGCTTTACACCCTGACCGGCTGGTACGAAGGGCCGGCCTCCTGGTGGAAGGACTGCAAGCGATTTCTGATCGCCAACTCCGGGAGCCATCCGCTGGACTTCTTCCCCTGGATGACCGGCGCCAAACCCGCGCGGGTCTACGCGACGGCCCACTCCAACAAGCCGAACTTCCCCGGCGAGGACGACTTTTGTGTGCATCTGACGCTGGACAACGGGGCGCACGCGATCACGTACACGACGATCAACTCCCGGTTCAGCCGGAGAGATATGGTCATCGTCTGTGAAAAGGGGACGCTGTTCCTGGACGGGCTGCGGACGCTCAGCCGGGATGGGGAGGTCCTTGTTGAGGGCGGGCCGGACCCTTTCGTGGAACAGATGCGGGAGTTCGTGAGCGCCGCGCTGGAGGGACGGGCGCCGGGCAACTCGGGGAGGGACGTGCTCCCCAGCCTGGCCGTCATCGACGCGGCCTATCGGTCCGTGGAGGAATGCCGGGCCGTGGCGTTGAGGCAGGACGAGGGGGGCCGGTGGGAGATTCAGTAGGCAGAAGGCATCCTTCGACTTCGCGGCCTAATGGCCGCTCCGCTCAGGACAAGGAAGGCAGATCAAAAATAAGGAGCCATAAATCTCATGAAAACATGGGCCAATATCTATCAACAGTTCGATGCGGACTTCAGCCTGGATGTGCCCGCAGAGGGTTACGGCGGTTGGAAGCGGGCCGAGGTCGAACTTCCGATGGAACACACGGCGGTGGCGGTCATGCACGCGTGGGACTGCGGGACGCGGGAGGAGTACCCCGGCTGGCACCGCGCGGTGGAGTACATTCCGAGATCGTACGAGGTCTGTCGGAAGGTCTTTCCGGGGCTGCTGTCGGCGGTGCGGAGTTCGAAGCTGAAGCTGTTTCACGTGACGAGCGGGGGGGAGTACGGCAAGCGGTACCCGGGCTACCGGAGGGCCGTGGAACTGGCAGGGCCGGAGCCTCCTCCCCCGGAGCGCATCCAGGCGGACCCCGGCCTGGAGCGCCTGAGGGCGTTGCGGGCAGAGCAGGTGTTCACGGGGAAGCACAATGCCCCGGACATCCAGCGCGGCTTCAAGGTTCTGGACTTTCCGGAAGAGGCCAGGCCGATGGGGGAGGAGGGGGTCGCCGAGAACACCCGGCAACTCTTCGCGCTGTGCAAGGACGCCGGGGTGAACCACCTGATCTACGTGGGGTTTGCGATCAACTGGTGCCTGCTCCTGTCGCCGGGGGGCATGGCCGAGATGCACAAGCACGGGGTGATGTGCTCGGCGATACGGCAGGCGGTGACGGCGGTGGAGAATAAAGAGACCGCGCGGCAGGAACTGTGCAAGGAGATCGGGTTGTGGCGCGTGTCCACGGCCTTCGGGTTCGTGTTCGACGTGGATGATTTTCTGGGTGCGTTGCGAAGGGAATCCGTCTGAGTTCTGTGGGGAGGGGACATGTTCTATCCTGAAAGCCTGATCCAGAAAGCGAACGTGAATGCCGCGAAGCACCCCTGGGCGGCGGAGATCCAGAGGCAGGTGATCGAGGCGGCGAAGCCGTGGATGGGGTTCTCGGACGAGGCGCTCTGGGACCTGATGTTCGGGCACACCCTCCGGCGCTCCTGGATGGTCTGGTCCAGCGGGCACTGCCCTTCGTGCAAGCAGGGGGTGCCGATGTACACCTGGAAGATCAACGCCCTGAAGGAGCCGTGGAAGCTCCGCTGCCCGCACTGCGACGAGGCGTTTCCGAAGAACGATTTTCACGCCTACTACCGCTCCGGCCTGGACGAGCACGGGGTGTTTGACCCTAAGCGGGCGGACCGGTCGCTGCTGTATAACGCCGAACATCCTGATCCCAAAGACCCGCTTCATGGGTTCGGGGTGGATGCGGGGGAGAGCTGTTTTGACGGCCAGAACCGGTGGTGGTTCATCGGGACCTACCTGATCTACGGGCAGTGGAAGCAGGGGGTCCACGCGGGCATCCGGAACCTGGCGGCGGCCTACACGGTCACGGGAGACCGGGCCTACGCCCACAAGGCAGGGGTGCTGCTCGACCGGGTGGCGGACCTCTATCCGTCGTTCGACTTCAAGGAGCAGGGGGTGATGTACGAGGGGCCGGGGCACGCGGGCTACGTCTCGACCTGGCACGATGCCTGCGAGGAGACGCGGGAGATGGCGCTGGCCTACGACCAGGTCCGGGAGGCGTTGAAGGAGGATCTGGAACTGGTGCATTTTCTGTCCGGACAGGCGAAGCGCTATCGGCTGGACAATCCCAAATCGTCGGCGGAGGACGTCCTGAGGAACATCGAGGACGGTCTCCTGCGGGACCCCATCAAGAATCATGACAGGATACGCTCCAACTACCCCCGGAAGGAGGTCGCACTCCTGGTCCTCAGGATGGTCCTGGACTGGCCCCGCAACCGGGATGAGGTGATGGGGCTGATGGACGAGATGGTCGAGAAGGCCACGGCCGTGGACGGAGTGACGGGGGAGAAGGGGCTGGCGGGGTACTCGTCGGGAGTCATCGTCGGCCTGGCGCAGTTCCTGGAGAGCTGCGCCAGGATTGAGCCGGGGTTCCTGCCCGAGATGCTCAAACGCCACCCCCGGCTGCATCAGATGTACCGGTTCCATATCGACACCTGGTGCCTCCAGCAGTACTATCCCCAGATCGGAGACACGGGGTCCTATGGCCGGAAGGTCGAGCGCTATGTGGGGGTGCAATTCTCGAAGCAACCCGGTTTGCATCCCTCCATGTACACCTTCCTGTGGCGTCTGTACGAACTCACGGGGGATGCGGCGTTCGCCCAGGTCCTGCATCACGCGAATGACCGTCGCGTGGAGGACCTGCCCCACGACCTGTTCGCGGACGACCCGGCAGCGTTTCAGAAGGCCGTGCAGGGGGTGATCGAACGAGAGGGGACGGAGATCCGGGTCGGGAGCGTGAACAAGGAGCAGTGGCACCTGGGGCTGTTGCGGTCGGGCAGAGGAGGGGATGCGCGCGTGGCCTGGCTGGACTACGACGCCGGAGGGGCGCACGGCCACCTGGACGGCATGAACCTGGGGCTGTTCGCGAAGGGGATGGACCTGATGCCGGATTTCGGGTATCCGCCGGTCCACTATGGGGGCGGGTGGAGCGGGCCCCGATTCAACTGGTACATCAGGACCGCCGGGCACAACACGGTGGTGGTGGACGGCAGGGACCAGAAGCGCCCGTCGGAAGGGAAGACCACACTCTGGGCGGATGGAGACCTGTTCCGAGTGATTCGGGCGTCCGGGGCGGAACTGATGGCCGTGCAGCAGTATGAGCGCACAGTGGCGCTGATCGACATCTCTGAAGCGGACGCTTACGTCGTGGACCTGTTCCGGGTCGCAGGCGGGACGGACCATGCCAAATTCATGCACGGTCCCTTCGGGGAGGTCGTGACGCAGGGACTGTCGCTCCAGCCGATGGAGGACTACGGGCTGGACACGCAGATGCGCCACTTCAGAGGGGATGCGGGGGCGAAGCCGGGCTGGAGCGCGGACTGGAAGGTGGGGGACCCTTACCAGTACCTTTCGCCGGGGTCGGACATCCACCTCCGCTACACGGACCTGACGACAGAGGCGCAGGCCTGCGTCGCGGAGGCGTGGGTGTCGCTGAGTTCCCAGTCGTTCGAGCACGCCTGGGTTCCCCGCCTCATGGTCCGCCGGAAGGCGAAGGACGCGCCCCTGTCGTCCGCGTTCGTCGGGGTCATCGAGCCGTACACAGGGGCGTCGAATATCGCCCAGGTCCGACGCCTGCTGCTGGAGACGGCGGAAGGCGCGCCTTACCCCGACGCTGACGTGGCCGTTGAGGTCGAGTTGACCGACGGGCGTCGGGACCTGTTCGTGGCCGCGGATATGGAGAACCCGGCCGGTCCCTCGCGGGCCGGGGGCCTGGTCCAGAAGGACCGGGGGCTGCGTCTGGATGGGGATCTGTGCTGGGTCCGGCAGGATGGAAGTGGAGAGGTCCGGCGTGTCGCGCTGTGCCGGGGCCGGGCCGTGTGCGCGGGGGACGTGGAGGTCACCCTGAAGGGCGAGACGTCTTTCATCGAGATCGGCTTTGAGCAGGGGCGGGCGACGGTGGTGGCAGGCAGGGCAGAGGATGTTCAGGATGTGCGGGTCGGTGGCAAGAGCGTCTGGAGGGAGAGATGACCCTGAAGGTTCCGGCCAACTATTATCAGAATTTCGACGCGGACTTCAGCCTGGACGTGCCGACGGAGGGCTACGGCGGCTGGAAGAAGGCGGAGATCGAGATCTCCACGGCGCACACGGCGGTGGTGGTCATGCACGCGTGGGACTGCGGGACGCGGGAGCAGTACCCCGGCCTGTACAACGCGGTGGAGGAGATCCCGAGGGCGCACGAGATGTGCCGGACGGTCTTTCCGGGGCTGCTGTCGGCGGTGCGGGGCTCGAAGCTGAAGCTGTTCCACGTGGTGGGAGGCGGGGACTATTATAAAAACTATCCGGAGTATCAGAGGATCGCCGCGCTCGCAGGGCCGGAGCCGGAGCCTCTGGAACGGGTGAAGCCGGACCCCGTGCTGGAGCGCCTGAAACAGTTCAAGCGGGATCACGCGTACGTGGGGGCGCACAACGCGGCGGACGCGAAGGAGGCGTGCCAGAACCTGAAGTTCGCGCCGGAGGCCGTGCCGATGGCCGGGGAGGGGATCGCGGAGAACGGGGCCCAGCTCTTCGCGCTGTGCAAGGAGGCGGGCGTGAATCACCTGATCTACGCGGGGGTCGCGATCAACTGGTGCATCCTCCTGTCTCCGGGCGGCATGGCGGACATCCAGCGGCGCGGGGTGATGTGCTCGGCGCTGCGCCAGGCGGTGACGGCGGTGGAGAATAAAGAGACCGCGAGGGGGGAACTGTGCAAGGAGATCGCGCTCTGGCGCGTGGCCCTGGCCTTCGGGTTCGTGTTCGATGTGGATGACTTCATCGGGGCGATCCGCCCTACTACCTGAACATCGAGGGATCATACCATGGATTTTATATCCGCTGCAAGGCTTCCCGAACTCGTCGGACAGGTGATATTCGGCCTTTCTTCCGCTGCGCTCCTGTCCGCCGTGGTCTCTCCGGCCTCCGCCGAGGAGCTGCCCACGTACACGATCCACCGGGCCGGGACGCCGATCACGGTGGACGGGCGTCTGGACGAGCCGGCCTGGGCCGCGGCCCCGGACGTCGGGCCGTTTCGATTTCCCTGGTGGGTGTCGGGGAAGAAGGAGCAGACCGTGGCCAAGCTCCTGTACGACGACGAGAACCTTTACGTCGCCTATATCTGTGAGGACGCCCACATCTGGGCCGAGAGCGTTCACCGAGACGGCGCCGTGTCCGCGGACGACTGCGTGGAGATCTTCGTCGCCCCAAACCCCGACCGACCCCTTGCCTACTTCAACATCGAGATGAACGTCCTGGGGGTGTTCCTGGACCAGTTCCACCCCGAGGGGCCGGGTGTGCCGGTGAAGGAGGAGTGGAACGGGAAGGGCATCCGGATTGCGACCAGCCGGGTCGGGACGCTGAATGACGACAGCGACGAGGATGACCACTGGATTTTAGAGGCGGCCATCCCGCTTCAGAACTACGCGCCGGTGGCCAGGCATATCCCGCCCAAACCTGGAGACGTGTGGCACGTCGGCCTCAACCGTTGCGGGGGGAAGACCAACCCCCAGTACAGCCAGTGGTCCCCCAGCAACACCCCGAAACCCTCCTTCCACGTGCCGGAGTGCTTCGGGCGGATGATCTTCTCGGAGCGGTCGAGTCCGTTCTGGAGGGAATAGAAAGGACAGAAGGCATCCTTCGACTTCGCGGCCTGATGGCCGCTCCGCTCAGGACAAGGAAGGCAGAAGAACCCCTGCTTACTGCTTACTGCCTTCTGGTTTTTACCCCGTCCCGTGCATGCCCGCGGCCACGCCGTTGATGCTCGTGGCGACGATGGAGAAGAGCCGGGCGGTCTGCTCCGGGTCGGCGTCCCGTTGAAAGGCCCTGGTGCGCCGGAGGAACTCCACCTGGATGTAGCTGAGGGGGTCCACATAGGGATTGCGGAGGAGGATGGATTTCTGGAGGGCGGGCTCGTTGTCGAGGATCATGGCCTGGCCGGTCACTTCGAGGATCATCCGCTCCGTGAGCCGGTGCTCTGCCGCGATGCGCTCGAACATCCGGGCCCCGGCGGCCCGGTCGCTCACCAGGTCCGCATAGCGCTCGGCGATGTGCAGGTCCGCCTTGGCCACGGACATCTGCGCGTTGTCGATGATCACCGTGAAGAAACTCCAGTCGCGGTACATCTCACGGAGCAGGGCCGTGTGGGCCTCCGGCCGCTCCTCGACGAACTCCTTCAGGGCCGTGCCCAGGCCGAACCCGCTGGGGACGAGGTGGCGGCTCTGCATCCAGGCGAACACCCAGGGGATGGCCCGGAGGTCGGCGAGTTCCTGATGTTCCCCCCGGCGGGCGGGTCGGGACCCCATCGTCAGATGGCCGATCTCCCGGACGGGCGTGGCCTCGGCGAAGTAGCGCGCGAAGTCCGGGTCCTCCACGAAGCTCCGGTAGGCGCGGTAGGAGAGGTCCGACGTGTGCTCCACGGCGGCGCTCCAGGCCTCCCGCTCCGGGCCGCCCTCGTCCGGCAGGCCGGTCCAGATCACGGCGGACACGACCTGCTCCAGGTTTCGGAAGGCGATGGTGGGATTCATATACTTGTAAGAGATCGTCTCTCCCTGCTCGGTGATCTTGATCCGACCTTCGAGTGTGCCCCGGGGCTGCGCCAGGATCGCCCGGTTGACCGGCCCCCCGCCCCGGGAGATCGTGCCACCCCGGCCGTGAAACAGCTTGAGATCCAGCCCGTGCCGGCGGGCGACGGCGTGGAGGGCCCGCTGCGCCTTGTAGATCTCCCAGTTGGAGGTGAGATAGCCGCCGTCCTTGTTGCTGTCTGAGTAGCCGATCATGATCTCCTGCAGGTTGCGCCGGGCCTTCAGGTTGCTGCGGTAGACCTCCTCCCTGAACAGGCGGTCCATCACCTCCGGGGCGCGCCGGAGGTCCTGGATCGTCTCGAACAGCGGGACGATGTCGATGGCGCTCCGGATCGACCCGTCCTCCTCCATCCGGTAGAGGCCCGCCTCCCTGGCCAGGAGCAGGACCGTGAGCACGTCGCTGGGCTCCTGCGACATGCTGATGATGTAGCTTCCGAGGCCGTCGGCGCTGATGGTCTCCAGACAGAGCCGCATCGCCCGGAAGGTCTCCACCACCTTCTGCGTCCGGGCCTCGTGCCTGAGTTCCGCCGGGATCAGGGGGCGGAGCTGGCCGATCTCCCGCCTGAGAAAAGCAATTCGATCCTCCTCCGGCCAGGCCGTGTAGTCCGGGGCGATCTTCAGACGCCTCAGGACGTCGGCCAGGGCGTGCGTATGCTCCTCCCGGTGCTGCCGGACGTCGATGCGCGACAGCCGGAACCGGAACACCTCCACGCGCCGGATGAGGCGCTTCAGGTCCCCTGCGGCGAGGCGCGCGCCCCGGTTGGCGGTCAGGCTGCGGGAGATCATCCGGAGGTCTGCGAGAAAGTCCCGGCTCGTGGCGTAGATGAGGTCTTCGCGGGCCTCAGCCCCTTCTTCCGGGCGGTTGTGGGCGAGGGTCGCCTTCAGCCGCTCCGCCACGCAGGAGAGCTTGAGCCGGTAGACCTCCCCCGGGTTCTTCCCGGCCAGGTGCGCGGCCAGATGGGGCATCCGCTCGATCTCCACCCTGGCCGAGGCAATCACCTCCTGGTTCACGGGGACCTGCCCGGTGGAGGGGCTCAGCCGATCGATCAGGCCCTGAACGTCCTGGAGGTAGCGCCGAAGGATGCGGTCCTTCTGCAACCGCAGGGTCTCCTCCAGGGTGCGGGAGGTGACCGCCGGGTTGCCGTCCTGGTCCCCCCCCACCCAGGAGCCGATGCGCAGGAAGGAGGGCACTTCGAAGGAGGTCCCCGGGTAGTGTTCCGCGAGCAGGTCCTCGATCTCCGTGTAGATCTCCGGCAGGACGTCGAACAGGGTCTCCTCGAAGAAGAAGAGCTTGCTCTCCAGTTCGTCGATCACCGTCGGCTTTCGAGGCCTCACGGTGTCGGTCTGGTAGAGGATGGTGATCTCCTCGCGCAGGGTCCGGACGAGGGACTCTCTCTGGCGGGGCGGCAGGTCCGTCCTCCCCAGGCCCTCGGTCAGGCGGGCGATGCGCCTCAGGTTGCGCAGGATGGTGTGCCGCTTGATCTCCGTGGGATGCGCCGTGAAGACGGGTTCGATGGACAACTTCCCCAGGAGGGCCTGGATCTGTTCCGCCGGGACGCCGCGCGCTCGAAGGCCGTGGAACGTCTCCCGGAGGGACCAGCGCTGGGCGTGCTCCGGCGGGAGGGCGTCGTAGTGCCGTTTGCGGCGGACGCGGTGGTTCTCCTCGGCGATGTTGACGAGCTGGAAATAGATGGAGAAGGCCTTGACCACGTTCCGGGCGGTCTCCACGTCCAGCGTTCGGTTGACCTCCTCCACCCGCTGTTCCGGCCTCCCTTCGCTCCGGATGCGTTTGGACAGTTCCCGGATGGTCTCCACGGTGTTGAACAGCTCCTGTCCGCCCTGTTCGATGAGGACCTCGCCCAGGATCTGGCCCAGGAGGTTGACCTCGCGCCGCAGCGCGGCGCCCTTGTCCGAAGCGTCGTTCATGGTTCGCTTTCCAGAGGCACAGGGTTGCCTTCTTTCCCGATGGCCACGTAGACGATCTCCGCCTCCGTCACCTTCACGTAGCCGCTGCGGTCCGCCCGCTCGGCCTCCACCTCCACCTTCACGGTGACGGAGGTCCTGCCGGTCCGCTCGGTACGGCTGTAGAAGCTGACCACGTCCCCCACGAAGACCGGGGCGAGGAACTCCACCTCGTGCATGGCCACGGTCACGACCCGGTGGCGGGTGTTCTTCCGGGCCTCGATCGCCCCCGCGATGTCCAGGTGGCTCAGGATCACCCCGCCGAAGATGGTGCCGTGGGCGTTCGTGTCGCGGGGGAGGAGGACCACGCGGAGGGCCGGGTTGGAACGGTCTAACATAACGGCCTGAAGGATGAAGGATGAAGGATGAAGGATGAAGGATAAAGGATAAAGGATAAAGGATAAAGGATAAAGGATAAAGACAACTTCTAAACTACATAAGACAGACAGGGGATGTCAAGGGCTATCCGAGCAATTTCCGCTTGACAGGGGGAGAGGGATTTTCTTATATATCTGAAACTTATGTAGAAATCAGGTTGTCTTCAGGGTGAGAGGTGAAAGACGTGGATTCCGGAAAGATCAACGACAGGTTTCGTCTGCATACGGAGGGGCCTCTGGACACCGGGGGGAAAGGGTCCGTGCGGTTCACCTATCGCCCCGGAGAGGTCCTGAAGGAAGGCTCCAGACTCTGGTTCCTGCTGGACATCCGCCAGGGCGCGGGCGTCCCGCAGTGCGAAGACCCCGTCGGGCCGAATTTCGTGTCCGTCTCCTCAGAGAAGGGGGCGGACGTGGTGTGCGCCTGCTACGACGCCAGGACGCTGGAATTGTACCCGCAGATCCCTGAATTCCTGCATGTGTGCGAGATGACCTTATCCCGTGGGATGGCGAAGGATGACAGGTTGACGATTTCGCTCGGCCACGGGGAGGCCGGCTGGGCATTTCCCCGGCACCCCATGAAGGTCTACCACTTCTGGCTGCTGGAGGGGGGCGTGCGCACCTTCTCCCCGACGGGGTACAGGACCTACCGCTCTTTTGAGCCCCCGCTGGATGCGTCCCCCCGGTCGGAGGTTCTGTCGGTCTGCCTTGAGATCCGGGGGGAATATCCCGGCCTGTCTGCGGAGAACACCCGTCCGACGCCGGGGATCCTCTGGGGGGATCTGCACGGGATGGCCTTCAACCAGCGGCCTCTGGACGACTTCTATATGTACGCCAGGGAGGTGGCCCGGTTCGACTTCGCCGCGGCGATGCTCTTCAGCTACAACATCTGCGTCGGGGATGTCTGGGGCGAGGTGAAACGGACGGCCCGGCGGTTCACCCATCCCGGGGCGTTCGTCGCGGTCGCCGGGGTTGAGTTCGGAACGCCGCCCGACAGCAGCCACCGGAACGCGCACTTCTTTTACCCCGACGGGGCGCCGCCCATCTTTTTCGAAGATCGTCCGCCGGCCCATGAGCCGCGCCTGACCCGGCGCTTCTCCCCGGACACGGTCTTCTGCCGGGACCTGGCTCATTTTTACGACATCGTCGGCCAGCACAGGGGCATGGTCTCCGGCCATTTTCACACCCTGCGGTACGAGCGGGAGATCCTGGCGGAGATCTGGCAGAAGCAGAGCGGCTCGGCCACGGAGGAGACGCGCATCTTCGGGTTGCTGAACGACGGGTTGCGGGCGGGGATCGTGTCCGGCAGCGACACCCACGATTCGATGCCCGGAAACCCGGCGCCCGAACACCATTGCCCTCAGCCGGCGGGCTTCATGGCCGTTCTGGCCGACCGGGCCACGCCCGACGCGATTTACGAAGCCATCCTCCAACGGCGCGTGTACGGGACGACCGGGGGACGCATCGCCCTGGGGTTTGAGGCCGCTGGCCAGCCGATGGGGAGCGTCCTGCCGGGGGCAGCGCCGAGGCGGTTCCAGGTACGGGCCGAGGGTTCCGCCCCCCTGGCGAAGGTGGAGCTCATCCACCGGGGGAAGGTGGTGGACGGCGCAGACCCCTCCGGTTTTTCCTGGGAAGGCTCGCTAAATGGCCCCGTCCACCCGGGTAGCGGGGCCGACTGGCACCTCGTCCGCGTCACCCAGAAGGACGGCCACCGGGCCTGGAGCAGTCCCATCTGGTTTGAGTTCGACTGATGAAAATGAGATTTGGGGGGCAAAGTATCCCGTGCGTATACAGAGGAGACTGCTAACCATGGACACCTGCGAGCGAAAATCGGATGCCCCTGAGATGACCAGCCGCCGGGGCTTTCTCGTGAAGACCGGGGTCCTGTCCCTGGGGGCGCTGGGGATGACGGGGGGGCTGTTCACGGCGCTGGCCATGGGAGACAAGGCAAAGGGGTATGAGCTCCCTCCCCTCCCCTATGCCTTTGATGCCCTGGAGCCGCACATCGACGCGCGGACGATGGAGATCCACCACGACAGGCACCACAACGCCTACGTGACGAACCTGAACAAGGCCCTGGAGGGCCACGCCGACCTCCAGGGAAAACCCGTCGAGGGCCTGATCAGCGACCTTAACAGCGTGCCGGAGGCCATCCGCACGGCCGTCCGGAACAACGGCGGCGGGCACGCCAACCACAGCCTGTTCTGGAAGCTGATGAAGAAGGGGGGGGGCGGGGAACCGGGCGGCGACCTGGCCGCGGCCATCGCCAAGGCGTTCGGGGGCTTCGGAGCATTCAAGGAGAAGTTCACGGACGCGGGGATGAAGCGGTTCGGGAGCGGGTGGGCCTGGCTCTCCCTGGACAAATCGGGCGCCCTGATCGTGGAGTCCACCCCGAACCAGGACAGCCCCCTGATGGAGGGCCGGAAGCCCATCCTGGGGCTGGACGTCTGGGAGCACGCCTACTACCTGAAGTACCAGAACAAGCGCGCGGACTACATCGCCGCCTGGTGGAACGTCATCAACTGGGACGAGGCCGCCGCGTGCCTCAAGGCGGCTCGCAGTTAGGTGTCCTCCCCGGCCCCCATCTCCTCTCCTGAACCCGCGCCCCGTCGCGGGATTACGGCCCGGTCGATCCTGCTCGGCGCGGTCTCCGCGGGGGCGACGTGCGCCATGGCGACCTACGTGGAATTCCGCACGCGGTCGGCGCACATGGCCATGTCCAACCTCCCCATGACGGCGCTCCTGCCGTTCGTGATGTGGCTCCTGGTCAACACCCTTCTGAAGCGGTTCGCGCCCCGGTGGGCCCTCCATCGGACCGAACTCCTGGTGATCCTGGGCATGGTCTGGGTGGGCGGGTCCTTCGCGGGCTACACCTGGATCACGCAGTGGGTCGGGGGCATGGCCGCCCCGCGCTACTTCGTCTCGCCGGAGAACCGGTGGCGGGAGCTGATCTTCGACCTGCTGCCGTGGTGGATGTATCCGTTCGACGACCGGGGGGTGACGGAGTGGTTCTATGTGGGCCTGCCGGAGGGCGCGGGCGTGCCCTGGGGGGCGTGGCTGGTCCCGACCTTCTGGGCGCTCACGGCGGCGCTCAGCCTGCTTCTGATGGCCGTGGGCATCTCGGTCATCTTCCAGCGGCAGTGGGCCGAGCACGAGCGGCTGACTTTCCCCATGGCCGCCGTCCCTCTCGATCTGACGTCGGACTTCGACGGCAGGGGGGGGTGGTCGTGGTTCGTGAAGGACCGGCTGTTCTGGTTCGGGACGGCCCTGGTGATGTTCCCCCACCTCTGGAACATCGTCGGCTACTTCATCCTGGGGTTCCCCCACATCGGCCTCTTCGACCCCTATTACGGCATCTCGGGGCCGAGGGGCGCCTCCGTCTCCCGGCTGTTCCCGGACCTCTCCTACCGCATCCTGCCGACGGTCATCGGGTTCACCTTCCTGTGCGACCTCCACATCCTGTTCAGTCTCTGGTTCTGTTACCTGATCGGTCTGATCCTCCTCTACGCCATGGGCCGGACGGGGTTCACGGTGGGCCTGACCGGACAGGCGGCCACCCCCGCGCAGATCGGCAACCTGTCGGCGCACGGGGCCATGACTTTCCTGGTTTTCTGGTCCATCTGGATCGCCCGCCGGCACCTGCAGGAGGTCCTCCGGAAGGCGTGGAGGCCCGACCCTGAGGAGACGGAGACGACGCTGGTGACCTACCGGACGGCCCTGCTCCTGGTCCTGTTCGGCGCGGCCACGCTCGTGGGGTGGCTCTGCCGTGTGGGGTTCAGCCCCGGTCTGGCCGTGGCCTGGCTCGTCTTCTTCTGGATCGGTCTGTTCGCCACGATGAAGTACCTCGCCGCCTCCGGGTTCGGTTACTTATTTCCGGGCTGGGGGACGGAGATCCCGGAGGTCTTCGCCGGCACGGCCGCGATGTCGGAGACCACGGTGGTGGGGTTCCGTCTGGTCAACTGGCGCATCCTGGGGGGGTGGCGCATCCCGCCCACCATCCCGCACGTCCTGAAGATGACGGACCCCGCGCAGGTGGGCCGGAGGCGGCTGTTCGCCATCATCCTGATCGCCTTTTTTGCGGGGTTGCTCTCCGCCGTGATCTACACGCTGTATCTCTGTTATTCGGAAGGGGGGGCTTCGTTCCAGACGTGGGCGCTGGAGGGGGGGGCGGTCTCCACCTACGACGCAGCGGCGACGGCGATCAACGAATCGCTCCGGACCCTGCCGGACCCCGGCAAGATGGCCGTCTGGGTCCTGGGGGGGGGGCTGGCCGCGCTCCTGAGTTTTTTGCAGATCCGCTACGCGTGGTGGCCTCTCCATCCCATCGGGCTGATGTTGCAGTTCAACGGCTACCTGCAACTGTACGCGCTGACGATCTTCATCACGTGGCTGCTCAAGCTCCTCATCCTGCGTTTCGGCGGCATCGTCCTCTATCGCCGTTCCCGCCCCTTCTTCTATGGCATGATCATCGGCTACGCCCTGTCTGTGGGCATCTCCTGTCTGGTGGATGGGATCTGGTTTCCGGGGGCGGGACACTATGTGGATGGGTATTGAGCAGTGCCAAGTGCCAAGTGCCAAGTGCCAAGTGCCAAGTGCCAAGTGCCAAGTGCTAAGTGCCAAGTGCTAAGTGCCAAGTGCTAAGTGCCAAGATCGGATTTTACGTGACACTTGGAACGTGGAAACGTGGCACTATTCCCTCACATCCCCCTCGTCCGCGATGAACAGGTAGGGCTCTCCCCACTGGTTGGGGCTGTCGGGGGACCAGGGTTCCTCGCAGTCCACGGGTCGGAGGCGCACGCCGCCGTTCCCCTCGCTGTAGACCAGGAAGGAGATGCCGCAGCTCGAGTCCTCCACCTTCTGGATGAACACGGGACAGGGGGCGTCCTCATCCGCGGACCAGCCCGTGATGAAGCACTCCTCCCCGGCATCCCTGCGGAGCGTGGTGAAGATGCGCCGGATGGGACGGGCCCGGTCCAGGTCCTTAAACACCTGCTGGAGGGCGATATCCCCGTTTCCGCTCGGCTCCACGTCGACGACGACCATGTCTGCACCTAATCCGTGTAAATGACGATCTCGTCCCCTTCCTGGCGGACGGGATAGGCCCTGACCCGGAGGCGGGGGTCGAAGAGGGCCTGCCCGGTCCGGATGTCGAATTCATAGTTGTGCCAGGGGCACTTCAACACCTCGCTCTCGCGCTCGTGGGCCACGCAGTAGACGTCCGGGGCCACGACCAGCGGGCGGAGGCGGCCCAGGCAGAGGGGGCCGCCCTTGTGCGGGCAGGCGTTCCGGAGGGCATAGAGGGCCCCGTCCACGTTGAAGACGCCGATCTCCCGGCCCTTGACCTTCACGATCTTCCGCTGGCCGGGGGGCAGGTCCGCCACAGGGGCGACGACGTGGCGCGTCCCCGGTTTGCGTGGCATATCAGAACCCGTAGAGCGCCTGGGCGTTTTCGACCATGATGCGCTTCCGGAGGCCCTCGTCGACGCCGGAGAGGAAGGTGGCGGGTTCGTCCCAGTCCCAGTGCGGGTAGTCGCTGGCATAGACCAGGACCTCGTCCGCGTGCAACCAGGCCAGGAAGGTCTTCAGGTCCGCCGAGGTCGGGGGTTGCTCCATGGGCTGCGACCCGAAGCGGATGTGCTGGCGGATGTACTCGCTGGGCAGGCGCTTCACCCAGGGGGTGTAGTCCCGCACGGCCTTCCAGTCGGCGTCCATGTGCCACATGAGGCCGGGCACCCAGAAGGTGTCGTGCTCGATGAACAGGAACTTGAGGTTCGGGAATTTCTCGAACACGCCCTCGCAGATCAGGCTGACGACGTGCGCCATGGCGACCTGGGGCCGGGCCATCCGCATCTCCAGGTAGTAGGAGGGGTATCCGGCGGCCGTGGGGGGGCTGCCAGGCCCGCGCCCTCTGCGCCGAAGTGGATGCAGACGGGCAGGCGATGGCGCTCGGCCGCGGCGTAGATGGGGTGGTAGGCGCGGTTTCCGTAGGGCATGCGGGCGCCGGCGGGCATCATCACCTGCACGCAGTCGGGGCGAGGCCCGAGGCGGTCGATCTCGGCGGCGGCCAGCGCAGGGTCGCCGGGCGAGACGTGGATGGAGGCCCGGAAGCGGGGGTCTGCGGCCACCCAGGTGGCCAGGGTCCAGTCGTTGAAGGCCCGGCAGTAGGCCGCGGCGTAGTCGGCGTCCGGATGGACGGCGGCGGCGTAGGGGCCGCCGGTCAGGACGGCGATGTCGATGCCGTAGGCGTCCAGATGCTTCTGCCGGGCCACGTCCACGACCGTGGAGGGGTTGACGTTCGTGTCGGTCCAGAGGTCCTGCCGTGCCCCGTTCCCGGGCATGTTGGTGTAGCCGACGCCGGGCATCATCGTGCCGAAGTCCTTGATGTACTCGACGTAGTGCCGGGGGAGGAACGGGAAGAGGTCCTCCGGCTTGCGGTTGGTGTGGTGGACGTCGCAGTCGATCAGGCGGAGCGCCTTCGCCGGAGGGGGCGTCTGGGGCGCGGGCTGCTGCTGGCGGGCGCGTCCCGATCTTCCATCAGCGGCGGGACGCGTGCGCCTTCGGGGGGCGGCTACGCTCATGGAGGACCTCCTTCTGACGGCGTGTGATCGGCCCGGCCCCGGACGAGGTGGGCGGGGTAGCGGGCCGCGTTTCGTTCGGTCTTGGCGAGGATGGCCCCGGTCAGGTCGATGGACAGCCGGTTGCACAGGTAGAGGGCGTAGATGACGACGTCGGCGATCTCCTCCTGAATCTTCCCTTTATCCTCCGGCGTCACGACGCAGGACTGTTCGGGGGTGAGCCACTGGAACCGCTCCATCAGTTCCGCGGCCTCGATGGCGATGGACATGGCCAGGTTCTTCGGGGCGTGGAACTGCTCCCAGTCCCGCTCCCGCACGAAGGCGGCCATGCAGTCTTTCAGGGTGGAGAGGGTGGTGTCGGCGTCGTTCACAGATGTGTAGCACGGCGATTCATCGCCGTGTCCATGAAAGATGAAAAATAAGCTCCTCATCGCGCAGGTCTGCGATCTGCTGAAGGCCGAGGCGCAACGGCAGCGAGAATGTCATTCTGTCGAGGTCCCCGGCCTGGGCCGCGCCTGCATCCCCTACGCGTTCTGGCCGCTCATTCCGACCTTTGCCCAGGTCCATGAGGTGGACGCGACCGCGCTGCCGAGCGGGGTTTTGGAGCGCATCCGGGCCGGGGGGGTGGTCGTCCTGCGCGGGGACTATACCCGCGCCACGGGCATCCTGAAGTACCTGGACCGGCTGGGGAAGGGGGTCATCGACCGGGACGCCTTCCGGGATATTTCCAACCGCTTCGAGCGGAGCCGACAGGCGCAGGCCGCGGTCCGGGGCGCCCTCTACAGGCTGACGGTCATCGTGCGGAACGGGCGGATGCAGGGCGTGACAGGGGGGCCCTTTACCGGGCGGCGAGACCTGACGCCGTGGCTGGAAGGGGGCGCAGATTATCCGCCTGACACGCCCCTTCTGACGCCGCTGCGAAAGATACTCAGAATTGCGTCCGATATCAAGCGTCTTGAGGATGGGGTCTTCCTCCCGGCGCTGGACGCCGCCCTCGTGGTCTTTCCCACGGTGTTTGCGCCGGTGGACCAGAAGGTGGTGGATCTGTTCGCGGCGTATGCGGAGTTCGGGCCGGGGGCGCGGGTCCTGGATGTGGGGGCCGGGACCGGGGTCCTGGCCTTTCTCGCCGCCCGCCGGGGGGCGCGGGTCGTGGCCACGGATCGAAATCCCGAGGCGGTCCTCAACGCCCGTCTCAACGCCCGGAGGCTGGGGCTGGAGGACCGCGTGGAGGTCCGGGGCCCGGACGATCTGTTCGACGGCGTTCAGGGCGAACGGTTCGACCACGTCCTGTTCAACGCCCCGTGGCTGCGGGGGACGCCCCGCACGGCCTATGAGACCGCGCTCTACGACGACGGCCAGGTCATCACGAGATTCCTGGGGGGTGTCTCCGACCACCTGGAGGCCGGGGGGAGGGTCTGGCTGCTCTACGCGGACGTGTTCGAGCGGACGGGGGACGGGGCGCTGACGCGCGTGGGGGACCTCCTCGATTGCAACGGCCTGGCCATCCGGCGGCAGTGGCGGACGGCGCGAGCCGGGCGCGTGTCGGGCCGGATAGAGAACGTGGTGTTATACGAAATAGGAGAGAGATAGCATTTCCAGCCCTCACTCTCCCCCACGATTGAAGGAATGCCCTGATCCTCCCCTCCCGCTCCCAGCATTGGGAGAGGGAGGGGTGAGGGGGTGGGTGAGGGGTAGTCCAACCGTGCGCTTTTTCAAGAGGTCCTTCATGCCCGACCGAAAACGCATCTTTCTGATCGACGGCTCGGCCCTGGTCTACCGGTCCTACTTCGCGTTCATCCGAAGCCCGCTGATCAATTCGAAGGGGGAGAACACCAGCGCCACGTTCGGGTTCGTGAACGGCCTGCTCAAGATCCTGCGGGAACAGGACCCGGCTTACATCGCCGTGGCCTTTGACACGGGCAGGCCGACCTTCCGGCACGAGATGTACGCGGACTACAAGGCCACCCGGCAGAAGATGCCGGACGACATGCGGGATCAGCTCCCCCGTGTGCGGCAGGTGGTGGAGGCGATGGGGGTCCCCATCGTGGAGCAGGAGGGGTTCGAGGCCGATGACCTGATCGCCACGCTGGCGCAGCAGGCCGTGGCGCAGGGCCTGGAGGCGGTGATCGTGAGCGGGGACAAGGACTTCATGCAGCTCGTGGGGCCGCACGTGCGGCTGTATGACCCCCGGGACGATGCGTGGGTGGACGCCGAGGGGGTGAAGCAGAAGTTCGGGGTGGGGCCGGAGCGGGTGATCGACGTGCTGGCGCTGATGGGGGACGCCTCGGACAACATCCCCGGCGTGCCGAAGGTGGGGGAGAAGACGGCGGTCGCGCTCGTGCAGGCGTTCGGCGGGCTGGAGGAGGTGCTGGCGCACGCGGAGGAGGTGACGAAGAAACAGGTCCGGGAGAATCTGATCGCGCACGCGGACCTGGCCCGGAAGTCTCGGGAACTCGCCACGATCCGGCAGGATGCGCCGGTGCGTCTGGACCTGGAGGGCATGCGGGCCAGGGGGGGGGACGCGGCCGCGCTGGCGACCCTGTTCAAAGAGCTGGAGTTCACCCGGCTGCTGAGCCAGATCCCCCAGGCCCCGGCGGTGAGGTCCGAGACGCCGGTCTCTTACGCTTTGGTGGACACGGTCGAGAAGCTGGACGGGCTGTTGAGGCGGATGCGCGAAGCGCCCGTGGTGTCCATCGACACGGAGACCACGGACCGGGACGCGATGAAGGCCCGGCTGGTGGGCATCGCGGTCTCGGTCGCGCCGCAGGAGGGGTTCTACATCCCGGTCGGGCATTCGGCTGGGCCGAACCTGGATCTTCAAGAGACGCTGGACCGCCTGCGGCCCGTGCTGGAGGATGCGTCGATTCCGAAGGTCGGACAGAACCTCAAATACGATGTCATGGTTTTCCGGCGGCACGGGGTGGGGCTGGCGGGCGTGGCCTTCGACGCCATGGTCGCCTCTTACCTGATCGACCCGGACCGGCCCCACGGGCTGGACGCCCTGAGCCTGGCGCATCTGAACCATCCGATGATCCCGATCTCGGACCTGATCGGCAAGGGGAAGGGGGAGATCAGCTTCGCGGAGGTCCCGGTGGCGCAGGCGTGCGCCTATTCCGCCGAGGACGCGGACGTGGCCCTCCGGCTGAAGGCGGTCCTGACGCCGAAGGTGGCCGAGGCGGGCGCCACGGACCTGTTGCGCGACGTGGAGATGCCGCTCATCGGGGTGCTGGCCGATATGGAGCTGGCGGGCGTGGCGGTGGACGTGCCGTTCCTGCGGGAGATGTCGCGGCAGTTCGAGCGGGACCTGGAGCGGCTGAAGGAGGAGATCCACCGCATCGCCGGGGAGGAATTCAACATCAACTCCACGCAACAACTCGGCCACATCCTGTTCGGGAAGCTGGGGCTTCCGACGAAGCGGAAGACGAAGACGGGCTACTCCACGGACGTGAACGTGCTGGAGGAGCTGGCCGTGGACCACGAACTCCCCCGCCGCATCCTGGAGCACCGGCAGCTTGCGAAGCTCAAATCGACCTATGCGGACGCCCTGCCGGGGCTGATCCATCCGGAGACGGGGCGCATCCACACGTCCTTCAACCAGACGGTGACGGCGACGGGGCGGCTGAGCAGCAGCAACCCGAACCTCCAGAACATCCCGATCCGGACGGAGATGGGGCGGGAGGTCCGCAAGGCGTTCGTGCCGGGGGGCGCGGGCTCCGTCCTGCTGTCCGCGGACTACTCGCAGATCGAGCTGCGCATCCTGGCGCACCTGTCCCAGGACGGGGCGCTGATCGAGGCGTTCCAGTCCGGGGAGGACATCCACGTGCGGACGGCGTCGCTGATGTTCAACCTGATGCCGGCGTTCGTGCTGGAGGAGATGCGGCGGCGGGCGAAGACGATCAACTACGGGGTCGTGTACGGCATGGGGGCGTTCGGGCTGGCGGGCCGGCTGGGCATCCCGCGCCGGGAGGCGCAGATGTTCATTGAGCGGTACTTCGCCACGTACTCGGGCGTCAAGGCCTACCTCGACGGGGTCGTGCGCGAGGCGGCGGCGCGGGGCTACGTGACGACGATGCTGGGGAGGCGGCGGTTTCTGCCGGAGCTTGCCAGCACGAACGCGAACACCCGGGCGCTGGGGGAGCGCACGGCCACGAACTCGCCGATCCAGGGGAGCGCGGCGGACATGATCAAGGTGGCCATGGTGCGCGTCCACCGGGCGCTGAAAGATGCGGGGTTAAAGGCGCGGATGATCCTCCAGGTCCACGATGAACTCGTGTTCGAGGTCCCGCGCGAGGAGGTGGAGCGGGTGAAGGATATCGTCGCGCAGGAGATGCAGGGGGCGTTGCCCCTGTCCGTGCCGGTGCAGGTGGAGGTGGGCGTGGGGGAGAACTGGCTGGAGGCGCATTGAGCAGGATAGGAATCGTTTAACGTGTCTTGTTTTGACGCCGAGCCTTCTTCTTTCGCTGAAGCCATCGCTCAAACGAGGCTGGACTTTCAGTAGACCTTTTGCCAAGCACCAAGCCTTCGACACCAATATCCTCGTCTAAGTCAGGCCAATGGATACCATAACCAGCGCCACTAATCTGGAAGTTGACGCGCTCTGCCATTGTTCCATGAATCAGGCGTGGATACCAGCCGATGGGCACAGAAATCGTGCGCCCATCTTCCAAGTCCACAGTGAGCGTATCGGCAGTAATCTTGGCGTTTATTACTCTAGGTAATGCGAGTGTAATCGCCACAGAAGGCATCCCATTCATTTCGTAGCAGCAGTGGAGCGTATGCTGCTGCCCGCGTATCACCCTTGAAGAGGTACGAGACGATGTTGGTGTCCAGTAGCACGGTGCTCATGCTGCCCCTGCCCGGTCGGTATGCCGCCGCTCAGCGATGAACTGGTTGATATCATCAGCAGTCTCATCCTCCGGCCAGAAGTCGACCACGAGTGCGTGAATGTCGGTGACGACAGGCGCTGACTGTGTTTGTGCGATCTCGTCAAGAGAGCGTGTGGACCAGAAGGCCGCACTCGCTTCAGACAAGGCATCCGCCTGCTGTAACTCACGCACAACGGTCTCAAGCAATTTCAGTTTGTCGCGTGGTGAGAGAGTGTGAGCGGCGGCAATCGCTTGTTGTAGTTGTGCGGACATCGGGTTTCTCCTTTCCCTTGGTGGTAAATATAGCGATTGTGATTTTGGGCCAGATCCTCACTCAATGTTAAACCTCCTGCCAATAGCGTTCAGAAATCCCTTCAGGTTGACCCACCTATAAGATACGATCCCTGAACCTCCGACGCAATGAACTCCTCATCCTCTTTTCCATCTCAGTACAGGTTGCCGGGCGGCGCGGGCCTCGTCGAGCCGGCCCACGGGGGTGTGGTGCGGGGCCTCGTGGAGCAGGTCGGGGGACTCCTGCGCCTCCTCCGCAATTTTGATCATGATGTCGATGAAGGCGTCGAGCTGTTCCAGGTGCTCGGTCTCGGTCGGCTCGATCAGCAGGGCCTCGGGCACGACGGTGGG
>SICM01000157.1 GCA_009694805.1 Candidatus Latescibacterota bacterium
AAGCCTTCGGGTCTGAAATATAGGAATCCGCTTCACCGGCGAATACGGCTCTCTAAGAGGCGGTCCCCGTGATAATCCGAAACCGTCCTTTATATCAACTAAAACAATTGTTTATGTCAATTTTTGGTAATCGTGAGTGAACAGTGTCATTTGAAAGGCAGAGTTATCCACACCCAAAATCTACATCTCCCTGTCGGAATGTG
Organism: Candidatus Latescibacterota bacterium; assembly: GCA_009694805.1. Classification (GTDB taxonomy): domain Bacteria; phylum Latescibacterota; class UBA2968; order SICM01; family SICM01; genus SICM01. The sequence continues at coordinate 204 of SICM01000157.1, forward strand.
GACAACAGGGTCCACATGCCATGATTCGCCTGATTTTTCAACAGATTGCATTTTCTTCATTTTTCAGAAATATATTTTCAACAAAAGGCGTGATATTGTGAACAATATTTTTGTACTTAGCTTAAGAATCTAAAAATAAAAATGTTATATTTGATTCAAAGTTGTTCATAACCCGTGAACAACCCTCCCCCGTCGCAATTCCCTGAAACCAGAGGAGGACAATCGATGAAAATCACAGACATCGAAGTCGTTCCGATTGCCATGCCCCTTGCGGAGCGCTACCGGGACCACCACGGGCGCACGCGTATGTACGACATCGACCAGCACCTGATGATCAAGGTCCACACAGACAACGGGCTGGTGGGCTACGGGGACGACGAGGACCATTTCAAGCCGATCCCCCGGTCGGAGGTCGAACCCCTGATCGGGCGCAACCCCTTCGGCTTTCTCCACAACAACCTTCACAAGGCCCTGGGAATGGCCCTCTACGACGTGATGGGCAAGCACCTGGAGGTGCCTGCCTACAGGCTGATGGGCCAGAAGGTGCGCGACGCCGTGCCCGTGGCTGCCTGGACGCGGCCCTGCCCGCCGGAGGTGTTCCGCGAGGAGATCCGGCGGGCCGTGGCCCAGGGCTACAAGATCTTCAAGATGCACTTCAGCGCGCTCTACGACGTGATCGAACAGACGCGCCTGGCCGAGGAGGTGGCCCCCCCCGGCTTCAAAATCCACTGGGACTTCAACCACAACCGCACCCTGGGCGCGGTCCTGCCCATCATCCACGAGCTGGAGCGGGACCACCCCATCGTCGGGTTCATCGAAGACCCCCTGCCCTGGGCGGATATCGAGGGCTGGCGCACCCTCCGGGGGCGCACCCGCATCCCGCTGATCATGCACGTGCCCCAGCTCGGGGGCATCCAGGAGATCATCCAGGGCGTGGCGGACATTTTCATGATCGGGAGCGGCGGCATCGGCAACACCCTGATGTCGGGGTTCGCCTACGCCAAGGCCAACGTGCAGGCCCTCATCCAGCAGTCGGGCAACACGCTGATGAAGGCGCTGACGCTCCACCAGGCGGCCGTGTTGCCCACGGCCACGGCCCACATCATCACGCTGGACGACCAGTACGAAACGGACATCACCAAAGAGAAAATTCCGGTGATCGAGGGCTTCTCCCCCGTTCCGGAAGGGCCGGGCCTGGGGGTGGAGGTGGACGAGGACGCCCTCGCAAAGGCGAAGGTACGCGAGCCCCTGGAACGCATCCCGGTCATCGGCGTGCTGAGCCTGCCGGGGGGACGCCGGGTCTATACGCTGGGAGACCCGAAGGTGGAGCAGCTCACGGGCTATGAAGAGGGGACCATCCGGGGCATCCGCTACGAGCGGTGGGAGAACGACGGGACGGCGGAATACGAGCGGATTCACGAACGCCTGAAAAAAGAAGGGTCGTTTGTGGCCCGGGAAGAGCGATGAGACCCCTCTTCAGACTCAGTCCCTTCCTCAGGCCCTACTGGAAGCAGTCGCTGATGGCCCTGGTCCTGCTGACGGCGATGGTGTTCATGGACCTCTCCATTCCCCGCCTGATCCAGAGGATCATCGACCAGGGCATCGGAGGACGGAACCCGCAGGTGGTCCTCCAGACCGGGCTGTTGATGCTCGGCATCTCCGCCTTGAGCGTGCTCATCGCCGTGGGCAACAACCTCCTGTCCGTGCGGGTCGGCGAGAGCGTGGCCAGGGACGTGCGGGACGCGCTTTTCGTCAAGATACAGACCTTCTCGTATGGGGACCTGGACCGGATGAAGACCGGACAGTTGATGGTCCGCCTCACCAGCGACACCGTCGCCTTTCAGCGCCTGACCCAGGTGACCCTGCGCATCGGCACGCGCGCCCCCCTGCTGATGATCGGCAGCCTCATCCTGATGTTCCACACGAGCCGGAGTCTCGCGATAACGGTGCTCCCGCTCCTCCTGGTCACCTCGGGGGTCATCGTGTTCTTCGTCCTCCGGATGGAGCCGCTCTTCCGGTCCATTCAGCAGAAGCTGGACCGGCTCAACGTCGTCCTGCAGGAAAACGTCGCCGGGGCGCGCCTGATCAAGGCATTCGTGCGCGCCGATTCCGAGGGCCGGCGGTTTGAGGCCGCCAACGAGGCGCTCACCGACGGATCCATCCGGGTCATGCGGTTCCTGGCGGGCATGTCGCCTGTGCTGACGATGTGCATCAACGTCGGCATGGTCATCGTCGTCTGGGCCGGGGCGCTCGATGCCGTCCGGGGGGACCTGGCCCTCGGGCAGATCGTGGCCTTCACCAACTACCTGCTGACCACCATCACCCCCCTCACCATGATGACCATGCTGTCCAACGTCTGGGCCAGCGGCATCGTCTCGGCCAGGCGCGTCAGTGAGGTGCTGGACACCGTGCCGGAGGTCTGTGACGCGCCGGGGGCCCTGCCCCTGCCCGAGACGGCCCGGGGCAGGATCGTCCTGGAGGACGTCGCCTTCCACTACAACGGCCACAGCGACCAGCCCGTGCTGGAGGGCATCCGTCTGACGGCCGAGCCGGGGCAGACCGTCGCGATCCTGGGCGCGACCGGCGCGGGCAAGTCCACGCTGGTCCACCTCGTCCCCCGCTTCTACGACGTCTCGTCCGGCCGGGTGCTGGTGGATGGGCTGGACGTCCGCCGGGTTCAGCGCGACGCCCTGCTCCGGCAGGTCGCGATCGTGCCCCAGGAGACCGTACTCTTCTCCGGGACCGTGCGGGACAACATCCGCTACGGCGCGCCCGATGCCAAAGAAGAGGAGGTGATCGCGGCCGCCAGGGCCGCCCAGGCCCACGACTTCATCCTGGCCCTCCCGAACGGCTATGAGACCCGCGTCGAGGAACGCGGCGTGAACCTGTCGGGCGGCCAGAAGCAGCGTATCGCCATCGCACGCGCCCTCCTCACCCGGCCGAAGATCCTGATCCTGGACGACAGCACGAGTTCCGTGGACGTGGAGACCGAGACCAAAATCCAGGATGCCCTGGAAGCGCAGATGCGCCAGCACACGAGCCTGGTGGTGGCGCAACGGATCAGCACCGTGCTGAAGGCGGACAGGATCGTCGTCCTCGACAGGGGACGCATCGTCGCCCAGGGGACGCACCGGGAGCTGATGCAGTCCAGCCCGATCTATCAGGAGATCTACAGGTCTCAACTGGGGGATGGTTTTGCGATGCCGGACGCCGCGGCAGAAAGCACGCGGGAGGAGCGCCCGTGAACATCCGATCCGCCAGTGTCAGCGACGTCCGCGCGGCCATGCAGCCCCGGGGCCCCGCAGGCGTGGGCAAAATCGAGAAGGCGCGGGACCCCCGTCACGCCCTGACCCGGAATGCTGGACTATCTCCGCCCGTTCAGACCTGCCCTGATCATGGTGCTGGTCTGCGTCCTGATCTACACCGTCCTGGGGCTGATCGGCCCCTACCTGCTGGGGGTGGCGATCGACCGCTTCATCGCCCCGAAACGACTGGATGGGCTGAGCCGGATCGCGATCTGGATGCTGGTCGTCTACCTGCTCTACAACCTCTTCCAGGCCGTGGCTGGCCGGATCATGGCCTCCGTGTCCCAGCGCGCGCTCAAGCAGTTGCGCCGGGACCTGTTCGACCACCTGCAGACCCTGCCGATCCGCTTCTTCGACCACCACCCGGCCGGGGAGCTCATGAGCCGCCTGACCAACGACATCGACGCCATCAACCAGGCCGTGTCGCAGAACGTCACCTCGCTCCTGGCCAGCGCCCTCTCCCTGGTCGGCATCCTGGTGGCCATGTTCGCCCTGGACCGGTGGCTGGCGCTGGCCTCGGTCCTGGTGGTCCCCATCATGTTCTGGTTCACCAGCTTTGTGGCCCGCTACACCCGGAAAGGGTTTCGCGACCTGCAGAAGTGCCTCGGAGAACTCAACGGCCTGATGGAGGAGACCCTCAGCGGCCAGAAAGTCATCGCCGCGTTCCGGCGGAACGAGTCCGCACTGGCCGACTTCCGCCAGCGCAACGAGGCGGTCTTCCAGGCTGGCGTCTACGCGAACAACTACGCCCTGCTGCTAATGCCCCTGACGAGCGTGCTGGGAAACTTCTTCGTCATCGTCCTGGCCGGGCTGGGCGGGTGGCTGGCCCTGCAAGGCCTCGTCAGCGTGGGCATCATCGCCACCTTCATCATCTACGGGCAGAATTTCATCCAGCCCCTGCGTCAACTGGCGAACATGTACAACGCCATCCAGGCCGCGCTGGCCGGGGCCGAACGGGTCTTTGAGATCCTGGACACCCCCTCCGAGGTGGACGACGCTGCGGGGGCCCTGCCCCTGACCGCCGTCCGGGGGGAGGTCCGCTTCGAGCGCGTGCGCTTCGAGTACGAGCCCGGCGTCCCCATCATCAAGGACATGACCCTGGAGGCCAGGGCCGGCCAGACCGTCGCCCTGGTCGGCCCGACCGGGGCCGGGAAGACGACCCTCATCAACCTCCTGACCCGCTTCTACGAGATCCAGAGCGGCCGGATCACGGTGGACGGCACGGACATCCGGGACATCCGGAAGGCCGACCTGCGCCGCCAGCTCGGCCTGGTCCTGCAGGACACCTTCCTGTTCTCCGACACCGTGATGGAGAACATCCGCTTCGGGCGGCTCGACGCCACCGACGAGGCGTGCATCCAGGCCGCGCAGATGGCCGACGCCGACCACTTCATCCGGCAACTGCCCCTGGGCTACCAGACGCCCCTCTCGGAGCGGGCCAGCAACCTCAGCCAGGGCCAGCGCCAGCTCCTCTCCATCACCCGCGCCATCCTGGCCGACCCGGGCATCCTGATCCTGGACGAGGCCACCAGCAGCGTGGACACCCGCACCGAAGCCCGCATTCAACAGGCCCTGCTGCGCCTCATGCAAGGCCGGACCAGCTTCGTGATCGCGCACCGCCTGAGTACCATCCGGGACGCCGACCAGGTCCTGGTCATCCACCACGGGGAGATCGTCGAGCAGGGGAACCATCAGGAACTGCTGGAGCGGAAGGGCTTCTACCACCATCTCTACACGAGTCAGTTCAAGGGGCAGGCGATATGACGCCAGAGGCCGCCTCAAGGAGGTTTGGACACGCACAGGGGAGCCCGAAAACCCTCATATAAGGACCTTTCGTGGAAACCAGAGCAAGACTCGTCATCATCGGGGCCGGCATCGTCGGTTGCAGTACGGCCTATCACCTCGCCCAACTGGGCTGGCGCGATATGGTGGTGCTGGACGCCGGCCCGCTGTTCCACACGGGCGGCTCCACCAGCCACGCGCCGGGCGGCCTCACCCTCATCGCCGGCTCGCGGCTGATGACGGAGTTCGCCCAATACGGCCTGCCGCTCTACGCCTCGCTGGAGGTGAACGGGCGCAGGGGCGCGAACCTGCTGGGCAGCGTGGAACTGGCGCGCTCAGAGGTGCGCTGGAATGAGTTGAAGCGCCGCCTCGGCTGGGGCAGGGCCTCCGGCGTGGAATGCCACCTGCTCTCCCCCTCGGAATGCAGGCGGCTCCTCCCGGTGATGGATGAGACGCAGGTGGTCGGCGGGCTGTTCACCGGGGGCACAGGGATCGGCGCACCCGTGGTGGCGGCGGAAGCCATGGCAAATGCGGCGATGGGCATGGGCGCGGCCACCTTTCACGGGCGCACCTCGGTGACGGGCATCGAGCGCAGGGGCCACCGCGTCACCGCCGTGGTCACCGACAGGGGCCGCATCGAGGCGGAACAGGTCCTGATCTGCGCCGGCATCTGGGGGCCCCTCATCGGTCGGATGGCGGGCATTGTCGTGCCGCTGATGCCCATGGAACACCAGTATTCCAGGATCGGCCCGATCCCTGAGCTGTCCGCGCTCGGTGAAGGAGCGACCATGCCCATCGTGCGCGTACACGATCACATGATGTACTGTCACGCGTTCGGGGACCTGTGGGGCATCGGCAATTACAACCACGTCCCGTTGCCCGTCGCGCCCGAGAAGATCCGCCAGCGCCGCCCCGGGGACGACGAGCCTTCCCGGAACCCCTTCACCCTGCACCATTTCAAAGAGCCCCTGGAGCAGATCAGCCAGGTCTTCCCGATGGTGCGCGGCAGGCCCATCGCAGAGGCGTTCAATGGCATGTTCTCCTTCACGCCGGACGGCCATCCCATCCTCGGCCCGCATCCGGAAGTGGACGGGCTCTGGCTGGCGGAGGCGGTCTGGATCACTCACGCGGGCGGCGTGGGCAGGGCCGTGGCGGAATGGATGACGCACGGCGCGCCCTCGCTCGACCTGCGCGAGGCGGATGTGAGCCGCTTCCACCGCCACGCGCTCACGCCGGACTATATCCGCGTGCGCGCCGGTGAGGCCTACCGCAATGTACACGCCATTGTGCATCCCGCCGAGGCGATGAACCACCCGCGCGGTATCCGGCACACCCCTTTCTACGAACGCTACGCGGCCGAGGGGGCGATCTTCATCGAAATAGGCGGTTGGGAGCGCGCCGCCTGGTGCGCGTCGAATGCAGGCATCGAGGCGTCAGGCCTGCCCGCGCGTTCCGGTTGGGCCGCACAACACGGGTCGCCGGTACAGGCCGCCGAACACCTGCGCACCCGCGCCGCCGCCGCGCTGTTCGACATGAGCGCCTTCACCAAGATCGACGTGGAGGGGCCGGACGCGCTGGCGCTGATGCAGGGCGTCTTCACCAACCAGATGGATGTCCCTGTCGGCAAGGTGGTGTATACACTGATGTTGGACCTCAACGGCGGCATCCGCTCGGACATGACGGTGGTGCGTCTGGCCGCGGACGGCTTCCGCATTCTGAGCGGCGCGGCCGCAGGACCCCGCGATCTGGCCTGGCTGCGGCGGCAGGCGAACGCACGGGGCTTTGACGTCCGCATCACCGATGTCTCCTCCACGTATGGGACGATTGGCCTGTGGGGGCCGAAGTCCAGGGAGATCCTGGCCAGGGTCACTGAAGACGAGGTCTCGAACAGCGGCTTTCCCTACTACACGGCGCGCCAGGTCGTGATCGGCGCGGCCACCTGCTACGCGATGCGGGTCTCCTATGTCGGTGAACTCGGCTGGGAGGTCTACATCCCCGCTGATACGGCCACGCACGTGTGGGACAGGCTGTGGGAAGCGGGCCGCCCGCTCGGCCTGATTGCGGCCGGCACGGGCGCGATGGACAGCCTGCGCATCGAGAAGGGCTACCGCCGCCTGGCGTTCGACATGGACGCGGATCACAACCCGTTTGAGGCCGGAATGGAGCACGTGCTGCGTCTCAAAAAGGGGGGCTTCATCGGACGTGAAGCGCTTCTGAAGGCAAGGGGGCAACCGCTGACGCGCAAGCTCGTCTGCCTGACGCTCGACCGCCCCGGCGATGTGGTGATGGGCCGTGAGCCCATTTACAATGGCAGACAGGTCGTGGGCGCTGTGTCTTCCGCCAACACGGGCTACAGCATCGGCCGGCACGTGGCGTATGCCTACCTGCCCGTGGAACTGGCCGCGCCCGGCCAGAAGCTGGAGATCGAGTATTTTGGTGAGCGCGTGCCAGCCACGGGGGTGGCCGAGCCGCTCTTTGACCCCGAAGGAACGCGACTGAGGGCGTGACCGCCGGGCGGGAAGGATCAGGCGTCACCTACCATACGCCAAAGGAGAAACAGGATGAGCACGGCAGATATCGTTGTCATCGGCGGCGGCGTCATAGGGGCATCCACCGCCTTCAACCTCGCCAGGCAGGGCGCGAAGAACGTGGTGATGCTGGAGCGCAGGGCGGTCTGCTCCGGGGGCACAGCCAGGTCGTGCGCCATCTGCCGGACGCACTACTCCGTCCCCTCCAATCGGGTACACGCCGTGGAGAGCCTGAAGGTCTTCGAGAACTTCCGGGAGATCGTCGGCGGGGAGGCCGGATTCCACCGGACGGGCTACCTCATCCTCGGGCCGGAGGCGCACCGCGCGCCGATGCTGGAGGTCTTCCAGGCCCAGAACGAACTCGGCATCGACACCGCCGTGCTCACGCCGGCCGAAACGCGCAGGATTCACCCTCTGCTCAACCTGGACGACGTGGAGGTGATCGGCTACGACACACGCGCGGGGTACTGCGATCTCCGCCTCACGACGTCTTCCTACGTCCGGCGCGCCCAGGACCTGGGGGTCCGGGTCCAGACCCATACGCCGGTCCTCGGCCTGAACACGAGCGGCCGCCTCAGACAGGTGCAGACCCCCTCGGGCCTGATCGAGACGCCAGTGGTGGTCCTCATCGCCGGGCCGTGGACGAACGCCATCGCGCAGGGAATCGGGGTCCGGTTCCCCTGCGAAATCAGCCGCCACAAGGTGATCACGCTGCGCGCCGCCCAGCCGTATGACCTGGATTGGCCGACGGTGAAGGATCTGACCGACCCGAATAAAATCTACTTCCGGTCTGAGACGGGCGGGGTGGTCCTGGTGGGCACCGGTGACCACGGCGACCCGATCGAGGACGCTGACGCGCTGAGCGACGACCAGGTGGACACGGCGCACGTGGAGCGCATCGGCGCGCTCGTCGCGCACCGGATGCCGGCCTTCGCGAACGCGCAATACACCGCAGGCTGGATCGGCCCCTACGACATCACGCCCGACTGGAACCCTCTGATCGGCGCGGTTTCAGGTCACGAGGGACTCTATCTGGCAGCGGGTTTCAGCGGCCACGGCTTCAAGATGGCCCCCACAGTCGGGGAGTCCCTCGCCCAGACCATCCTCGGCCAGCCCGTGCGCGTCTCCATTGACGCCTACAGTCCCACGCGCTTTGCCGAGGGCAAGGTGCTGCGCGGGGCGTATGGCGTCGGTTCCATCTCGTAGGGTCAGATGGATCCTCTGAAAGAAGGGATCGTCCGCGGCACAAAATAAAAGCGCAACTTCATAAACTATCCTGAAGTTGCGCTCGAAAATAGATTGGTGGAGGCGGCGGGAATCGAACCCGCGTCCGAAGGCATTTCAGCGGAGACCTCTACGCGCGTAGTCCGTCATTTGATGTCACCCTCCGTCCCCCCGGCGGACAGGGTGGGCGAAGGGTCAGCCCTCCAACTCTCATCGGCGGCCCCCGGGCCAGGGATCACCGACCAGCCCGCAAAATATGACGCCTCGGACCGACCCTGCGGGCGGGGCCGGGCGAGACGGGCGGCCTAACTAATTAGGCAGCCATTGCATACGAATGATCGTTTGCAGTTAAACGTTTCCCAATTGTTTTACGAGCCACTGGGACCTCGGCGCGCAATCTCTACCTCATCCACCCCCGTCGAAACCAGAACGCCCCCACGATAGAAAAAATATACCATATCGGAGCCCTGTTGTCAAGGGAGCCAGACTGACAGCCCTCACCCTGCCCCTCCCTCTCCCAACAAAGGGCCACGTCAAATCAGTATGGGGTTACTGGGCACTTGACACTTGGCGCCTGGCACTCTTATTCACACTGCCCCTTCTGTCTCAGGTAGTGATCGACCAGAACCAGCGCCGTCATGGCCTCCACCATCACCACGGCGCGGGGGAGCACGCACGGGTCGTGCCGACCCCGGCCCTGGAGGGTCGTCGCGTGGCCGTGGACATCCACGGTCTCCTGCGACTTCAGGATCGTGGCCGTGGGCTTGAACGCCGCGCGCAGGACGATGTCTTCCCCGTTGGAGATCCCCCCCTGGATGCCCCCGGACCGGTTGGTCCGTGTGCGGATCCGGTCCCCCGCGTTGTAGAACGGGTCATTGTGCTGGGACCCGGTCAGCAGGATGCCCCCGAAACCCGAACCGACCTCGAACCCCTTGCACGCCGGCAGAGAGAGCATCCCTTTGCCCAGGTCCGCCTCCAGCTTGTCGAACACCGGCTCCCCCAACCCCGTCGGGACGCCCCGGGCCACGCACTCCACGACCCCGCCGAGCGAGTCCCCGTCCTTGCGAGCCGCCTCGATCAGCGCGATCATCCGCTCGGCCACGCCCGCATCGGGACACCGGGCGATGTTGGACTCCACCTGGTCGGAGGTGACGGACGACGGATCGACCTCCGCCGCGAGGTCCTTCACCTGCTTGACGTAGGCGATGATCTCCGTGCCGCACCGCTCGCGCAGGATCTTCCGGGCCACTGCCCCGGCGGCCACCCGGCCCCAGGTCTCCCGCGCGGAGGCCCTGCCCCCGCCCTGCCAGTTTCGGATGCCGTACTTGGCCTGGTAGGAATAGTCCGCGTGAGAGGGGCGGTACTTCTCCCGCATCTCGTCGTAGTCCTTCGACCGGGTGTCCTGGTTACGGGCGAGCATCAGGATCGGCGTGCCGAGCGTCTGTCCCTCGAACACGCCGGAGAGGATCTCCACCAGATCCTCCTCCTGCCGCTGCGTCGTGATTCTGCTCTGGCCGGGCCGGCGGCGGTCCAGGTCCCCCTGAATATCCTCGGGCGAGAGCGGTAGCCGGGGGGGACAGCCGTCGACCACGACGCCCACCGCGCCCCCGTGGGACTCCCCCCAGGTCGTGATCCGAAACAGATGGCCGAATGTGTTGCCCATGACTATTCTTTCCTCAGGACCATCCGCCAGAAGTGATATCCGTCATTCCCCGAAATCGGGATGACGAAACCGAAGAGGAACAGCGCGAAGTTGACGGCATACAGGACGAACAGCCACCGCCTGCCGGGGTCCCGGACGTAGGCCCGCCAGGCGAAGTGGCCGACCAGAAAGGTCACCACCGGTCCTGCGACAGCCAGGAGGGGCCTCAGGACCCACCCGACTCCCCGCGTGTCCCACCGCAGGTGCGCGCCCCACAGGAGGTTCGGTTCGACCCGGAGATAGAGGTCGAGCGGCCGGATCTTGACCGAGACCAGGGTGACCACCGCATCCAGGGGCCAGCTCCCGCCCACGTGAAACCCTTCCACCTCCGCGCCCAGCAGGAGCCCTGCCGCGAGATGCCCGGCCTCGTGCAGGAGGCGGGACGGCGCATAGAGCAGGGCGCCCACCAGGACCAGGGATCGCCATTGGCCCCCTGACATCTCCCGCCGAAAGGCGTGATATCGGTCGACACTGTTCACTTACCATTCCCAACTTATGCCCCCCGAAAACCTCGGCAGAAAGCTTTCGGGCCTGAAATATAGGCGTCAGCTTCACCAACGAATACGGCTCTCTAAGAGGCGGTTCCTGCGATAATCCAAAACTGCTATTTATAT
>SICM01000158.1 GCA_009694805.1 Candidatus Latescibacterota bacterium
TCGATTTTTCAGCAATTAGGGGCGCAGAGGCCACTTTAGGCGGGCCAATGGGTGAGTTCTCCTAAGAAATGCTCGCAGAATCCCCCATATAATTTTTTGTATCTTATTTTTATTCAATATGTTAAGCTTAACTTTACGGAAATGGTTGGCCATGACCAGCTTATCCCTGGCTTCCTGGCTCCCCGCCCGGATCTGCCGCGCAAGTTCGGCCTCCTCACGGTGCGAAAGGGGCTCGGAATGGGCGATATCCCGTAAGTATCGGGCCAGCGATCCCTTCCCCCGCTCGTCTCTGTAAAAAGCTCTATTTTCCATAGTTCTGACCTCCTGGAGGTCAAGATGGGATACCTTTAGCGCCTCGTCTGTATCACGGGCCCGCTTGGATCAAATGCCTGATGCAGGAGATGTTCCGGATGCTCTATATGGGGCAATTATAGATAATATATTAAAAATCTGCGAATGCGGGCCTCGGGATTGAAAAATCTCCGGGGGAAATCCGACGATTTTCATTTGACAATGCGGGTGATGTTTCGTAAATTAGTTGAACTACTTTATGTTACGTAGCCACAACGGGTTTGGAAGTTCAGGATGCCGGGCTTTGGACTTCTTACCTTGAACCTGTTCACTTTGAATCCTATCTTAGAAGCTGTTTTAAAATCCCTCTGTCTGGCAGTTTCGAGCAACTTGAGCGAAGCGCTAAAACTGCAAAACCCAAGAAATCAGGGGGTTAACGTGATCTGTCAGTCACCGGTCTTACGGGAAAACCTACTGTCACGCGAGTTTTAAAACAGCTTCTTATGTCCACTATTCCAGATATCCTTCGGGCACGCACGCCAGGCCGTGGAACCCTGATCGTGGCCCTCCAGGAGATTCAGGCCGCTGAGGGTCACATCCCCCGCGAGCGCATCCCCGAGATCGCCCGTGCCTTCGGCCTGACCGATTCTGAGGTCTTCGGCGTCATCAGCTTCTACACCGACCTGCGCTTCGAAAAAGAGGGCGAGACCACCGTCCGCGTCTGCTGCGGGGACTCCTGCGCGGCCACGGACGGCTATCGCATCCTCAGGTCCGTGGCCGACCACCTCGGCATCTCCCCGGAGGAGACGACGAAGGACGGAAAGGCCACCCTGCGGATCGCTTACTGCCTGGGCAACTGCGCCCTCTCCCCGTCCATGATGATCGGAGACCGGGTCTACGGCCGGCTCACGCCGAAACAGGCCGTGCAGATCGTGGACAAGAACGTGAATTAGAGACCGGCCCTCACCCGCCCCCCCACCCCCTCCCTCTCCCAATGCTGGAAGAGGGAAGGGGCATCCGTAGGGACACGGCAAGCCGTGTCCATGAAGGATATCTTCTTGATGAACCTCTTCATCTCATCCGACTCCTCCAGCATCGCCGCCGGGGCCGACGAGGTCTGCGAGGCCCTGGAACAGGAACTCTCCCGGCAGGACCTCCGGGCGACCGTCGTGCGCACCGGCAGCCGGGGGGCCTATTTTCTGGAGCCCCTGATCGAGGTCGAGACGCCGGAAGGCCGCATCGCCTACGCGAACGTCTCCCCCGGCGATATCCCCAAACTCCTGCGGGGCGGCCTCCTCAACGGCAGGGCCATCCGGCCCTTCTACCGGGGTCCCGTCTCGGACATCCCCTTCTTCAAGGGTCAGACCCGCATCACCTTCCGGCGCTGCGGCGTCGTGGACCCCGCCTCCCTGGAGGATTGCGTGGCCGCCGGGGCCTATCAGTCCCTCCGGAAGGCCCTGTTCGACCTCACCCCGCAGCAGATCATCGACGAGATGAAGGCCTCCGGCCTGCGCGGCCGGGGCGGCGCGGCATTCCCCACCGGCCTCAAGTGGCAGACCGCGAAGGACTATCCCGCCGACGAGCGGTTCATCGTGGCTAACGGGGACGAGGGGGACCCCGGCACCTACGCCGACCGGATGATCATGGAGGGGGACCCCCACGCCCTGATCGAGGGCATGGCCATCGCCGCCCGCGCCGTGGACGCCTCGCACGGCTACATCTACATCCGCGCCGAATACCCGGCGGCCATCCGCCGGATGGGGACCGCCCTCGAACAGGCCCGGGCCGCGGGCTACCTCGGCCCGGACATCCTGGGCAGCGGCTTCGCCTTCGACATCGAGGTCCGCACCGGCGCGGGGGCCTACATCTGCGGCGAGGAGACGGCCCTGCTCGAAAGCCTGGAAGGAAAGCGCGGCATGGTCCGGCCCAAGCCCCCCTTCCCGGCGGAGAAGGGGCTGTTCGGAAAGCCCACCGTGGTCAACAACGTCACCACCCTCTCCACCGGCCCGGCGATCCTGGAACACGGAGGCGCGTGGTACGCCGCCTTCGGCTCTGGCCGGAGCCTGGGCACTATCCCTCTCCAGCTCGCCGGCCGTCTCCGCACCCCCGGCCTGGTCGAGATCCCGTTCGGGATGCCCCTCGGCGAGGTGATCAGGAGCTTCGGCGGCGGGATGCCGAAAGGTCGCAAATTCAAGGCCGTGCAGGTGGGCGGCCCTCTCGGCGCCATCTTCCCGCGCGCCCTCCTGAACACGGCCGTGGACTTCGAGGCCTTCGCCGCCGCTGGCGGCCTGCTCGGCCACGGCGGGATCGTGGTGTTCGACGATCAGGCCGACATGGTGGAACTCAGCCATCACTTCGCCCGGTTCTTCGCCCACGAGTCCTGCGGCGTCTGCACCCCCTGCCGGATCGGGACAAAGCGGGCGGAGGAGATCCTGGAGCGCGTCGTGGCGGGCGAGACCGACCGGGCGGAGCTGGACCTCTTCGAGGACCTGGCCAGCACCATGCGTCCGGCCAGCCTCTGCGCCCTCGGCCAGTTGGCCACCAACCCGGTCACCAGCGCGATGAAGTACTTCCCGAAGGAGTTCGCCAGGCGGGTGCAGAAGACGGGAAAGATATCTCGCAAGGCAGGTTGAAATGGAAACCTTCATTCAGGACAAAATCGCCCCCTCCGACCTCGGCCATCCGCCCCTGATCATCCGCCTGGAACCGGTCCTGAACCTGACGGAAAACCAGTTCTTTGAATTCTGTCAACTCAACCGGGATCTGAGAATCGAGCGGAATGCAGAGGGGGGGGTGGTCATCATGCCGCCTGCCGGGGGAAACACCAGCAAACGGAACGCAGAAATTGTGATCCAGTTGGGCGTGTGGGCAAAACAGGACGGCCAGGGAACTCCCTTCGATTCTTCAGGGGGATTTCGCCTTCCGAACGGCTCCCTTCGCTCGCCGGATGCCTCCTGGGTAAGGCATGCGCGATTGAACGCCCTGTCCCCGGATCAGCAGGAGAAGTTTCTCCCCTTCTGCCCGGACTTCGTGATCGAACTCCGCTCCCTGACGGACAGCCTGAGCGTCTTGCAGGAGAAGATGCAGGAATACCTCGACAACGGGGCGCAGCTCGGCTGGCTCATCGACCCGGCGCAACGGCGCGTCACCATCTACCGCCCGCAGGCATCTGTTCAGACGCTGGACAATCCGGAGACCCTCTCCGGCGATCCGATCTTGGCCGGATTTGTTTTGGATTTGAGAGAAGTATGGTAGAGCCGATACGGCTTTCGCATAGATTAAGAGGAGATAATCCCATGTCCTCCAACAACGGTCATAGCAACGGCAAGGCCGTCACGCTCACGATCAACGGCCTTCCCGTCACGGTCCCGGCCGGGACCACGGTCCTGAAGGCTGCTAAGGCCGCGGGCGTGTTCGTCCCCACGCTCTGTGCCTCGGACAAGCTCTCTCCCTACGGCTCCTGCCGGATGTGCCTGGTCGCCATCGAGGGGGCGCGGGGCCTCCCGGCCTCCTGCACCACCCCGGCCGCGGACGGCATGGTCGTGACCACGACCACGCCCGAGGTCGACCGCCTCCGGCGGAACGTCATGGAACTCTACCTGTCCGACTTCGGGGACCTGCCCCAGGCCCGGTCCGACGGTGGACGCCATCCGTTCCTGGACCTGGCCGCCCACGTCGGCGTCCGGGAGGTCCGCTACAAAGGCGTCAAGCACGACCGGCCCGTGGACGAGTCCAACCCCTACTTCCGGTTCGACCCCAACCTCTGCATCGCCTGCGGCCGCTGTGTCCGCGCCTGCGACGAGATCCAGGGCACCTTCGCCATCCAGCTCCTGGGCCGGGGGTTTGACACCACCGTCGTGGCTGGCGCGGGCGTCTCCTTCGCCGAGTCCAACTGCGTCTCCTGCGGGGCCTGTGTCAAGGAGTGCCCCACCGGCGCGCTCGACGAGAAGCGGCTCCTCCAGGTCGGCCCGCCCGACAGCAGCGTCCGCACCACCTGCGCCTACTGCGGGGTGGGCTGCCAGTTCGAGGCGCAGATCCGCGGCGGCCAGGTCGTCTCCATGAAGCCCATCGAAGACTCCCCGGTCAACGGCGGCCACGCCTGTGTGAAGGGCCGGTTCGCCTTCGACTACGTCTACGCCCCGGACCGCCTGAAGACCCCCCTCATCCGGAAAAACGGGGAGTTCGTGGAGGCAACCTGGGACGAGGCCATCACCCACATCACGACGACCTTCAAGCGCATCATCGGGGAACGCGGCCCGGACGCCCTGGCCGGCATCTCCTCCTCCCGTGGCACGAACGAGGAGAACTATCTCATGCAGAAGTTCTTCCGCGCCGCCGTGGGCACGAACAACATCGACAACTGCGCCCGCGTCTGCCACAGCGCCACCGTCTCCGGCATGATGGAGGTGTTCGGCGTCGGCGCGGCCACCAACGGCCTGGAGGATATCGACCAGGCGAAGCTCCTGATGATCGTCGGCGCCAACCCCACCGAGGGCCACCCCGTCACCGGCGCGCGCATCAAACGGGCCGTCCGGAAAGGGGCCGGGCTCATCATCATCGACCCCCGCCGGATCGAACTCTGCAAGTATGCCGACGTCCACCTTCAGCTCAAACCCGGCTCCAACGTGGCCGTGCTGAATGGCCTAGCCTACGTCATCCTGACCGAGGGCCTCTACGACGAGGCGTTCATCGGCCAGCGCACCGAGAACTTCGAGGCCTACCGTCAGACGGCGCTCACCTACACCCCGGAGCGCGTCGAGGAGATCTCCGGCGTCCCGCCGGACCTGCTCCGGAAGGCCGCCCGCCTCTACGCCAACAGCGGGGCCTCCATGTGCTGCCACGGCCTGGGCGTCAGCGAGCACAAGTACGGCTCCTTCGGCGTGATGGCCATGGCCAACCTCTCCCTCCTCACCGGCAACGTCGGCAGGCCCGGCACCGGAATCAACCCCCTGCGCGGCCAGAACAACGTCCAGGGCTCCTGTGACGTGGGCTCCATGCCCCACGCCCTCTCGACCTACCAGAAACTCCAGGACCCGGACGTGCGCGCCAAGTTCGAGGCCGTCTACGGCAGGCCCATCCTCGCGGCGCCCGGCCTCAAGATCCCGGAGATGTACGAGGCCATGGTCGCCGGGACGCTGAAGGGACTCTGGGTCGTGGGCTACGACGTGCTCCACACGGACCCCAACACGCACTTCGTCCGCCGCGCCCTCCAGCAGCTCGACTTCCTGGTCGTGCAGGACCTCTTTTTGAACGAGACCGCCAAGCTCGCCCACGTCGTCCTGCCCGGCGCCTCCTTCCTGGAGAAGGACGGCACCTTCACCAACGGCGAGCGCCGCATCCAGCGCATCCGGAAGGCCGTGGCCCCCGTCGGTCAGGCCAGGTCGGACTGGGAGGTCATCTGTACGATCTCCGAGGCGATGGGCTACCCCATGCGGTACAGCCACCCGTCCGAGATCATGGATGAGATCGCCCGCCTCACGCCCAGCATGGCCGGCGTCAGCTATGACCGGCTCGAAGGGGACGGCCTCCAGTGGCCCGTTCCCAGCGCCGGCCACCCCGGCACCCGCGTGATGCACCAGGAGCAGTTCCCGCGCGGGAAGGGGAAGTTCTCCCCCGCGGACTACCTCCCGCCCGGCGAGGAGCCCGACGAGGACTACCCCTTCTGCATGGTCACCGGCCGCATCCTCCACCACTACAACAGCGGCACCATGACCCGCCGCACCCGCCTGACGACCTGGGTGGACGAGGACGTGGTGGAACTCCACCCCGAAGACGCCGCCGAACTCCGCATCGCGGACGGCGAAAAGGTCCATCTCCTCAGCCGTCGCGGGGAGGTGACCCTCACGGCCCGGCACAGCGACCGCATGACCCCCGGCCAGGTCTTCGCCACCTTCCACTTCCCGGAGCTGCGCCTGAACGAACTCCTCTCCTCCTCCGCCGACGTCCTGTCCAAGTGCCCGGAGTACAAGGTCTCCGCCGTGCGCGTGGAGAAGATCGGGAAGACGGACGTACAGCGTGGGACAGAGAGGGCGCCGGTCGCAGCAGATTGAATCCCTGTAGGGGCGGGTTTCAAACCCGCCCCTACAGACCTGGGGGAGGGTGAGGGGCTGCCTTCCGCCTTTCGCCTTTCGCCTCCTATGTCCAACCCCGCCATCACCTCTCACCCCATCGCCCGGCTCCGGGGCCTCGCCTCCGAGTCCGCCGAGGATCACCTCGCCGTGGAGGAACCCCTGGAGGTCCGCCTCCAAGGCCAGCCCGTGGCCGTGATCATGCGCACCCCGGGCCACGACTTCGATCTGGCCGCCGGTTTCCTGGTCACCGAGGGCATCCTCCGCTCCCCCCAGGACATCGGGGCGATCTCCTACTGCAAGGAGGCCCGGCCCCCCAACCTCGAAAACGTCGTGGAGGTGATCCTGGCCGACGGCGTGCCCTTCGATTTCGAGCGCCTCCGCCGGAACGTCTACGCCTCCTCCTCCTGCGGGATCTGCGGCAAGGCCACCATTGAGGCCATCCACGCCCACGCCCCCCCCCTCGACGCCGACTTCACCCTCTCGCCCGACCTCCTCTATGCCCTCCCCGACCGCCTCCGGGCCGCCCAGGCCGTCTTCGACCGGACCGGCGGTCTGCACGGCGCGGGCCTGTTCAGCCTGGACGGAGACCTGATCGTCCTGCGCGAGGACGTGGGCCGCCACAACGCCGTGGACAAGGTCATCGGCCACCTCCTCCTGCGGGACCGCCTCCCCGCCGACCGATGCGTCCTGATGGTCAGCGGCCGGGCCGGGTTCGAGATCGTGCAGAAGGCCCTCGTCGCCCGCATCCCCGTCCTGGCCGCTGTCTCCGCCCCCTCCTCCCTGGCCGTGAACCTCGCCGTAGGGTCCAACATGACCCTCGTCGGCTTCCTGCGCGGTGACCGGCTGAACGTCTACGCGGGCGGGCATCGGCTCGGCCTAAAATAAAAAAACAGGTATCGGGTATCGGGTTTCAGGGATCAGGAAAAACAAAAGGATCTCTGCTTTTCCCGATACCTGGCGCCTGATACCTGACACCTGTCTCTGCTTTTCCATCCGGCTTCGCTACGCCGCCCCCACGAATCGCTTGAACCGGTCCAGCAGGTCGTCCGGCGGGTCGAACGGGAAGGCCACCGGCCTGGCCTCCACGGTGCTCAGGTATCCCGCCAGGATCACCTGCCACTCGTCCAGCGCCGTGGACAGGCGGGTCGGGCACGGCTTTCCGTCGTCTTCCAGCCAGTCGAGCATGGCGTGGATCAACCCCGCCTCCCCCAGCACGTCCTCGTCCGCATAAGCGTGGCTGCCCTTCTCGACCGTCCCGTCCCGCAGGGACCGCTCCCACCCCTGCATCCACCACTGGACAAACCCGTGCGTCCCGTAGACGCTGATCCGCTTGTGCCCCCACGTCGGCGCAGTCGGGTCGTGAATCGGCGCGCCCTCCCCCGCCTGCAGCGCGGCCCGCATCCCGTTCCGGAACGTGATCAGCGACTCCGCCGTCCGGGGGCTGGGGTGCGTGCCGTTGATGTCGTCGTAGCCTGACGAGGCCCCGAACACCGTCCCGACCTCCGGGTAGCCCGCAAACGCGAACAGCAGGTCCAGCACGTGCACCCCCTGGCCCGACATCGGAAGCACCGCCGACGCGTCCAGAAACCTCACCTCGCCGATACCCCCCTCCCGGACGGTCTTGAGCAGGTCCAGAACGCGGGGGTGGTGCCGAAGCTGATGGTTTACCGCGAATTTTGTGCGGGAGTTCCGTTCCAGGCTTCGCAGCGCCCGGTAGTCGTCGGCCCCGATGCAGATCGGCTTCTCCACGATCACCCCCGGCACGCCCGCCTCGGCCAGGCGCGTCATCAGCCCCACGCGAATCGTAGGCGGCGTCACCACGTGGACCAGGTCGGGTTTCTCCTTCCTCAACATCTCGTCCAGGTCGTCATACTGCGCCGGAATCTCAAACTCCTTCCCGTAGGCCTGAAGCCGCTCCCGGTTCTGATCACAGCACGCCACCATCCGACCCCTGGAGACGTGCGCGTAGGCCCTGGCGTGGCCCTTGGAACGTCCCCCGCACCCCAGAAAAGCGCATTTGAACGGCATGAAACCTCCCCTGTTGTTTGGATTTCCGACGGCTCAGGCGCTGGTGTAGTTCCCCTCTTTCCGCCACACGTCTAGGATCAGCTCGTATCGCTCCAGCCGCATCCCGGTGTAGATGCAGTTGCTCGTGGAGAAGATGTAACCGCCCCCTGGCATGCCCTGGCGCAGGGCGTACCGGGCGGACGCCACGCACGCCTCGTCCGTCCCCGAGTCGAGCATCCCGCAGTTCACGTTCCCGATCAGACAGACCCGGTCCCCGACCCGCCGCTTCACCTCGGCGATGTCCACCCCCCCCTGCGGGTCCAGCGAATGCAGGGCGTGGGGCTTCCCCTCCAGCAGGCTGTCCAGGATCGGCACGATATTCCCGTCCGTGTGCTTGATGACGTAGTGCCCCTGGGATCGATATCCCCGGATCAGTCGGACGAGGTAAGGCGTCACGAAATCGTCGAACCAGTCCGGCCTCAAAAACGGCCCCGTGTTGAAACAGTAGTCCGCGCACAGGGCGAACCCGTCGATCCCCCCGTGGCGGGCCAGCCGTTCCCCCCGCTCCAGCGCCCGGTCCACGCGCTCGGCGGCCTCGGCCCGGACCGCTTCCGGCGCCTCCACGAGCCGGGCGCACCAGTCCGCCATCGCCCCTCCGCTGGGGATGCTGTAGGTCGCGTCCCCGTGCAGCATCAGGAAGTAGGTGTCCCCGGTCTTCTCCCGCACCAGGTCGATGAGGCGCAGCGTCTCCGCTTCGCGGTTCGGGTTCGGGTGGAGGAAGATGGCGTCGTGCTCGAACCGCTCCGCCGTGGCGATGAACAGGTCCGCCATGTCATGGCGGTGCAGCGCCTGCTCCCGCTCCCCCATCTGGTCCCACTGGTGGTAGCTCCGGTGGGAGGGGTGTACCTTCCCGAAGGCCTCCATCGTCAGAAAAAACACCAGCTCGAAGTGCGGCACACGCCCGGGCAGGGGCCTCCGTTCCAGCGCTGCAATGAAGCGTTCCCGTGGGGTCATGGCGACGCCCCTCTCCTCCTCAGAGCAAAAAAAAGCTGCGCCTTCTCCCGCGGGGCGCAACCTTTATGCTTTATACCCTCCCAACCCCGGACCTCAGGGACGGATCTTTTTGAAACCCCTCACGGCGAAGCCGATGAAAGGATCACCTTCTCCCGAGCCCCTTAAAACGGTCGTTTCCGGTAGCGCGCCGGGCTGATCTTGAGCTGGTCCCGGTATTTCGCCACGGTCCGCCGGGCGATGTCGATCCCCTCCGCCTTCAGAACATCCGCAATCCTCTGGTCGCTCAACGGGTCCTTGGGGTCCTCCTCCGCGACCATCTTGGCGATCTTCCCCTTCACCGACTTGGTCCCGATGTCCCCCCCCTCCTCTGTCGAGAGCTTCCCGTCGAAGAAGTACTTCAGCTCGTAGACCCCGTGAGGCGTCTGCACATATTTCCCGTTGATGACCCGGCTGATCGTGGAAACGTGCATCTTGACCTTGTCCGCGACCTCCTGAAGGACCATCGGACGCAGGTTGCCGGTCCCCTTTTCAAAGAACTCCCGCTGGCTCTCCACGATGCACCGCATCACCTTGAGCATCGTGCCCCGGCGCTGATCGATGGCGTTGATCAGCCATCGGGCGGAGTTGAGCTTCGACAGCACGAACTGCTTGGCCTCTCCCCCCTCCTTCTCCGACTTGTTCAGGAGCACCTTGTAGAGGGGGCTCACCCGGAGGGTCGGGACGTTCCGGTCGTTCAGAAGGACCACGAAATTGTCCTCCACCTTCTCCACCAGCAGGTCCGGATAGACCAGGTTCATGTTGAGACGCGGCTCGGGAGAGAACCCCGGCTTCGGGTTGAGGGTCTCGATCACCTTGGAAGCCTCGCTGACCTGCTCCTTCGTCACGTTCAGCAGCCGGCAGATCCGGCTGTAGCGCCGGTTCATCAGGTCATCGAGGTGGTCCCTCACCAGGGACATGGCCAGGGAGTCCTCCATCCCCCGGTCGCAGAGCTGAATCATCAGGCACTCGCGCAGGTCCCGCGCCGCGATCCCGGACGGCTCGAACGACTGTACGACCTTCAGGACGCGCTCCACCTCTTCGACAGAGATGTCGAGCACGTCGGCGATCTCCTGCGTGGAGATCGTCAGAAACCCGTCATCGTCCAGGTTGCCGATGATGTACTCCGCCATCTCCCGCTCGGCCTCGGACAGGTCGGTCAGCGGCAACTGGTCCCGGAGGAGATCGATCATCGAGGGACGATCCGCTTCCGTGATCTCCCACGGCTCCTCGTTCGGGTCGAACTCCTCCCGGTGGGTGGCCGCCGCCTCATTCAGGTAGTCCTTCCAGTCATCGGCGTCCAGCGACCCGTCTACGTCCGTGGCCGCCACGCTCGCATCCACGGGCTCGTCCGCGGGCAGCGTCGGGACCTCTGCCTCCTCCACCACCTCCGGGGTCTCGACCGACTCCGCCTGCTCCGGAGCCTCTGGAGTCTCGGCAGGGGCCTCGGATTTGACGGCGCTCTCGTCGTCCGCCGGCTCCTCCTGGCGCTTCTCCTCCTCTTCCTCCTGGGTCAACTCCACCTCATCGACCTGTTCGAGGAGGGGGTTGATCTCCAGCTCCTGCTGGATGGCCTGCTCCAGCTCAATCGTCGGCATCTGAAGGAGGCGCAACGAATGAATGAGCTGCGGGGCCATCTTCTGCTGAAGAGAAGCGCGCTGTGTTAGTCGGATCATAGGATAACAGCAAAATAGATGCCAGTAAAGAACCCCGCAGCAGAGCTGCGGGGCATTAAAACCCAAAACCCCTAAAACGGCAACTCGTAGTACGTTACCGGGTAGACGGGTACCCTGCTACGACTCCCCAATATAGCAGGGATCGCCTATGAGATATAGGGGTGGGTGGGAGTGGGAATGGGCAGAGGATGGATCAAGGAGGCCGAGGATAGCCCTCCAGTGCCCAGGATGGGA